>JBCDLN010000215.1:0-7295 GCA_038745295.1 Pseudomonadota bacterium | reverse complement strand
CGGTGATGGCGGTTGAGATAAGGCCGATCGGAATGACTTTCTTCGCAAATGTGCTGAAGTGGATGGTGGGCCCCCCCATGTGTTCAGCCGCTTGCAGGACGATGATATTGCTGGCGGCTGATATGATGAAGACGTTACCAGCAAGTGTTGAGATTGCTGACAGCATCATAAGGTTGGGCACGTCAAACGAGGGCAGCAGCTTCAAGTAAATATCGACAAGCGGGACATTGGACACAATTTGGCTGCCGACGAAGCTGATAACAGCCGTCACGGCAGGCTCGTTCATATGGGCAGCAACACCGCCCAATAAACCTTGGATCGAGCCGGACTGGAGAAGAGAGCCGGTGACGATGAACATCGCAACGAAGAAGACCAGCGTGGGCCAATCGATCCGCAACAGGGTTTGAACACGCCTTTGCCCGAAAACGTAAACCGGGATGGCTGCAACCATCGCGAGCGCCCCTAAAGGAACCGTCCATTCCGGGACGAAAAGGGCAATCACGCTTTCCCCGGTCACAAGGACAACGAGAAGCGCCAAAGAAGAGTAGAGCGGCCAAAGCCGGGCACCTTGAGGCGCAGCCTCTGTGTTGTCTGCAAAGTCTGGCTCAGCGGTTGGCGCATCGCTTTGAGCATTGGCCGCACGAAGAAGCCAGAGCGTGGTGAGGCCGAGGCACAGAACCGTCGGCACAATCAGCCAGGCGAGGAAGGTGAGCATCGGTGCTGGAACGCCGCCGCTTGCTGCAATGAGAAGGTTTTGCGGGTTGCCGATGGGTGTTGCCATACTGCCGATGGTGACGGTCACGCAAAGCGCAATGAGGAAGAGTTTGGCGTCAGATCCCGTGCGGTGCGCAAGGAGAAGGGCAATGGGTGTTCCTATAATGGCCGCCGCATCATTGGTCATCACGGCCGCGACAACGGCAAACACCATTACGAAGACGAACAAAGCCGTCCCCCTATGCTTCAGCCGGGTTAGCCTCGCTGCGATTTCGTGGGAGAAGCCATTGTCGTAGAGCGCGCGGCCCACCGAAAAGACGGCAAACAGGTAAACGATAATGTTCCAGTCAACGGCGTGGAGAGCGTCGCGCGGTGCGATCTCCCCCAGGGCAAGGAGCACCAGGGCACCCGCCAGCATGATGTGCCAAATCTTCAAAAAGGGCGGCAAGAATTCCCGCACCGCGATCAGCAGGAACACGCACAGGGAAACGATGAGGCTGATGGACATGATCGCCCCTCCGCTCAGGCCATATCAGCGCGCAGATGAGGCGGCGTCCCGGGCGCGGCTTGCGTGGGCAGCAGTCTCCGGCATGAAGATGAAGAAGATGATGGCGCCGACAAAGGCCACACTGCCCAGTCCCAAGAACGCGACATCGTAAGAGAAAATCTGCACCACCCACTCTGCGGTCAGATTGCTGAGCGTGGCCCCAACGCCAATGAGTGTTGCCAAAGCGCCTTGGGCCACGTTGAAGCGGCCGGTCCCTTTGGTCACGTCAGAGATGATCAGCAGGAAGATGATGGCGAAGATCCCGTTCGCCACCCCATCAAGGGCCTGGATGGCCACGAGAAGCACCGGCTCATCGGTAAGGGTGTAAAGCACCGCCCGGAACGGCAATATGGCAAAGGCAAACAAAAAGAGAGGCTTGCGCCCCCAGCGATCCGCCGTCCGGCCGCAGATGATCGCCATCACCGTCATGACGGCTTGCGCGGCGATAATGCAGGCTGACGTGAAGGCGATACCGTGGCCAGCATCGCTCCCCAATGAGAGCTTTTGGCTCACGAGGGGAAGCATGGCGGCATTGGCAGCGTGGAATAAGAACACGCACAGCGCGAAGATCAGCAGCCTGCGATCGCTCGCCACCGTTTTGAAGCCGCTGGGCTGCTCTTCGCCTGAAGGGGTTTCAGCAACACCGCCTCGGGCCATCTCATGGCTGATCTCGGAGGGCTTGATGAGCAGCGTGCAGACAATCATCCCCACCGCCATCAGCGAGACCAGCACGAAGACGCCATCCACGAATCCCGCAAGAGCAAGCGCCGCCGCCGCTGCCGCCGCCACAACGTTGCCGGCATGGTTGACGGCTTGGTTCGCGCCGGTCTGGCGGGTGAAATTCTCTCGGCCAACAATGCCAAGCGTGATGGCGGCGATGAGCGGACCCAGGAACGCCAGCGCCCCGCCCATAATCACCTGTGCGCTATAGACAGCAAAGGTCGTCCTAAAAAACACCAACGTGAGCGCTGCCCCGCCCACGGCCGCCACGCACGCCACCATCAACATGCGCTTGGCACGGATCCCATCGATGATAGCGCCTGCCGGTGTTTGGAGCACCACCGTCATGATGGTGCCGACCGAAAGCGCCACGCCGATAAGCCCAGGCTGCCAATGAAGCGTGACGAGGAGGTAAATGGCCAAATAAGGCCCAAGACCTGCAATGACATCGCCGGCGAAAAAGTTGATCCCCAAGAGAGGACGATGGAGCGGTCTCATATGACGAACGCTACGCGAACTGTCTCATGACCTCAACTTCCGGCAGTTCTCACCCCTCAACTTCGCCCAGAAGAGCAGAACTGCCACGACACAGGCGCGCATGGCAGTCAGGCCGATACTACATGATTTTGGGCTTTTCGATGGAGGTGTCGCGCGCCGCGTCAGGACCGTCCCAAAGCCTTGCGATGTAGCGCCCACCGGTCATCCCGTTTGATGCGTCTGAGGCAAGGAACAGGATCGGCTGCCGCATGATGACGGGGTCGAGAAGGTTCCCATCAGCGCCCTTCCGGCCAGGGCCAGGGGGGAGCATATCAGTGTCGGTGGCGCCGCCGGGCAGGAGCACATTCACCGTGATACCCGTACCTTGAAGGTCTGCCGCCCAAATCCGGGAAGCGGCCTCCAAGAAAGCCTTGGAGGGCCCGTAAGGCGCATAACCTTTGCGGACCATGGTTTGGTCCGAGGTGGAGACGTTAATGATCTTGCCAAAACCAGCCTCCAACATCAGCGGTACAACGGCTTTGGCCATCTGAAAGGGCCCATTGGTGTTTGTGTCGACAAGTCTTCGCCAGGCGTCTGTGTCGGCCTGCCAGAACTTGGAAGGTTGGGTGGTGAATGCCTCGGAGATGACCCGCATTCCAAGCCCAGCGTTGTTGATGAGCACATCCACCCGGCCAAACCGGTCAACGCAGGCGGCGACGGCGCTGTTGCAGGCGCCTGGGTCGGCAACGTCTGCGGCGATCGACACAACGTTGTCGGGCCCCGTGCGAGCGCCCAGATCCCCGGCCGTTTGGTCAAGTGCGGCACTGTCGCTGGCGCCCGTGATACAGAGCTTTGCGCCGGCTTCGGCAAGGGCAAGCGCCATTTCCCGCCCAAGGCCGCGGCTTCCCCCTGTGATCAAGATAACGCGGCCCTTGAGCGAGTTCACAGACCCCGCGTCCGTCATGGCATGTACCCTCCGCCGTTCACCCAAAGCGTTTGGCCTGTCATGAAACTGCTATCAGGGCCCAGGAGGAACATAATTGGCCCCACCACATCATCGGGTGTGGCCAGCCTGCGCAGGGGTGTCATGGCAATATAGGCGTCTGTGTTGAGGCTGGAGGCTTCGTCTTCATTGGAGCGGCCGGTTCCGCCCCGAAGAAATGCTGTATCGACAGCAGCAGGGCCCACAGCGTTGACGCGCACCAGCGGCGCGGCCTCCAGAGCAAGCGTTTTGGTCAGATGGATCATGGCCGCTTTTGACGCGCCATAAAGGCCGTAGCCAGGCCGCACATTGTTGGCAAGGCCGGAGACCGTGTTGACGAGTGCAGCCGATGTGCCTTCCCGCAGCAGCGGAAGCGCGCACTGAGCAGCAAGATAGGCGCCTCGGAAGTTGCCTTGAAGCACCTCGTCAAACTCATCGGCGGTGGTGGCTTCCAGCGGGGTGACCCCCGTCATGAACCCGGCAAGATTGACAAAGCCGTCGACGGGCCCGAGGCCGTTGAATGCGGCCCTTGTGCTGGCCGCGTCCCGCACGTCAATGGCCCGGGTCTCGATCTCAGACCCCGGCGTGTAGCGCGAGAGAGACGCTTCAAGGTCCAAGACCGTGATGCGCCATCCGTCCACCTGTGCGCGCGCCGTCAGCGCCCGTCCGATGCCGCCGCATCCCCCCAAGATTACCATGTGTCGGCTTGGGGCCATCGCGGTCTCCTCTTGTTGTGGACACCGCCAATGCTATAGATTCTCAGGACAAGGTCGCAACCACGTCCCACTCAACCCGCATTGCGGAGGCTTATGATGCGCAAAGTCTTGACGGCAGCCCTCATCAGCATGGTGGGATTTATCCCGCTGTCCGCGGCTGCGCAGACTGTCGCCCTCGGCACGACCAAGGGCGGGGCGACGGCGCAAATTGCCAACGCCATTGCCAGCGTTGTCTCAGAGGCTGGTGAGGTCCAAATGCGCCCGCAAGTGATGGGCAACACCGCGCAGTATATCCCCATGGTGGATGCTGGGCGCATCGAGTTCGGGATCGCGAACTACCCCCAGACCTTCTACGCGGTGCAAGGGGAGGGGATGTCGTCCCAGCCGGCCCCTAACCTTGTGGTGGTGGCAAACCTCTTCCCGTTTATGGCGGGCATTTTGGTGCCCACAGAATTGGGCGCTTCCGGCTATAGTGACCTGAAGGGCCTCAAAGTTCCGCGCTTTCCCGATGGTTCTTTGGGAGATTTTATCATCCGCGCCGCTCTCAATGCCGGTGATCTCACCTACAGCGATGTGGTGGAGGTGCCGATTGCCAACTTCCCCCGCATGTTCGACGCGATGAAGCAAGGTCAGACCGATATCTCCATTGCCGCTGTGGGCTCTAAACCCACCTACGATATTGAAGCGGCCCGTGGCACCATCGAATTCTTGCCATTTGCCCCGGCGGACGAAGCAAAACTGGCTGAAGTCCTGCCCGGCACATACCTGAGAGACATCCCAGCCAGCGAAGACCTGCCGGGGCTCGATGAGCCGACCCGGGTTTTCGCCTATGATTACCTGCTCTTTGCCCACGGCGATGTGCCTGATGATGTTGTGAGCTCAGTGCTCAAAGCGCTTTACGAAGGGGAAGGGGGCCTGAAAGCCACAAGCCCGCTTTGGCGCGAGTATGATCCTGCTGGGCTCGGCAAGGACATCCCGCTGTCCTATCATCCGGCTGCTCTCCAGTTCTTTGAGGCGGCTGGCATCCGCTAAGCGCTCGCTCCCGCGCCAACACCGTGGCGACCTTCACCCGCGTGAGGCGGTTGTGCGCGGCCATTGCGGGTGGCTTGGTGACGGTGATTGCCATTGCCTATGCCCTTGATGGGCCGTTGTACGCTGGTGTTTTGATTTACCCTGAGCAGGTGGCTGGGCTTCTCCTTGGTCTGTCTGTTGCGGCGGTGTTTCTGGGCAATCGCCATCAGCGGGGTCGGGCCGGGCGGGCGGTCGATACCGTTCTGGCGATCGCTGCGCTTTGGGTGGGGATCCACCTTGCTGTGCGGTTTCCGGTCCTCTCAGAAGGTGCATTCTTCCACCCTGAGGAGTCCCTTCTTGTGGGACTTGGTCTTGCTGTTGTGACGCTGGAGGCGCTGCGGCGCACGGCCGGCTGGAGCCTCGTGATTTTGTGTGCAGCGCTTGGGGTCTACGCCGTCCTGGCGGACCATGTGCCTGGCCTGTTGAGCGGCAGGCCCATCCCCCCGGCAGACATCCTACGCTTTATCGGGACCGACTCCACGGCAGCACTTGGCGCCCCTTTGCAGGTTGCAGCCTTCGTTGTGGTACTTTTCATTTTGTTTGGCCGGCTTTTGGTCTCAACAGGTGGTGCTGAAGTCTTAACAGATGCTGCCCGTCAGCTCGCTGGCACCCGTCCTGGCGCGACCGCTAAAATGGCGGTGATCGCCTCCGGCTTCATGGGCTCCATTTCCGGCAGCGCCGTCTCCAACGTCATGTCCACCGGCGTGGTGACCATCCCCGCGATGAAGAACGCAGGATTTAGGCCCAAAGAGGCCGGCGCCATTGAGGCCGTTGCCTCCACGGGAGGCCAGATTATGCCGCCGGTGATGGGCGCCGCCGCATTCCTGATGGCGGAGTTCCTACAGCTCCCCTACCAGGCAATCATTGTGGCTGCCATCATCCCCGCATCGCTATACTTTTACGCAGTCTACCTGCAGATCAGCTTGATTTCAGAACGCAACGCCCTCGGCGCCCATGATACTTTGATGGGCCGGTCATGGCGGCAGATAGCGCCCCATATTCCGGTGGTGATTGTGCCCATGGCAACGCTTTTGACGTGTCTTTTTCTTCTCTCGATGCCGGCCTCGAAGGCCGTGGTGTGGGCCTCCATTATTTTGTGCGTGATGGGGCTGTTGCGCCTCGGGCCGGTGCGCATGGGTCTGGCTGCGCTGGTGGCCGCGCTGGTCGATACCGGGCGCGCGGCTGCCGAAATCCTCACCGTTTGCGCTGTTGCTGGGATGGTGATCGGCCTTCTGTCCATATCGGGCCTGTCGTTCGGGTTGTCGTTCGTCCTTTTAGGGCTTGGTGAGGGGTCGATGGTGCTCCTCCTTGTGGTGACGGCGCTGGTGTCAATCCTCCTTGGGATGGGGCTGCCGACAAGTGGGGTCTATCTGCTTCTGGCTGCGCTGGCGGCGCCACCCCTTGTGGAACTCGGCCTTGGCGCCCTCGAAGCGCACTTTTTTGTGTTTTACTTCGGGCTATTGTCGATGATTACGCCGCCGGTCGCGCTGGCAGCCTTTGCTGCTGCGCCCATTGCCGGTGCAAAGCCGATGGAAACCGCTCTCGCCAGCATGCGCTTTGGGTGGATCGCGTTCATCTTACCATTCGTCTTTGTGTACCGGCCGGCGCTGTTGATGGAGGGGCCTTGGTACGAGGTTGTGCTTACAGGGTTCTCAGCTGCCGTCGCGGTGCCTTTGGTGACGGGTGCGCTTGTGGGGTTCGGCCGTGTGCGGTTGAATGCTGTCCAAAGGGGAGGCGCAGGCGTCATGGGCGCGCTTTGTCTCCTGCCGGTTGGAAGCCTTTTCCTCACCGCTGGGATTGCCACGGTGGGGGCGGGTGCCATCTGGCGGCACATCCGGTCGACCTAGATGTAGCAGCTTTGAAGGTTCATCAATCTAAGCTCCGCCAAGACACAGAGGTGCCGCCAAAGAACCCTTCACATGTTCCTTTGGTGGGACACCAAACAGCGACGTTCCTTCGGAGCCGACACGGTCAGAATCCCGCGGGGGGGCGGGTTGGGGAAACCCGCACATGGGGCGCCGGGGGGTGAGTAAATAGGGCCACCCCCGGGCGTGTGTCCAAAGGGGGG
>JBCDLN010000214.1:0-7365 GCA_038745295.1 Pseudomonadota bacterium | reverse complement strand
TCGTAAACGCTGGCCTCCTCCACCACGCGCCCCGCGTACATCACGATCACCCTCTGGCACGTCTCGGCCACCACGCCGAGATCGTGGGTGATGAGGATCACCGCGGCGCCCATCTCCGCCTTGAGGCGCAGCATCAGGTCGAGCACTTGGGCTTGGATGGTGACGTCGAGCGCGGTGGTGGGCTCATCGGCAATAAGGAGCTTGGGATCGCACGCAAGCGCCATCGCGATCATCACCCGCTGCCGCATTCCGCCCGAGAACTGATGGGGGTAGTCATCGAGCCGGCTTGCCGCGTCAGGGATTTTCACAAGGTCGAGCACCTCGCGAGCGCGCTCCCGGGCAGCGGTCATGGAAACGCCCCGGTGAATGCGCACCGCTTCGGCGATTTGCCCGCCGATGGTGAGCACGGGGTTGAGGCTCGTCATGGGCTCTTGGAAGATCATGGCGATGCGGTCGCCGCGGATCTCGCGCATCTGCGTCTCAGACAGGCTGAGAAGATCGGTCTCGCCGAAGAGGATGCGCCCGCCGACGGTGCGCCCGATCCTGGGTGGCAGGAGGCGCAGAATAGACAGAGCCGTTACGCTCTTGCCGCATCCAGATTCGCCCACAATCCCCAGCGTTTCGCCGGGTTGGACTTGGAATGAGACGCCATCGACAGCGCGCGTCACGCCGTCTTCAGAGAAGAAGTGGGTTCTCAGATCCTCAACCGTCAAAAGCGGTGATTCTGTGCCATCGGCCGGCTGAGCCTCAAGGGTCTGTGCTGCGTTGGCCACGGTCACATCCGCCTTGCAATGCGGGGGTCGAGCCTGTCGCGCAGACCATCCCCCACGAGGTTGACCGCGAGCACCACAATCGCAAGCGCAAGACCTGGCCAAAACACCGTCCAAGGGGCGAGGCCGACGTAGAGCCGGCTCGAGGAGATCATGTTGCCCCAGGTGGGGATCTCCGGCGGGACACCTGCCCCCAGGAACGAAAGCGCCGCCTCCACCAGGATGGCCGACGCGCAGATGTAAGTGGCCTGGACGATGAGCGGCGGGATGGTGGGCGGCAGGATGTGGCGGATCAGCACCTTCCAGGTGGGGGCGCCGCCGGCAATCGCCGCCTCCACGTAGGGCCGCTCGCGCACCGACAGGACGACAGCCCGCACAAGCCGAACCACCCGCGGCGTCTCCGGGATGGAGATCGCAATAATCACCACCAGCACACTGGCGCCTGTCAGCGAAACGAGCGCGATGGCCAGAAGGATAGCTGGGATCGCCATCACCCCATCCAAGAAGCGCATGATGATGGCTTCCACGATACGGAAGTAGCCGGCGAGTAGGCCGATGGCGAGCCCGGCGCCCATGGCAATGGCAGCCACCGCAAACCCCACAAGCAGCGACACCTGCGCGCCATAGATCGTCCGCGCAAACACATCCCGCCCCAGTGCATCGGTCCCCAGCCAAAACTCCGCCGACGGCGGCTTCAGCCTGTTGATGGGTTGCATGAGAAGCGGATCGGCGCTGATGAGCGGCGCGATGATCGCCACCACCACCATCGCCAGCAAGATGAGCGAGCCGAACACCAGCGTCGGGTTGCGCCGCAAGAAGCGCCAGCTCGTGCGCCCAACGCCGGGTTTGGCGGCCGCTTCCATCGTCATCAGTATCGGATCCGCGGATCGATGAAGGTATAGATGATGTCCACCGCAAGGTTCACGATGACGTAGACGCCCGAAAACATCAAAACGACACCTTGGATGATCGGATAGTCACGCTTGGCGATGGCATCCACCACAAGCCGCCCCATCCCAGGAATGTTGAAGACTGTTTCAGTAATCACCACGCCGCCAATCAGCAGCGCCACCCCGATCCCGATCACCGTCACGATGGGGACGCCCGCGTTTTTGAGCGCATGCTTTAGCAGTAGCGGCGGCGTTGACACGCCTTTGGCCCGGGCGGTGCGGATATAGTCTTCCGCCAAAACGTCGAGCATGGAGGTGCGCGTGATGCGCGCGATGAGGGCGATGTAGGCAAGCCCCAGCGCGATGGTCGGCAGCACCAGGTGCCGCGCCCAAGGCAACACCCCTTCGCCGATGGGCTTATAGCCTTGGACGGGGAGCCATTGGAGTTTGATGGCAAACACATAAACAAGCGCATAGCCGACCACGAAAACGGGCACGGAAAACGCCAGCACGGAAAGCCCCATCACGGCACGGTCGACAACGCCGCCTGCTTTCCAAGCCGCCAAAACCCCTGCGCTGATCGCAAGGATGATAGCAAACACAAGCGTGGTGGACGCGAGCGCGATGGTGGGTTCTGCGCGCTGTTTGATGAGTGTCAGCACAGGGTCGTTGGAAAAGATGGAAACTCCAAGGTCGCCTTGGAGCACCCCGCCCGCCCAGCGCACGAACTGGACCGGCAGCGGGTCATCGAGCCCCAGCCGCTTGCGGATCTCGTCGATCTGCGCAGGTGTTGCGTTGTCGCCAGCAATGATGGCCGCTGGGTCACCCGGTGAAAGGTGCAGGAGCAGGAACACCAAGATCCCCACAACCGCCATCACCACAAATGTCGAAGCGATCCTTCGAACGATAAACGCAGTCATTTGATACCCAAGTGGCACCCGTTGGGATGTCGATGACTGAGGGTCTTAATCATGTTCCTTTGGAGTGTCGGGACCCTGTCATGTTCCCCCGGTCGTTCCAAATACGTCCGCTGTTGCGGACGTCTCCTCAGATGATCGCTGATCCGAGTAACAACTCGGTTCAGCGTAGCCGTCATGGGCACCGACTGGCCCGGCAGGCTCACCGGGTCACCCTGAAAGGGCCGTAACGCAGCGGAGGAACCGCGCAGCGGTTTGATGCGGTGAGCCTGCCGAGCCACGCTTGCGCCCAGATGGACCGGGCCATGTGATGCATCCATGGCCCGGCCCTCGCCTTAGGTTTTCTTGAGGTTCCAGAACGGAACGACTTCAGGCATTGCAAGCAGCCCAGTGAGGTTGTTCCGATAGGCCACGGGCGGTGTCCATTGCCCAAGGACAGCCATCGGCACAAAGTTCCAAGCGTTGTCTTGGAGTTTGACGGCGACCTCCTTGCGATCATCGAATGTGGGTGCTGAGGCCCAGGCATCGCGCATCGCCTCATGGTCGAAGTTGGCGGGCCAGCCAAACCAAGCTTCATCGCCGTTGGCCGCGTGGGCTGAGAGCCCAATGGGGTTATCGAACGCATGGCCCGAAGCCCAGGTGACGAAGATGTTCCAGCCGCCATCGGCAGGCGGTGATTTGACAGCCCGGCGCGTCACCACCCCGCCCCAGTCAGACGGTTCAAGCTGCACGTTGATCCCGGCCTGCCGCAGCGACTGGGCGATGAGGAGGGCCGCATTGTTCATGAACGAGATGTTCGTGGCCTGGAGCACGGTCACCGGGCGGCCGTCATAGCCTGCCTTGGCAAAGAGTTCTTTGGCCTTTTCGATGTCTTGTCCGTCTGAGTACCAGCCGGTGTTCACATCGGTTTGCATGTTGCCCGAGCAGCCGAACAACGATGGGCATTCCTGGAAGTAGGCCGGGTTGCCGAACGTTGCCGCCAAGATGTCGTTTTGCTTTATGAGGTGGAGCATCGCCTGGCGGGCAAACTCGTTGTCGAACGGCGGATGGAGGAAGTTGAGCCGCGCCATCCCCACGTTGCCGCCCTTGTTGATGATCTCAACGTTGATGTTGGGGTCAGCTTCAAGGACTGGCAGAAGGTCAATCGGCGGGGTTTCGTAAAAGTCGATTTCGCCGGCTTGGAGGGCTGCCATCGCGGTCTGCTCATCGGCAATGTTTTCAAACACCGCGCGGTCGATATAGACCACCTTGCCGCCTGCCGTTCCTGAAGCGGGCTCACTGCGCGGCACATAGGCATCGCGCTTATCGTAGATGTAGCGCTGACCGGGCGTTGAGGCGTCTTGGTTATAGGTGAACGGGCCGGAGCCGATGTAGGTGGTGATTTGCTCAAAGGGGTCAGTCTCAGCCTCTGCCGCGCGCATGATGTAGCAGCAGTTGGTGGAGACTTTGCCCAGAGCGTCGAGCACCAGACCATAAGGCTCCACAAGCTCGATCTTGAACGTTTTGTCGTCGACGACGGGCGTATCCTTCACCCGCACGAACATGTGCTGGGCTGCACCGTCGCGGGCGGCCCAGCGGCGGATCGAGGCGACGCAGTCCTTTGCCGTCACCGGTGAGCCGTCGGAGAAGGAGAGCCCGTCGCGCAGCTCGAAGGTGTAGGTCTTTTGATCGTCTGACAGGTCGAACTTGCCCACCATCTGAGGCTGGGGCCTGAAGTTCGCATCGTAGGAAAAGAGCGTGTCGTAGATCATCGCCCCGTGGTAAGAGGTGATGTTCGCGGTGGTCCAAATCGGATCGAACGAGCGCAAGTCGCCATGCATCACCGCGGTGACGGTGTTGGCCGCATCTGCCTGGGCGCGGGCGCTTCTGATGGCGGGGGTGGACAGCATGGCCGCAGTGGCTGCGGTGCCGCCCAAAAATGTCCGACGGGTTGTGGTCATGTTCTGCTCTTCCCTTGAAGGGCTGCGTGTGGGGTCCTGATCGGCACGCAGCGGTCAACTTGAAGCGGTGGGCAAGGCGCGGTTCTGATGGCGCGCTCTCCCCCAAGCGGTGGTGAAAGACCGCGCGAAGTCTCTGCCGGTATCGCCACCTTGGCAAGTCGTTAAACCGCGCTTTTTTTGACCCTCGCTGCCTAAACTCGCTTCAAATGAGGGCCTTGCCGGCAACCTGCTCATCGAGCGGCCAGATCGGGCGCTTCACGCTTTTGTAGGGGTGGCTTTGGGGCTGGGTGGGGCAAGCGCCGCCGGTTTCGGCCCGCACGATGAGGCTAGCGAGCGGCCCAAAGGCACCGGCAAAATGCTGCGCTGACTTCAAGACGAGTGCCTGGTAGGCGGCCGGATCGAGGCCCAGCTCGGTAAAGAGGCCAAGACCCAAAGCTTGTGTGCGCTTCTCGATGAGGATCACGTCGATCCCGCCGCCGTCGCCACCGCCAATTCTGACAGCCGCGGCATTGCCAAGGGGCACTTTGGCGTCGCCGAACATTTGGATGGCGTCGTGCGCAAGGCCGATGACGGTGACGTCAGCATCAACAGGGTCGCCTGACCCGGCCGACGCCTTACCGCCAAAGCGCAAGCTGATGGCAGCGCCAAGCCCTGCGGCATGGCAAAACCCCACCGCCTGCGCGTCCCACACCGGCGCCACCGCAACACGCTGCGCCCCGCGGGCGATCAAAGCGTGAAGCGTCATGGTGTTGTCCGATGCTGCGCCGCCACCGGCGTTGTCGGCCGGCTCAGCAAGGATTGCGAGACCGCCCTGGTGGGCCAGAACTTGGTCGAGCGCTTCATCAAGAGTGAGGACAGGCGCGCACCAGCGCCCGCGACCTTCAAACACCTCTTCGCCCAGCGTCTGCGCCAGCGCATCGCCATGGGGCTTGGCGTCGTTGGTGATCACCAGCACGCGCGTTCCCATATCAGGGGTATCGGCATGCATGAACCCGTGGGCGAGCGAGACGGAGAGGACCTCATCTTTCCCCTCCAGCGCCATCATCTTGTCGACAAAGCTGCGCATGGGCTCTGTCGTGGTGGGGAAGAAGTCAATCATCCGTGGGTCGTAGAGCGAACAGACGGGCTTGATCTCGCCGCGGATGGTTTTGAGGACGAGCGTCACCAGCTCCTGCGCCCGCGGCACCACATCAACGTGCGGGTACTCTTTGAAGAGGATGGAAACATCGGCGAGCCGCACCCGCTTTTCGGTGAGGTGCACGTGCGGGTCGTACTCACACCCAATCACGCAGGTGGGCCCCACGATCTGCCGGACATGGTCAAGAACATCGCCCTCAGCATCGTCGAGGCCGGCCACGACCAACGCGCCGTGAAAGCCCATCAACACCCCGTCGAGCGGCATGGCCGCGCGCAGCTGATCAAGGATCTCGTCGCGCATCGCCTCGTAGCTTTTGCGGTCAACGGTGCCGGAGGGTTCGGCCCAAAAACATGAGCCTTCGATGAGGTCGAACCCCTCCTGGGCCGCGCGTCGTCGCGCCACGAAAAGGGGTGCGGTGCACAGCGTCACATCGTCGGGATGGGTGCCAGGCGGGGCGTAAAACGTCTCCTCAAAGGTGGCACGCGATGTGGGAAGGGGTGAGAATGTGTTTGTTTCGGTGGCAAGCGACGCTGTGAAGATGCGCATGGCGCCGTTCTCCTTGAGGGCGGATCCGTCGAGACTAGGGCGGTTTCCGATCAAGCGGAATCGTTTGATCGGGAAATATCGTCCGCTTTTCAAAGGGGCGCGCGTTTTTCCTTGCGCCGCATGCGGCGCGAAATGCGCTAGCCTTGCACGATAAGCCTGTGGAACGCGCTATACCCCTTGGCAACGCCCTCATGATTGGACCCACCGATGCTGACCGGAACGCCCAACACAAGCCTCAAAGAAACGATTGCCCGCAGCATCGGCACGCCGGCGGTGGTGATCGACCTTGATATTGTCGAGCGCAACATTGCCCGCACGCAGGCGCTGTGCGATGCCGCCGGCATCAAAAACCGCCCCCACATCAAGACCCACAAAAACGGCGATCTGGCGCGGCAGCAAATCGCGGCTGGGGCGGCAGGTGTCGCCTGCCAAAAGCTTGGCGAAGCTGAAACAATGCTCGACGCGGGCATTGAGGACATTTTGGTCTGCTACAACACCATCGGCGGCGCGCGCGCCGGCCAGCTGACCCCGCTGCTCCGGCGGGCCGATGTCAAGCTTGCGGCCGACAACCCCGTCACGCTTGCCGCCTACGCAGACGCGGCAAGCCAGGCAGAGCGCCCTGCAAGCGTTCTCATCGAGTGTGACACGGGCCGCAAACGCGCCGGTGTCGAAACCCCGGCTGAGGCCGTGGCGCTTGCCGTCAGCGCTCACGAAAACCCTCACCTTCAATTCCGCGGCCTTCTCCTTTACCCGACGGGCGAGGATTGGCCGCGCGACCAGCGCTTCTTGGATGACACCAAGGCGGGCCTTCGCGATGCAGGCCTTTCGCCTGACATTGTCTCCACAGGCGGCACCCCCAACCTCAAAGACCTCGGCAAACTCCAAGGGGTCACGGAACACCGAGCCGGCACATCCATCTACAACGACCGCATGATGATGGCGGCCGGCAGCGCCACATTCGAAGACTGTGCCTTGTCGGTCTACAGCACGGTGGTGAGCCGCGCGGCTCCTGATCGCGGTATCCTGGACGCAGGCTCAAAGACGCTGACGAGCGACACTGGTGGGCTCGATGGTTTTGGCCTCATCGTGGAGCATCCCGAAGCCAAAATCGTCGGCTTTTCTGAGGAGCACGGCAACCTTGACCTCACACACACAGCCACAAAG
>JBCDLN010000213.1:0-7378 GCA_038745295.1 Pseudomonadota bacterium | reverse complement strand
TCAGATCATCCAAGAGCGGGGTGGCTTCACCCCGCTAAGCGCTGTGCTGAGCCGCGCGGCTGCATCCTGAAGCGCTCCGTGCGTGGGCGCAAGCAACCGGGCCACCATAAGCCCATTCACCACGCTTGCCCCGCCCAACGGGCCAAGAACCTCGCGGGCGCGGCTGGCCGCCTCATCAAGGGAGCCCTTTTCACGAAAGAGAAAGAGTCCAAACCCGCGATGGCCCGCCAACACGGCAGGGTTCGAGGATGAGGCAAGGGTCTGCCCATCAAGGCGCAGCGCGTCCACAAAGCTTAGCCTGCCATCCACAACAACCTCGGCGCGATCGCGCAGCGCCACTTCTTTAACCGTTTCTCCCATGGCCGCGCGGCCGAGCACGATGGTCTCGCAAAAGATCAGGCTCGCGTCCCCGCTCAGCGCAATGCGCGTGCGACGAGACATAGCCCCGTTATCGAACACGATCGTCGGCTGCGGCATGTGGATGAGGCGCCCGCCGTTCACCGCGGTGAGTGCCTGATTGACTTCGGCGATGCCACCGTCGGACTTATAAACCCGCTCGCTCGCCTGGGTGGAGACAATCAGCGTCTGCCGTCCCTCCACCGCCACATCGAGGGAAAAATGGTCGCCCCCCGCAAGACCCCCTGCTGTGTTGAGCACCATGGCTTCGGTGAGCCCATCATCGCGCCGTGGGAAGCGCAGCTTCCCGCTGCCGGCGTGGTAGTCGCGCTTTAGGACCGGCGCGCCCTCGCGCTCACCCACCCGAACAGCCACCTCACCGTGGGCGCGCTGGTAGGCCATCGCGGTTTGGACTTTACCGGCCACAGCCACTCAGCCTCTCCCCTTTTGTGCCAAGCCCGTCTTCCGCAAGACCGTCTCCCGCAAGCCGGTATCCCGCAAGCACCTCTTGGACCCCATCGCGTGGGCTGCATGATACCCTCGTTCGTGGGATGAATGCGCCTCGCTGCAGGAGCGCTAGGCGCAAAGGGCAGCGTCCGCTGGCCAGCGATGAAACTCGCGCGGGGGGCTTGCGGCGAGCGTGCTGCGGGCATCAAGCCAGCTTTGGCGCCATGCCAATGGGTCGGTCAGAACGGTGTCAGGATAAGCTTTGCTTCGGGCCACGAATGCTGGAAAGAGCGGCCGGCCTGTGGGGTCACCCGTTGTGTTGTAGCGCAAGTCAAAGCTCCACCGCACCGAATCTGAGCGATTGTCCAGCGACCCATGCACCGTGAGGGGATGGAAGAGGACCACCCCACCCGCGCGTACAGGCAAAGGCACCGCCGCTGCTTCATCGATGAACTGGTCCGGTATCGCCAACTGCGGAACCGGGCAGTGATGCAGCATCAAGCCTTTGTGGCTCCCCGGCAGGACTTTGAGACAACCATTGTCTTGCGTCGCATCGGTCACCGCGAGCCACGCAGTCACCATGCGCGTCTCATCGGCCTCACTGAGCGTGACAGCGCGGTCCTGGTGCCATGAGGTGGCAGTCACATGGGCGCGCCTCTCGCCGCGCGACACATCCCGCGCCGGCGGCTTGATGCGCACATGCTGAATGGGGTTGGAGGTGATTTCGGGACCGATCAGGGCCTCCACAGCATCAAGAAGCGGCGGAGCTGTCAGGAGCGCAAACGTTGCCGGGCCGGCATGAAAGGGGGTGTCGGCTTCAACGCTGTCAAGCGGGAGAGAGATGTCGAGCGGTTGGAAAAAGTCGATCCCCGCTGCAGCGGCTTCCTTGATCCCCTCGCAGAACCCCTCGGGTCGGCCAGTTTTGGGCAAAAGGCCCTGTGCAACCCACACGTCCCGCAGCGATCTCAGCCGCGTCTGATACTCGTCGATGACTGGGGCGAGGTGGCGTTCTGGGTCGAGCAAGTCGGGGACAACCAGATAGCCGTCCCTATGAAATTGAGCGACATCGGCTTCGCTTAGCCCGGATTTTGCCCGGCTTTTTTCTTTGGTCATGGCGTTTCCTCACGCTGATGTTGAGGGTACGCCCTGAAGGGGGCTCGGTCCAGCGCACGAATTGGTCCAGCGCATGAACGCGCCGGGCCAATTCAACTCTCAACGCCGCCAGCCTGTGCGTTGGCGTACGGCTGAGGAGACCCGCTCAGGCGAGTTCCAGGCTTTGCGCCGCGGTACCGGCTGCTGCGCGGGCCCGCTTGATGTCGGGCGGTGTCGCCTCATCAGCGAGGGCCGCAATGGCAGCATCAAGGGCCATGGTGGTGCTGTCTCGGGAGCCGAGCCTGCGCACATTGACGGTGCGCTCAGCTGCCTCGCGCGCCCCCACCACAAAGATGACCGGAACTTTGGCGGCCGAATGCTCGCGGACTTTATAGTTGATCTTTTCGTTGCGGGTGTCGGCCTCAGCATAAAGGCCGGCAGCCTTGAGCGCAGCGACCACTTCCAAAGCATAATCGTCCACCTCTGACACAATGGTCGCGACCTTCACCTGCAAGGGTGAGAGCCAGAGCGGCAGATGCCCAGCGAAGTTTTCGAGCAAGATCCCCAAAAAGCGCTCCAACGAACCGAAAAGGGCGCGGTGCAGCATCACCGGCACGTGCTTTTCGCCGTCTGGGCCGATGTAGAACGCGCCAAGGCGGCCGGGCATGTTGAAATCCACCTGCAGTGTGCCGCACTGCCAGTCCCTGCCGATGGCATCGGTGAGCACATACTCAAGCTTAGGCCCATAGAACGCGCCTTCGCCCGAGTTGAGCGTCCAAGGCCGGCCGGTCTGTTCCAACACGCTCTGCAAGGCGCCTTCGGCCTGATCCCACTCGTGATCGGTGCCCACGTGTTTTTCAGGCCTGTCGGAGTATTTGATGCGCACATTGTCAAAGCCGAAGTCTGAGTAGATCGACAAGATGCGCTCGTTGATCTCCAGCGACTCTTCGGCGATCTGATCTTCGGTGATGAAGATATGCGCGTCATCCTGGGTGAAGGCGCGCACCCGCATTAGGCCGTGGAGCGCACCCGATGGCTCATACCGGTGCACCTTGCCAAACTCGGACACTTTGTAGGGAAGGTCTCGGTAGGACTTGAGACCATTTTTAAAGACCTGCACGTGCCCCGGGCAGTTCATGGGCTTGATGGCGTAGTGACGCTCATCTTTGGGTTCGGCCAAATACATGGCTTCGCGGAATTTTTCCGCATGGCCGGAGGCTTCCCAAAGCGCCAGATCCATCATTTCTGGCGTGTTGATCTCCTCATAGCCTGCAACCTCTTGCCGGCGGCGCATGTACTCGATCAACGTTTGGAAGAGGCGCCAGCCCTTTTGGTGCCAGAAAACGGCGCCCGGCGCTTCCTCTTGGAAGTGGAAGAGGTCCATCTCCCGGCCGAGCTTGCGATGGTCCCGCCGTTCCGCCTCCTCCAGCATGGTAAGGTGCGCATCAAGGCCCTTTTTGTCCGCCCAAGCGGTGCCGTAAATCCGGGTGAGCGTCTCCCGGTCCGAATCGCCCCGCCAGTAGGAGCCAGCCACCTTCATCAGCTTGAACGCATCGCCCACCTGGCCCGTGCTTGCCATATGGGGGCCGCGGCAAAGGTCAAACCACTCCCCTTGCCGGTAGATCTTGACGTCCTGGTCGTCGGGGATCGCGTCCACCAACTCCACCTTGAAGGTTTCGCCCATCTCGGCAAACACCGCGCGCGCCTTGTCCCGCGACCACACCTCTTTGGTGAAGGGCGTGTTCGCCGCAATGATCTGACGCATCTTCGCCTCGATCTTTGGCAGATCTTCGGTGGTGAAGGGCGTTTCGCGGTGAAAGTCGTAGTAGAAGCCGTCTTTGATGACGGGCCCGATGGTCACTTGCGTACCGGGGTAAAGCGCTTGCACCGCCTCGGCCATCACATGGGCCGCATCGTGGCGGATCAATTCCAGCGCCTCGTCATCTGTGCGGGTGATGAAGCGCACCGTCGCATCATCGGTGAGTTGATCGCTGAGGTCGCACAAGGTGCCGTCCACCGTCATGGCGACGGTTTTCTTAGCGAGGGATTTTGAGATGGAAGCGGCGATCTCGGCGCCGCTGGTGCCTTGCGCGTATTCGCGTGAGGCGCCGTCGGGAAACGTGATGTTCATGGCAAATCTCCGGCCCAGTCACTGCCCACAATGCAGGTAAGCGGCGCCTGCCTACGCCCGTTCGGGCAAGATTGCAATCAGCTGTCGAGCCGGTCGGAGGGTGGAATGTGGCGGCCGGTCCACCGGGCGTACCGCCATGGGCGCCAACGGGCCTCGGGCGGCAGGTCGGGGACGGGGTCAAACCCTGAGGCGCCAAATGGGTTGCAGCGCAAGACCCTTGCAAGGGTGAGCCAAAGCCCAAGCCATGCCCCATATCGGCGCAACGCCTCATCGGCATATTCAGAACAGGTGGGGAAGTAGCGGCACTGACGGCCCAAAAGCGACGACAACGTCACCCGATAGAGGAAGATCAGCCCCCGTAACGCTGCGGTGACGGGCCTCATGCCACCTTTTCAAGAAGGGCTTTTTTGGCTGCTTCGCAGGTCGCCTCAAAGGTGAGCAAGGTGGACGCATGGCGCGACTTGTGCGCAGCAACGGGCGCGAGACAGGCAAAACCCGCCCAGCGTCCCTCAGGGGCCGGTCCCCCTTCTTTCAGCATTGCTGTCATCTGCCGCGTGAGGGTCTCCAGTTCGTCCACCGAAGCGCCTATGACTGTTTCGGCCATGATCGAGGATGAAGCCTGACCGAGCGCGCACGCCTTCACCTCATGGCCAAAGTCGGCAACGCGCCCGTCCTTCATCACCACATCCACGGTAACTTGCGAGCCGCACAGGCGCGAGCGCCGTGTGGCACTGGCATCGGGCTGATCGAGCCGTCCGAGCCGGCCGATGTTGGCGGCGTGGGCTAGAATGGTTTCGTTATAAAGTTCGCTCAGCATGGCATCCTCCTGCCGCAAACCAATATAATGCGGTTCACGCCATCGCCCAAGTTCCGTCAGTCGAGCCGCTAGCATGATGCCCTTTAGACCGCCCGCCGCAGACCCCGCGACACAAGAACGCGGCGCCGAGTTTCGCCCCAAATTCGGGCCCGATGGGCTCATCACCGCCGTCGCGGTCGATGCGGCCACCAACGACATTTTGATGCTTGCGCACATGAACGCAGAGGCCCTTTCCCGTTCCATCGAAACGGGCATCGTCCACTATTACAGCCGGTCCCGCGCCGCCCTTTGGAAGAAGGGGGAAAGTTCGGGCCAGATCCAGACCATTCGCGAAATCAGGGTGGACTGCGACCAAGACGCCGTTGTGCTTTTGGTGGATGTGGGGGGCGATGGCGGTGCATGCCACACGGGCGAGCGATCGTGCTTTTTCCGCCGCGTGGAAGGCTCAGCCCAGCTCGCCCGTGTGAAACACTAAGCCGTCGAAGCCATGGCAGTCTGCCCCTGGTTAAAGCGCCCAGGAACACGCTCTGCAACCGGAGGGTAGTTGGCGCTTAAATCTCCAAAGGGACGATGTAATCCACACGCTCACCGTCGGACATTTTCCCTGTCCCCACTTGCTCGGCGTGACGGTGGCCGCCGGTGCTGAAGGTTCCCCGCCCTGTTCTGCCGTCAGAGCAGGACATGGTCCACGAACCGATATCGACGCCCAGGTATTCACCAGTGCAACGCAGATCAAGCGAGCGTAGATCCACCGCAAATTTCCCCCAGCTACCCGGGTTGAAGTGGATCAGACCGGGAAACTGGCTCTTGCTGTCGCCGAATTGGATACTAATCGGCCGTGTTTCGCCGCTGCGTTCAACGATATCGTGATAGTTCTCAAAGGCCACCGACTGCGGTGGCTCTGAAACAACGAGCAGCCCGGCGACGATTGGCGCAGTCCATCGCGCCAGTAAGACGACTTTGCTCTTCATGGTTCGACGGCCCGTTTGAGGGATCGGAACGCTTAGCTCAGGTCCGGCACCACAATGCGCGCGCTGGGGTCTTCCAGCTCGTGCAACCGGCGGGCAGCCGCTTGCGCCATGCGCAGCGTCATGGCCTTGCGGGCAGGCGCTGCAAGCCGCGCAAGGGGCGCTTCGCGGAGCATTTCAGCAGCGAACCCGTCGGTCAGGATAAGTCCCTCTGCCGGCGGAAATATGTCACCTACATCCGGCGTCGTGGCGAAATAAAGACGATCGCAGGCGCGGCGGTAGACGGGCCATTTGGCGTCCGCCCGGTAGTCCGCGAGGGAGGATTTGATCTCAACGATCCAGATTTCGCCGGCGGTGCCCACAGCGGCAATGTCCGCGCGGTGACCTGATGGGAGGGTGAGTTCCGGCACAACCCCAAACCCCATTTCGCGCAACAAACGCGCTACCCCGCGCCGAATTCTGAGGGCAGCCGCAGACTGGCGACCGTCCACCATCGGCTCAACATCAAACGCCTGAAACAACGGCATCGCCGGACTCCACTGGAGCCTGATCCCACCTCAAACGCCATCAAAGAGCAAGCAGCAGGCGCTGTTGTTCAGCCCGGTGACGGCTTCGCTCCGGCGCAGTTTCGAGCCCCCCACCCGCCGGACTCGTGTGGCGCAACACCTGGCGGGTTCGAGCTCAGCCGGAAAGTGGGCTAGATGTCTAAACTTTGAAGGTTGTTCACTCAAATCTCCGCCAAAACTCAGAAGTGCCCCCAAAGAACCCTTCACATGTTCCTTTGGTGGGACACCAAATAGCGACGTTCCTTCGGAGCCGACACCATCAGAATCCCGCGGTGGGCCTGATGGGTCAACCCCACCGAAACGCGCTTGCGCGTCTCGGCAACGTCTGAGGCCGGCAATTGTGCCGGCTGAGGCGAAGCGTGGGTTGATGCATCAGGCCCACCGCGGGACAATTGACCAAAGGCGGGAGCAGTGAGGCACGGCCCCCTATGGCGGTTCCCCTATGATCACCGTTGATGAAAACGACAGCTAGCGCCCTCCCATCCGAGCCAGGCGCATCAGGACCCGGAGCAAGCGCTTCAAAACCATCATCTTTTGGCGGTCGGCTTGTTTGTTCATGGTCACCTTCCATGCCTCTCGCCAGCGAACCAGCCGGCAGCCCTTTAAAATGGGCGCCGCTGGTTGATGGCCGCGGCAAGCGTTCCCTCATCGAGATAGTCAAGCTCGCCCCCGATGGGAACGCCTGACGCCAGGCGCGACACGGTCTTGCCCAGCGCCTCCAGTCGCTCGGTGATGTAGTGAGCGGTCGTCTGGCCCTCTACGGTGGCGTTCATAGCGAGCACCACTTCGCGCACGTCAGGCGATGAGGCCCGCTCCACCAGCTTGCCGATCCCAATATCGTCCGGCCCTGAGCCGTCGATCGCAGAGATCGTTCCACCCAGAACATGGTAGCGCGCGCGCAAAACAGCGGCGCGTTCCAGCGCCCAAAGGTCCGCCACATCCTCCACCACCACCAGCACAG
>JBCDLN010000212.1:0-7437 GCA_038745295.1 Pseudomonadota bacterium | reverse complement strand
GGAAGCGCTGTTGTCAGAAGCAGAGATCGGCCACCTGGTGGTGGACCAGAATATGAGCGTCCTTGAGGGGTCCATTGGCATCCTCCCGCGGCGCGTCTTGGTGGCGCGCGACAGGTTCGATGCAGCAAGGCAAATGTTGCGCGAAGCGGGTGTGGAAGAAGAACTATCCGACGGTCGTTGCTAGGTCGAGCGCTGCCCGCCGCTGGCCTGCTGGCAGGACCACACGGGAGCCGGCCCCGCAGCTTGATGTCCGCTACCCATACGTCCCATGGGATCGTCGGACCGGCAAGGTGACCGCTCCGGTGGAAGACGGGCCCAGCGATAGTGCAACCGGCACGCCGCGCCAGAGGGGGAGCGGGGCGCCCGACGATGGTGAGCAGGTCAGCCTATCGTGCCAGGCGCGCGATGAAGTCAGCATCGACGCGATCCTCGGTGGGAGGGTGGAAATCATCCAACAGGTGCGCGGTGGGGTTCGGTGCGGCCATGATGCAGTGCTCCTTGCCGCAACCATCGCTGACCGGACCCAGGGCCATATTGTGGATCTTGGGGCCGGCACCGGGGCTGTGGGTTTTATGGCAGCTGCGCGCGCAAGCGGTGTCACCGTGAGCTGCGTTGAGTGTGACCGAACAAGCCTAGGCCTGGCCGCGCGTGCACTTGAAAGGCCTTTGAACCAAGCGTTTCGAGATCGCGTAGAATTGGTCGAAGGGGACGTTCGCGATCTACCAAGCACCTGGCAGCCTGGCGTTGCGAAGGCCCATGCCGTTCTGATCAACCCCCCTTATTTTCGCGCCGGTGAGGGCCGGAGATCGCCCGATCGCCGGCGGCAGAAAGCAAGGGGGCTTGATAGGGACGGCTTGGCCCCTTGGCTCTTGGCAGCGCGCCGGCTGTTGATGCCCGGCGGTTTGCTGGGACTTGTGCTGCCGCCTTATCTTCTGAGCGACGCCCTTCATCCCGCGTTTGGGGATACTCAGCTTTTTCCGGTCATGAGCCGAGAGGGGCGACCTGCGGTGCGGCTTATAATCACCTCTCGGCTGGGGCGGCGGGGCGGGCTCAAAATCATGCCGCCCTTGATCCTTCACCGAAACGATGAACAAGCGCTTGCTCCAATATCTCAGGCTTTGTTCGATGGTGTCATCGATTTGGAGCGTGCCGTAGCCGGCTAAACTTGTGTGCGGCTTAGAAAGACACGCCGTCCGTAGCGCTTCGGGCGCCGAGACGACCAATCCGCTCTTATCGACACGACAGCTTCACGCAGCCCTTCGCCGCTAGCGTGCCGGGGCGGTGTGAGTGTCAGGGAACTAAGCCGAGTGCAGTGGTATCATCAGCTCGTTGAACATCAGAGCATCGGCCTTAGCCTCGTCGCGGTTGCCATCGCTGTTGCAGGCTGCCTCCTCACCACCCGGTTGTGGCGCTTGGCGGTTTTAGCCGAGCCCGAGAGCCGCATACACCTTTCATTTTTCACCGGGATTACCGCCGGGTCCTCTTTTTGGGCCACAGATACGGTCTTTTTGCTCGCCCATGCGTGGGCCTCGGCCCATCCGCCGAGCGGGCACCTTTCGTTCTTTGCCGCGACGGTTGGAGGGCTTGGGTGCGCCATTGCTGTTTATGTCAGCACCGTGTGGCGTAAACGCCTGGGACGGGCGGGGTCCGCTGGCATCCTAGGGATGGCTATCCTTACCTCTCACCTCCTGACCATTGACGCATTTCACCTTGAGATGCCGAGCAAAGTGGACGCGGTGATCAGTGTCTCATTCTTGCTTGCCGCTTGCGGTCTTGCCGTCCACGGCGTCAACGAGATCTTCTCCGACGGTTCGCGCCGGGGATGGATTTGGGCTGCGCTGAGTTTTTCGGCAGCCCTTGTTCTGGTTCATGCGATTTCGCGGCTTTGCATTGCACACACCCATCCTGCGGACGCTGTTGTGCCGGCGGATATAGACGGGTCGGCACTGATTGCAGCTGAAGTCATTTTGTTTGTTTTTCTGATGTTTGCCATCGGGCTTGCCACGGCAAGTTTCAAAATCAGAGCCAATGCTCACCAAGAAGGGCAGCTGATTTTACAGGCCCGCCGTGATTCGCTCACCGGTTTACCCAACCGGCGGATGTTTTTGGAGCAGCTGGAAGCGCAGTGCGAAGGGCTCGCAGGCGGTGATGCCGACTTTATTTTGATGCTGGTTGACCTTGATCGCTTCAAGATGGTCAACGACGCCCTTGGTCATCCCACGGGTGATGAGCTACTGCGCCGGGTTGGCTCGCGCCTGAAGTCGGTGGTGGGTGATGCGGGCGAGCCAGCGCGCCTGGGCGGGGACGAATTTGCGCTGCTCTTGAAGCCCAAAGTGTCGCTGGAAAAAGCGCTTCTGTTTGCCGACCAGATTGTCGAGATCATGCAGCGGCCTTTCATGATCAGTGGGGAGCTTGCCGAAATCGGTGCAAGTCTTGGGATCGCTGCTGCACCGCTCCATGGCACCGATACGGACACGCTGGTCAAAAACGCCGATGTTGCCCTTTACACCGCAAAAGAGGCCGGGCGAAGCGCCTACCGGGTCTTCCAGCCCGGAATGATGACCAAAGCGCAGCTGCGCCGGGCGCTTGAAACGGATCTCCGCCGCGCCATCACCCGCGAAGAGCTTTCGGTATTTTACCAGCCCCTCGTGGACCCTGCCACCGGGGTGTGCACCGGCGCTGAAGCGCTCCTGCGCTGGCATCACCGCGAACGGGGTTGGATTGCACCCAGCGAGTTTATTCAGATTGCTGAAGAAATTGGTGTGATTAATCAGCTCGGCAGCTGGGCACTAAAACAAGCGTGCATCGAAGCTGCTGGTTGGCCGGCCCACTACAATCTGGCGGTGAATGCATCAGCCAAGCAACTTGAATTCGACAACTACATTCAAGCCGTCGCCGATGCGCTTGCAGCGTCCGGTTTGGACGCGCATCGGCTTGAAATTGAGATCACTGAGACGGCGTTGTTGTGTGAAAGCGATGTCACTAAGAAAGCCTTGGCGCGCTTGAAACATCTTGGCGTGTCCATCGTGCTTGATGATTTTGGGACAGGCTATTCTTCGCTCACCTATTTGTCGATGTATCCGATCGACCGGCTTAAGATTGACCGATCTTTCTTTGCTGGCCTTGAAAATGACCCCGGACGCCGAACGCTTGTGAAGGCCATTGCTGAGTTGGGACAAACGCTCAACATTGCCGTCACCGCAGAGGGCGTTGAAACCAGCGATCAAAACGCGTTTGCCGCCGATTGCGGTTGCAGTCCCGTGCAAGGCTTCTTGCATGGCCATGCCGTTCCCGCACAGCAGCTGCCAGCAAGCTTTCACGTCAATCAATTGGTGAGCCCAGCCGCCTAAGGTGCGATACGAGGCGCAAGTCTATCGTTAGGTGGCTGGCGCACAGTGGACCCCTTCGCGCATGACCTTTCACGGCTAGGCGAGCCGAAACCGGTCCAGATCGAACATTCCGCGCTCTGTGGGTTTGGGATGAATGGCTGCGGTCCACTTAAAACTGTTCTCGCAACGATGGGCAGCCCGCCTTGTGCTGCCCATCGTCTGCTGGACGGCGCGCGTCATCTGATCGCCATCGTTTAGCACCGAGGCCTTCGCCAAAGCGGCCATACCAGACTGGCCTGTGGCTCACTGGATGCATCGGCTTAATCCGGCCCCTTGTATGCGCACGCCGCTGCTTTCGCCTCAGTCCACCGGCGCAAGGCGCACTTGGCCAATGGCCATGTGCGTGACCGGCGCAATTGCGGTACCCTTCAGAAGCGCTTTTAGGCCCTTGGGCGGGTACGGCGCGACGGAGGCTATGCGATGATCACACCACTGAAACAGGTGGCGCTCCTACTTGCCATACTGGTGGCGGCACCAAGTGCGGCGAGCGCGGAGCGCGTGCTCAACCGGCTTTCAGGGACCGACCTTCCAGGGTTTGACTATCGCACGTTGCGCAACGTCCCCCTTGCTGCGTGCGAGCGCACCTGCCTTGCCGACCAGCAATGCGGTGCGTTCACCTACAACGAGCGCGCTCGGTGGTGTTTCTTAAAGTCGGCTGTGGGAGAGCGTGTGCCCTATCCTGGGGCAACGTCTGCCGTTGTTGAGACCGTTGACACGCGCCCCGCCCTTGCCATGCCGGACGTATCGTATCTGCCGGCAGGTTATGAGCGCGATGCTGAACGTGTGTTGGCCGACGTCGCCAACGCGGGGCCCAGCGGGTCAGCGGCGGGCCGTGTCAGCCCCTCACAAGCAGACACCTTAAGCAGCAATCAAACGCCGGCGTGGCTCGATCTTGTCCGCGCGATGCTGGCAGACCAAGCCAATACCTACAGGGCTCGGCAAGACGCCCTGCGCACCGCAGCAGGCGCCGCCTATTTGGCGCTCAGGGACGCGCGCACGGCGCAGGAACAGGGCAGGGCGCTCGCCGCCTTGTCCTTGGTGCTGGAGCGCCAACAGGTCTTCCGCCCGGCGATCACTGCTTCAGAGGCGAGCGTTGCCCTCACGGGCGACCCTGGTGAAGCGGACCGTCTTGCCCGACTGAGAGCACAACACGGCTTTCGTGTCCTTGACTACACCGTCAACGCTGACGTCGTTCGTCCACGCCTTTGCGTGCAGTTCAGTGAGCCTTTGAGGGGCGATGGCACAGGGCTCCAAAGGTTTGTCACGCTCGATGGTGAGGCCGATCCGCCACTGTCCGTGGACGGGAAGCAGCTGTGCGTGGAGGGTCTCACCCACGGCGAACGGTATGTGGTCGTGGTGCGTGAAGGATTGCCAGCCACCACCGGTGAAACGCTAACCACCGCGGCGACGTTCCGCGCCTATGTGCGCGATCGCGCGCCGCTCGCCCGCTTTGATAGCAACGACTATGTGCTCCCAAGGACTGCGCAAGGTGTTCCGGTCACCACCATCAACACTGACATGCTTGATCTTGCGCTTTACGCCATCAACGACCGAAACCTTGCCAATGTCGTGAGACGGGGTGACTTGAAGCGCCAGCTCTACCCCTATGAGCTGCGCGAGATTGCCGATGAACGCGGTGCCAAAGTGTGGACCGGGACAATGGCCGTCGCTTCAGAGCGCAACCAGTCGGTGCGTACCTTGGTGCCTGTGGAGAGCCTTATGGGCACGCCGCGCCCGGGCGTTTATGTGCTGACAGCACGCCCGGTGGAACAGGCCGGACAGTCTGAGGCATTGGCCACGCAATGGTTTGTTGTCAGCGACATTGGCTTATCCACCTTCGCAAGCGCGGGTGGCGTGGATGTTTTTGCCCGGTCTTTGGGGAACTCGGCCCCCATGGGCGGGGTGGCCATTTCCCTGTTGGCCGCCAACGATGACGTTCTTGCCAGCGCGCTCACCGATGATGAGGGGTATACCCGGCTGCAAAGCAGGGCGGCGATCGGTGGGGGCACGCGCCCCCAACTGGTGACTGCCCAGCACGGGGAGGGGGACTTTGCGTTTGTCAGCCTCTCATCGGGCGCGTTTGAACTCACCGATAGGGGCGTAAAAGGGCGAACGGCACCCGGCCCCGTCGATGCGTTTGTTGCTGCTGAACGGGGCGTCTACCGGGCTGGAGAAACTGTCCACGCCACAGTGCTGGTCCGCGATGATCAGGCAAACGCACTCAATGTGCCTGTCACGATGACGTTGACCCGGCCCGACGGCGTGGTGGCGCGCCGCCTTGTCGTGCGGGCTGAGGCAGCTGGCGGCGCTGCCGTTTCGCTCCCCCTCACCACCAACGCAGCAACTGGGACCTGGCGTCTATCGGCAACCCTTGACCCGGACGCCCCGGCGGTGGGGGAAACCACATTCTTGGTTGAAGACTTTGTGCCTCAGCGCATTGCGGTGGCGCTCTCATCGCCATCAGTTGCTGCGACCGGTGGCGCACGGATGCCAGTGGATCTGAAGGCTGATTTTCTCTACGGCGCGCCCGCTGCCGGGTTGCTGCTTGAAGGGACGGTGGCGCTCACCCAAACCCAAACGATCGAAGGTTTTGAGGGTTACCGGTTCGGCCTTGATGATGATGTCGCAACGCCAAGCCGAACGCCGCTGTCGTCTTTGCCACGCACTGACGCTCTGGGTGAGGCCAGGCTTGAGGTCCCCATCGGAACCCTCACCGGTGCCACAGGGCCTGTTGATGCCACAATCGACGTCTTCGCCAGAGAGCCCGGCGGCCGCCAAGTGGCAGCAACTCTCACACGGCCCGTGGTGGACGAGACGCCGCTCATTGGCATCAAACCGCGCTTTGAGGGCGGGCGTGTCGGCGAAGGGACGGTGGCTGGATTTGATGTCATCGCGTTATCGGCAGAGCGGGAGCGTCAGGCGCTCGATGCGTCGTGGACGCTCACCCGCATTGAGCGGGATTTTCAATGGTACCGGCGCAATGGCCGCTGGTTTTATGATGCCATCGAACGCACCACGAAGGTGAACGAAGGGGCGCTCTCCATTGACGGCGCTCAGGCAGCAGTCATCGAGACGCCTGTGGGGTGGGGGCGCCACCGCCTTGAGATCACCGCTAACAATGGCCGGATTGCGAGTTCCACCACATTCGACGCCGGCTGGGTCAGCAGCGTATCCAATGCCGAAACACCCGATGTGGTGGAGATCCACCTCGACAAGGAGGCCTACGTTGCTGGCGAGACAGCACAGCTGAGAATAACACCGCGCCAAGCAGGGACGGCGTTGGTGACCGTTTTGACGGACAAGGTTGTCTTCAAAGCATCAGTGGATGTGCCTGCCGATGGGGCTGAGCTTTTGATCCCGGTCGAGCAGGATTGGTCCCCAGGAGCGTATGTCAGCGCCACCCTCTTTTCCCACGCGGCCGCAGGCGTTGGCGGCCCGCCCTATCCAAGCCGTGCCATCGGCATTGCCCACATGCGCGTGGGGACCGCCGCAAAAACGCTCAATGTGGCCATTGAAACGCCGGAGATCTTGACCCCGCGCACGACGCACGACGTGCCCATCCGGATTGACGGGCTTTCCCCCGGCGAAAGCGCCCATATCACCGTGGCGGCGGTGGATGTGGGGATCTTGAACCTCACCGGGTATGAGGCGCCCGACGTTGATGGCCACTATCTGGGTCAACGAAGGCTCGGCGTTGATATCCGCGACCTTTATGGCGACCTCATCGATCCCAACGGCGCTGCGCGCGGACAACCGCGCTCTGGTGGCGATGGTGTCGGGGCGGGAGACGCTTTGCCACCCACGCAAGAGCCGGTTTCCCTCTTCACAGGTGTCTTGACCGTGGGGGCGGACGGGAGGGTGAACGCACCCCTTGCGATACCCGCCTTCAACGGGACGCTGCGGGTGATGGTGATCGCTTGGTCCGGAACCAAGGTTGGCGATGGGGCCATTGATGTGACCGTGCGCGACCCGGTCGTGGTGGTGGGCACGCTCCCCCGTTTCCTCGCCCCGGGCGATGCCACGCGGATGCGATTTGACCTCCACAATG
>JBCDLN010000211.1:0-7453 GCA_038745295.1 Pseudomonadota bacterium | reverse complement strand
GTCGCGTAAGTTTGAAGCGGGGGAAGGTCTTTCACCAGGCCAGCGTCGGTCATGAAGGTGGCGAACCGGTCGTAAACCGCAACGTCGAGCGGACGCGGATCAAGGGCAAACTTGGGCAAAGTGTCCACAAAAGCTTGCTGGTTGAGCTCGTTGTCGATGTCGGGCAGCGTTGTGAAAAAGAGTGCTTTTGCCTCCTCTGGATTGTCGGCTTGCCACTGCGCGGCGGCGCCAACAGCATCCAAAAAGCGGGAGAACGCAGCCTCGCCCAGTCGGTCATTCTTGGCGATGAAGATCAGCTCCTCATACATCGGCACCCCGTGTTCTTCGGGGAAGAAGGCGCGCCCCTCGCGCCCCTCAAGCTTAATCTGGGTGAGTTCAAAGTTGCGGAACGCGCCCACCACAGCATCCACCCGGCCTGATAACAATGCCGGTGTAAGCGCAAAGTTGATGTTGACCAGACGCACGTCATCGAGGCTGAGGTCGACGGTTTCGAGCATGGCCGCCAAGATCGCCTCCTCGAACCCACCAACGGAATAGCCCACTGTCTTTCCCTTCAAGTCGCTGAGCGACTGGATAGGGCCGTCACTGAGCGCCACCACGGTGTTGAGCGGCGAGGACACGAGCGTGCCGATCCTGCTGACAGGCAGTTTTGCTTCAGCCTGCTGGTAAAGATTGGGCTGATAGGTGATGGCAATGTCGCCGTTGCCGGTCGCCACAAGGCGCGGCGGTGCGGCAGGATCGGCGGGCGCCACGAAGTTCACCTCAAGATTGCGGCTCTTAAACTCGCCGCGCGCTTGCGCGATATAGAGCGGGGCGTGATCGGGGTTGATGAACCAGTCGAGCAATACCGTGAGGCGGTCCTGCGCGCTTGCGCTCACACTCATGGCGGCAACCACACAAGCGGCGACAATGCATCGAAGCATCAACTTTTCCTTTGGCTCAGGGACGTGGTGATCCAGGTTCGGTGCTAGACAGCCTGCTGCCAAGGCATCAGACGGTCCACAATGCGGTCGACCACGCTTCGCACCGTCAGTGCAAGCACTGCGAGGATGAAGATCGCTGCAAACAACACGTCGGTCTGAAGGCGGGCGTTGGCATGAAGCATCACATAGCCGAGGCCGTGTGAGGCGCCAACCCACTCCCCGACAACTGCTCCGATGGGAGCGACCGTCGCCGCCACCTTCACCCCCGAAACCAAGCCCAAAAACCCGCCAGGGGCACGCACCAACCACAACGCCTGCGCGTTAGACGCACCGTGGAGTCTGGCAAGATCCATCAGCTCAGAGGGCACCCGCAGCATGGCTTCAGCATAGGCAGTGGCGATGGGAAAATAGATGATGAGCGCCGCCATCACGATCTTGGAGGCCATTCCGAAGCCCAGCCAGATGACGAGGATAGGCGCAATGGCAAAGACCGGCAGCGACTGGGTCACCACCACCACAGGAAGCACCACGTCTTTAATGCGGGTGGAGGCTGCAACAGCAAGGGCCGTCGCCGTCCCAGCGATGAGCCCCACTATAAGCCCCACCACAATCTCAAACGCAGTCACCGCGGCGTTGATGGCCAACATCTGGCGGTGGTCGACCAAGGCGCGGGCAACGCTCAAAGGATCGGGGAGCATGTAGTTGGGAAGCTTCAAGCCGATGGTGATGGCGGCCCAAAGACCCACCGTCACCACGGCCCCCACCACGATTTTTATGAAGCGCGACCCTGCGCTGCTGCGCCGCGTCCGGGTCGCGCCCCCTAGCCCTGACCCCACGCGTTGATGGCGGCGTTAACGGACTGAAGCCCGTCGGAGCCTTTGCGCAGCGTGAGGATCGCGCGACGGCCATTTTCGTAAACCATCGGAATGTCGATCCACTCCCGCTCTCTGAGCAGGAGGAGGTTGTTATCGCGGTCGGTTTGGCTCTCTGAAAGCGCCACCCAGAACAGCCCCGATGAGACCCGCGCCGCCGCCCCGCGCAACGCGTCTCCGCGGGAGCTTTCCGATGCCTTCATAATCATACCGGGCACGTTTTGAATGCCGCCAGCATCCCCTTCGGGCATATCAAATTCGATCTCGATGAGATGGCTTGCCGGCAGCGCCCCATCGCGGTTTTCCCGGATAGTGATGGTGGTGATCATGTTGCGTTCTGGAATACGGGCCGTGGCGCGGATCACCGGCTCTGGATCGTTGCCGCCGATGGACTGACGCACCATCGACCATTCCACACCGCCGGCGAAGGCTGAGCCCTGCTCGCCTGTTTGGAGCGCTTCCTCATAGAGCACGGCCTGCTGCGTGCCCCTTGGGGTAAACTCAACAATGGACGTGGGTGGCTCCGGAACCGTTTGGGGTGTTGTGCCTGTCTCGGCAGGGTTCACGTTGGCGAGTTGGGTTTGCGCCTCACCTTGCTGCTCAGCGCTCGACTGGTCCCCATCAGCGGGTGCGGCTGGCGTGGCGGAAGGGTCTTGCACACCCGTTTGCGCTTCGGCCGCGCTGGGCGCAGCTTCGGCTGCAAACGGGCTCACCTCCGTGCCCACGGTGCGGCTTGCCGGTGCCACACCTTCAGGGAGCGGCTGTGCAGCGCTCGCCGCCTCACCGTTCGCTTGCCCAGCGCCTTCCCCTTGCGGCGGCCAGGTGGTGGTGGTGACACTGCGTGTTTCTTCCCCATCAAGGGTCGAAGGGAGACGATCGTCGTTTTTCTCCACCGGCTCGCCGATCACGGTGATGGGCGGCCGATCGGCCGGGTCTTCTTGGATCTTGTTGAGAACCGCAAGAAGCGCGCCTGACTGGGTGTAGAGCGCGTAAGCGGCACCGGCAAACAGCGCCAAAATCACCAGCGGCACCAAAACGCCGCCCCGTTTGCCCCGTTTGCGGGCGGGCTTTGCTTTGGCTGAGCGAGCGCTCTTGCGGTCAGCTTTGCGCTGGTTACGGGCATCGGCTTTGAGGCGCCGCTCTTCATCCTTGCGATTTTTGCGCGCTGCCTGCCGTTCAGCCTTCAGAGCTTTAGGGTCTGAGGCCGGCGGTTGGGGCACCTCTTGGGCCGACGAGGTGGGCTCAAAATCGGGGTCAACCTCATCGTACTCGCCGTCCACAATATCGGGATGGCCGGCGGGGCTTGCCGCATAGGGGTCCGCGTCGGCGTAAGCGTCGTCAAGCTCGGTTTCGAACATGGCCGCTTCAGCATCGTCCGGGGCCTCATGGGCTTGCCGGGGCGCGGGCGCCTGCGGGGCGACGGTCGCGGGTGCGGTCCTGAGCGGGTCGTGAGGTCCATCCTCCACCGGGGAAAGGTCAGCCTCGTCCTCGGCAAAAGGCTCGTCTTGGAAGGTTGCCTCGGTGATGGCGTTCTTGAGCAGCGCATCTTGCTCTTCGCGGGCGCGTGCCGCGTCTGCTGCCCGTTGCGCGGCACGCTCTTCCTCAGCCGCCCGCGCCGCCGCAGCGCTTGCAGCGGCCGCGGCAGCTGCTGGCGAGACAGTCTCACCATTTTCGGCACGGGCCCGGATGTTCGCGCCGCCCGATTTGGCTGTGCCGGATTTGGGAATCGCTGTTTGCAGTGCGCGCTGGGTGCGGATCTGCCGCGCTATCTCATTCTCGATCTTGCGGATCGCGTCTTCAAGGGCAAGGCGCTGGGACGTGACGTCAGAGGATGGCAAAGGCGGATCGAAGCTCTGAAGCTGCTTCAGAAGCGCCTTTCGTGCCTTGTCATAGACAGCACGCCGATTGGGTCCGCTTCCGTCGGGCAGCGACGAGACGGCGCGCTGCAATACGGAGTAAAAGTCGGTCATTTCGACCACGCGCCCTTCCTGCCAGCGGGCATCGGATTACATGCGAAACGGGTCGTCAACCAGAATTGTATCGACTCGCTCTGGGCTCGTCGATAGCATCGCCACCGGAGCCTTAACCAATTCTTCCACATGGCGCACATATTTAACAGCCTCCGCCGGTAACGCACCCCACGTTCTTGCGCCCCTTGTCGATTGTTGCCATCCCTCGACAGTCTCATATACGGCTTCAACCCGCGCTTGGCTCTGCGTATCGGGCGGCAGACGGTCCACAACCTCCCCGTCTACCTTGTAACCCACACAGATCTTGAGCGTTTCGAAGCCGTCAAGCACATCAAGCTTGGTCAGGGCGAGACCGTCGATCCCGCCAGCCTCTACCGCCTGACGCACCATCACCGCATCAAACCACCCGCAACGCCGCCGACGCCCTGTCACCGTGCCGAACTCTGCCCCCCGTTCGCCCAGGAGCTCGCCCACGTCATTGTCCTGCTCGGTGGGAAACGGGCCATGACCAACGCGAGTGGTATAAGCCTTTGTTATCCCGAGTGTGCGCCCAAGGAAAGATGGGCCAACACCCGCTCCTGCGGCCGCTTGTCCCGATACCGTGTTCGACGAAGTCACGAATGGGTACGTTCCGTGGTCGATATCGAGCATCGCCCCCTGCGCGCCCTCAAACAGTATATTCTTTCCGGCATCGCGCGCAGCCCTCAGTGTGCGCCAGGCGGGGTCGGCGTACCGGAGGATCGGACGAGCCGCTTCAAGCTCCTCCATAATGACTGAAACGGCCACAGGCTCAGCACCCAGCCCCACTCGGAGGGCATTGTGATGGGCCAGCAAACGCTCCACCCGGGGCCGCAGCGCCGCCACCGCAGTAAGATCAGCCACACGGATCGCCCGCCGGCCCACTTTGTCTTCATAGGCCGGGCCAATGCCGCGGCCTGTCGTGCCAATGGCCCCGCTGCCGGACGCCGCTTCGCGCAAAACATCAAGCTCACGATGAACTGACAAGATGAGGGGCGCTGTCTCGGCAAGCTTCAAATTGTCCGGCGCAATGCCGATGCCCTGTTTGGCAATTGCCGCAATTTCGCTGAGGAGCGCCTGGGGGTCGAGCACCACGCCGTTGCCGATGATGGAGAGCTTACCTTCCCTCAGGACGCCCGACGGCAGAAGGCTCAATTTGTAGGTGACCCCGTCAATGACCAGCGTATGGCCCGCATTGTGCCCGCCTTGAAAGCGAACAATGACGTCAGCGCGTTCCGACAGCCAGTCGACAATCTTGCCTTTGCCCTCGTCGCCCCATTGTGAGCCGACCACAACAACGCTGCCCATGCGTCTCATTTCCTGCTTTGGCCGTTTCTGGCCCGTCCGACCGGCTGCCGAAGGGCAACCACCTGCCGACCGGCGTGTCTGCGCCAAAATAGCCGGTTTAATCAAGCAAATTGCGCTTTGGGCCGGTGGGGTTCCCAGCGTTGGCGGGCAAGCAGCCCTCAAACCCGCGAAACTGGCGGTTTCGGGCCGGAGGTGTCAGATGTCAGTCTTTGTGGCGCACGGCCAATTGCGGGCCGGCGCTCGGTCGCCGTGCGCGTCTGTCGTGGTTGTTGACCGGAATTCAGCTGACAGCGGGGCACGGCGCCGCTAAGGCTACCGCCGTTTAAGAGGCACCACTGCCCGACATGGAGGATCCAACGAGACCATGCGCAAAATCCCCTTTTTCCTCGCCGTATTGGTCGCCATTGTCGCGGTCGTTGTTGCGTTCACCTCCCAGCAACGGCTTGGCGACAGCGAAGATCAGCTGTCCGCCTTCCAGCGCGAGGCTGCGGCGACACAATCTGCCCTTGAAGAATCGCTCTCCGCACTCCGGGAAGAAAACGGCAACCTCGACACGGTGAAGTCGCAGGTTGAGGCCGCCTCCGCTGAACTCCAAACCTTGCAAACCTCCGCGGAGGAGGCCGCACGCCAAGAAACGACCGCGCGCGAGAACGTGGAGGCGCTTGCCCAAGAGGCCGGTCAGATCGAAACGCGGCTTGAAACCCTTGGTGCCGACCTTGAAGCAGCGCAGGCCGCTGAACGTGCTGCCACCGAACAGATCGCGAAGCTTGAAGAAACGGTGTCCGCCCTCAGCGGCAACCGCGATGAGCTTGATGCCAGTGTGCGTCAGCTCACCGATCAAACCGGTGCCCTCAATGCGCAAATCGACGAGGCCGAGGCGCTGCTTCAGAGCAACCAGGTGGAAAACGACGCTGTGATGGCACAGCTCGCCGAGATTGAAAACGATGTGGATGCGCTTTCATCCACCCGCGATCAGCTCGCCTCTGAGGTGGAAGCGCTGACCAGCCAGAACGAGCGCCTCGCCAACGAGCTGACCAGCGCCGAGGGGGCGCTTACGGAAGCCAATACGCGGCTGACGGCAGCCAACAACCGGCAAAGCGCGCTCGCCGATGAGGTGGCAGCGCTGACCCAAAACCGGAGCGAGCTTGAAGCGAGCGCCCAGGAGGCAGAGGCCCGGCAAGAGGCGTTGCTGTCAGAGATCGCCTCGCTCAACAATGCGCGCGACGCTCTCCAAACGGCAGCCGATGAGGCGCAGGCCCGCCAAACCGAACTCCAAAGCGCACTCGATGCGCTCGAAGCTGCTCAGAGCGACGCTGAAGCCGCGGCTGCTGAGCGGCAAAGCGCCCTTGAAGCAGACGTCAACCAGCTTACAGACGCCAAGGCGACCGCCGAGGCCGAACTCCAGTCGGTTCGCGAAGAGATGAACGCTGCCGAGGCCCGCGCAGCCGACCTTGCGGCCCAAAACGAAACGCTTGAGGCGCAACTTGCCGCCAACCAGGCCGCAAACTCCGGCTCGGCGCCAGCTGCCGGTGACGTTGCCACGCTGACGGCCGCTCGCACAGCTGCTGAGCAGGAGGTCGCTTCGCTCAGGGCTGAAAACGAAGTTCTGTCCGGCGATGCCGCCGCACAAGAGCTGGAACTCGAAGCGGCCCAGCAAAAAGCGGAAGAGCTTGAAGCCAGCGCTGCCTCGCTGCGCGAAGAGCGCGAAACCCTCACCGTGAAAGTGTCGGATCTGGAGGCGGAAAAGGCCGATCTTCTCGATCAGATTGCTGCGCTGAAGGATGGTTCAGCCGATGCAGCGCCGGCGGCTGCATTTGACATCACAGGCACATTCGCAGACGCAAAGATCAGCGCGACCTTCGGCGAGGGTGCGTTCGAGATGAACGCCAATAATATCTCCATCAACGGGGATTATGTTCTTGAGGGCGATGTGCTGCGTCTGTCGAACGTGACGGGCGATGCAGCCGATCTCTTCCCCATGAGATGCAGCGCAGCGCTGGACGACAGCACGCTCTCGCTCAAGTCCTACCAAGGCTCATGCCTGGCGTTCGACGGGGTGAGCCTGACCAAAGAGTAGCGCCCCCACACCTTGAGCGAAAAACAGCGCCCGGGCAGTGACTGCCCGGGCGCTTTGATTTTTGAGTGTGCCTGTCGCTCAACCACGCTCCTGGTGGCGGACGCTTTTCTAGATGTTGTTTCCATCAACGTTGTTCATTGCGGAACCGCCATAGGGGGCCGTGCCTCACTGCTCCCGCCTACGGGCAATTGTCCCGCGGTGGGCCTGATGCATCAACCCACGGCTTCGCCTCAGCCGGCACAGTTGCCGGCCTCAGACGTTGCCGAAACGCGCACGCGCGTTTCG
>JBCDLN010000210.1:0-7460 GCA_038745295.1 Pseudomonadota bacterium | reverse complement strand
GGCTCGAAGCCAGCGCCACAGCGCACCAGCGCGCGGGTGGCCCCATCGCACGAAACATCGCCCGGGGGCGCGTGAGCAAGGAGTGATTTGGCACGGCTTGGTGTGGGCCCAGCAAGCGTCGCCGGTGCGCCCTCCCGCGGCTCAGCCACAAGAGCAACCCCCGTTGCAAGCGCCATGGTGATAACTGAGGCGCCGCCGAACATATGCGCCCGCGTGTCATCGATGGCGCTGAGAGCGGCGCGGACGGCACGGTCGGCGGCATCTTCGGTGGCGACGGGCCAGCCGAAGGAGGCCACCAACCCGTCATGGCGCAGCGCCACCACGTTGCCGCCATAACGCTCAATGGCAGCAACAAGAGCTTGGCGGGTCGGGCTGATCTCAAAGTCGGCCCCAAGAAAATCGGGCCCATCAATCAGATGCATCGCGCCGAGAAACTCAGCCTCCAGCACTGTCACCTGGCGCAGTTGCGGGGGCGCGCTACGGCGCAGTGATGCTTTGGGAGGCGCTCCGGCCACAACCGGCCCGTCGAGGGAGATCACCACATCGCGGGAGGAGAGCGCATCGATGGTGCGATCCACATCGCCATCGTAGGGCCGCAGGGTTTTGAGCTCGCGGGCATAGCGCAGGGCATCGGGTGGCCGATCGCTGGTGCGCTCGATGAGGCGGCGCAAAACGTCCACCCGCGCCACTTCGATGGCAACAGCTGTGCCCGCCCGCCAGGCTTCAAACTCTGGGCAGTCCGGCAGGTAGAGATCGGCAAGGAAGGCCCCCCGGCCAAGCGCTGCAGCCTCTTCCAGCACCTGTTGCGGCGCGTCTTGCGGCACCCCGCGGTAAAGATCGAGGCAGTCGACATGGATGGCCGCTTTTTTGAGGGAAACCCGCTCGCGGTCTGCCGCCATCACGTCATAGGGCAGAAAGGCTTTGCGCAGCCGCGACAGGCTCCAGCGCAGCGCCCCGCGCGGATCGTCGGGCAGTTCCCAAAAGAGCTGGCACAGTTTGCTGCGGCTCACCGGCCGTTCCGACACGCTTAAGAACGCCAGCAGCGCGCGCGTTTTGCGCGAGGCAGGGATCGGCGCGCGGGCGCCATCCACGCGCACGTCAAAACTGCCCAGGAGATCAATCTCGATGGTCACCGCGTCCATCGCCCCGCGCCACAAACCCGTTGCGCCGAAGGTATGGGTTCAGCCGGGCTGAGCAAGTGCATGGGCTGCCGACAATAGGTGCTGCCCCGCACCCGCCCGCATTTTTTGGGATGGCGCCCAATTACCACGCTCTTTCACACGATCTGTCTTCTGAGCGCTCACACGGTGCGCTCTTAGCTCCCCTCCATCCTAAGGCCCGCCCGAAGGCAGGCCAAACCCTCACCCTTTCATGGAGGATGATCATGTCTGCCCAAGCTGGTTCCACCGTCGACAACGGCGTGAATGTTGACGCGCTTCTGGCGGCGCGCGAGGCCCTTACCGAAGCGCCGGCGGCCGCCCAATTCACTTGGCGCGCTGAGTGCGAATGGGTCGAAGGCGTTCACAGCCGCACGACCATCAAGAGCTATTTCGGCCTTGGCGAAGAGCAGCCCCACAACCAAGCCATCACCATTGATGCGGACCATCCGCCCCAATTTGCTGCCGGCGATGAGGGGGCAACCCCGGTGGAGATCGTCCTCAGTGGGCTTGCCAGCTGCTTGACTGCGGGGATTGCCGCCGTTGCCCAAAACCGCGGGATCCAGCTCCACAAGGTCACCTCCCGCGTTGAGGGCGACATGAACGTTTATGGGATCCTGGGGATCGATGCGGATGTGCGCAACGGCTTTAGCGCCGTGCGGGTGCATTTTGACATTGACGCCGATGCGAGTGCCGACGAGATCGCCGCGCTGGTCGCCCAATCCCAGAAGCGCTCCGCCGTTTTCGACATCATCACCAACCCCACCAACGTCCACGTCACCACCGGGTGAGAAGCGCCTCAGGATGGCGGTGAGCGCCCTCCTGAGCCCCCACACGCAGGCTGAGGCAGCGAGCCGTTTTTGAGCGCCTTGCCGTGTGTCGTCACACCACTGTCCCCCTGCCCGGTCCGTCCGGGCCCGGGCCCGAAAGGAAGAGTAATATGAGTGCGTTATTGGCCCACACCCACATTGCACACCGCCTTTTGCGGCGGATCGGACGCGGCTTTGACGCCTACTGTGTGCGCAAGCTCCAGCGGGGCGAGCCGTTGCGGGTCTCAGCGTTTAGCGACCACGCGCTCCATGACATTGGCCTCACCCGCGAAGACTTGGAGCGCACGCTCCGCTCGTGCCTTGACCGCGACCCGTTCTGATCCGGTCAAGGCCAGCGCGGTCGTCTTCGGAGCGATCAATGCCCCTCCCCCGCCGCGGGCCCCGTTGAAGGAAAGTCGTCCATGCAAACTGTAAGCGCAGTGATTATCGGCGCTGGACATAGCGGGCTTGCCATGAGCAACACGCTGACCGCCGAGGGGATCGATCACATTGTCGTGGAGCGTGGTGCCATTGGCCAAGCCTGGCGCTCTGAGCGTTGGGACAGCCTGACCCTCCTCACGCCCAATTGGGCCAATGGCCTGCCGGGCGCACCCTACTGCGGTGCAGACCCCCACGGGTATCAGAAGGTGGGCGCGTTTGCAGCTGGCCTGACCCGCTATGCGGCGCTGTTTGGCGCACCTGTCCAGACTGCGACGGACGTTGAAGCGGTCAGCCGAAGCGGCGACCATTTTACCATTGCCACCAGCACGGGGCCGATCTGTGCCAAGGCGGTGGTGCTTGCCACCGGGGCCTGTGCAAAGCCCCATCTGCCGGCAATTGCGCAGGCTGCGCCGCGCGACCTTTGCCACTTGACGCCTGCCACCTATAAGCGCCCCGACGATCTTCCCCAGGGCGGCGTGTTGGTGGTGGGGGCATCGGCGTCTGGCGTTCAGATTGCCCATGAAATTCAAGCATCGGGGCGTCCTGTCACCCTTGCGGTGGGCGGTCATACACGGTTGCCGCGCACCTATCGCGGGCGGGATATTGAATGGTGGCTTGATGCTCTTGGGGTGCTCGATGAGCGCGCCCACGAGATGGATGATCTGGAGCGGGCGCGCAAAATCCCCTCCCCGCAAATTGTCGGCGGGCCGCAGCCTGTGGACCTTAATGCTCTCCAAGAGCTGGGTGTCACTGTGGTGGGCCGTCTTGCCGATATTCGCGATGGTGAGGCGCTATTTTCGGGCGGCCTTTCCAGTCTCACCCTGTCGGCCGATCTTAAGATGCATCGGCTGCTGGATGCCATCGATGGGTTTGCGCAGGAGACCGGCCTTGCCGCCACACTGAACGACGTGCAGCGGCCAGAGCCCACCCGTCTGCCCCGAGCGCCGATCCTGAGCAAAAACCTTTTGAGCGGTGAATTCGGGTCGGTGATCTGGGCGACCGGCTACAGGCCTCACCATGGGTTTATCAATCTGCCCGTGTTCGACCGGCGCGGCCGGCTGCGCCATGACGGCGGCGTCTGCGAGATCCCGGGCCTTTATGCCCTCGGTTTACCGTTCCTGAGGCGCCGCCGCTCCCAGCAAATCTCCGGCGCTGGCCCCGATGCGGGGGATCTTGCCCGCCACCTCGTCCACCACCTGAAGGGCGCGCCACGGGCCGCCGCCTAGGGCGGTTCCGGGTCAAGCAGAACCGCTTGGTTGGGGAAAATCGCCCGCTTTTCAAAGGGGCGAGCACTTTTTGTTTGCGCCCCGCGGGCTGCCGCCGCGCGCAGGGGCGACCGCGTCACAACGAGGCCAATGATCATGTCAGCGAAAAACGCCATCAAAGCCGCGCTGGAGCGCGTGGAGCAGCTCCTCACCTTGAAGCCTGAGCGGGGGCAGCGGGTTTACCGCAGCATCGCCACATCGGGCGAGGGGACGGCGTGTGTCGTCGAAGAGGGCGGGCACCGGTTGACCCTTGATGTGGGCAAGGCCCTGGGTGGTGCGGATCTGGGTCCCTCCCCCAGTGTGATGCTGCGGGCGGCTATGAGCGGTTGCATCGCCATTGGCATTACCCAAGCGGCAGCGCGGCGCGATGTGCCCATCGACGGTGTGACAGTGGTCTTGGAGACTGATGTGGATGCCAGAGGCCAGCTGGGGCTGGCGGATGGGATCCGGCCAGGGTTTGAGGCAGTCCGGCTCGTCATCGACGTGATCTCCCCGGCCGACAAGGACGTGGTGGAGCAGATGGTTGAGACCTCGCTGCGCGTGAGCCCGCTCATGGATGTTTTTGAGACCCCTCACCCCGTTGTGCGCGAGGTGGTTGTGGCAGCTGCCGGCGCGCCAGGTCGCCCCACCGCTGACAACAACGCCGCCTGATTGGGCCAATCGGCCCGCCTGCACACCAACGGCCCGCACACCAAGGAGATGTAATATGGACGCCAAGATGCAGCGGCGCATCCAGCGCTACGGCTGGGATAAGGCTGCGGAACGCTATGAGACCGGCTGGAAAGCAAGCCTTGCCCCTGCGCAGGCCGCGCTGGTGGCCGAGGCGAACGCCCAGCCGGGCGAACGGGTGGTGGACCTTGCTTGCGGCACAGGGCTTGTGACCTTGAGGCTTGCTGAGGCCGTTGGCCCGCACGGCGAGGTGGTGGGCGCTGACATCTCTCAAGCGATGGTGGACACCCTCAAACGGTGTGCTTGTGCGCAAGGGCTCCATCATATCCGAGCCATCAGATCCGATGCGGAAAGCCTCCCCCGCTTTGCAAGCGGCCGGGCCGACCTCGTCACCTGTGCCCTTGGGCTGATGTATGTGGCGGACCCCGAAGCGGCCATCGGCGAGGCGTTCCGGATGCTCAAACCAGGGGGCCGGTGCGTGGTGGCGGTCTGGGGCAACCGCGCCGCTTGCGGCTGGGCCGATATCTTCCCCATTGTGGACGCCCGCGTGAAGTCCACCGTCTGCCCCATGTTCTTCCGCCTTGGCACAGGCCGGGCGTTGGAGGGGGCGCTGAAAGGGGCAGGGTTTGAGGCCATCCACCTCAACCGGCTCAACACCACGCTCCCCTATGGCGATGATCGCGCGGCATTGTCGGCCGCATTTGAGGCTGGCCCGGTGGCCCTTGCCTATTCAAGATTTGACGCTGCCACCCGCGCCGATGTCCACCGCGAGTATCTCAGCTCCATTTCGCCGTTTTGGCAAAGCGGCGGCTATCGGATTCCGGGCGAGTTTGTGATTGCCCGGGGGACGAAGCCTTGCCGTGAGTAAGCACGCCGCCGATGCGTGAGTGAGGACCCGTCTCGTCCCCCACCCTGCCCTGCGCCCTTCCCGCCCGTGGAATGGGCTGCCGTCATAGTCTGGTTGAAACCCCGGGACGAATTCATTAAGGCTGTGGCCCTAGCGAAGTCTTCAGGGTGCGTGCCATGTCTTACCAAAACGCTGACTTAAATTTGCTCGACTATGGCGATGCTGAGTTTGGTGTATTTAGACAGTCGTTTCGTAAGCCTCCGGTCACTCCCGCGTCGCAATATATTTCTTTTATCGGTGCTGCACAGACGTATGGGCGCTATGTGGCAAAACCTTTTCCAGAACTCATCGAAGAACGGCTTGATATTCCCTGTTTCAATCTTGGAACAGGTGGGGCTGGCCCAGCACAATTCATCAACGATACAGAAGTCCTTCGTGCCATCAACGCGTCGGAGCTTTGCGTCATCCAGGTGATGAGCGGCAGATCTGTCAATTCGCGCTATTTTAGCATTCGCGCTGTGCGCAACGCACAGGTGAAGGATATTTCGCCGGCGATCTTATCGGGGTGCCCCGAGTTAAAAGACCGTCAAATTACTTTCGCCCATGACTTGTTGCACTTGGTGAGCCTGGAAAACCCGACGCTTTACAATGCCGTTGTAGAAGATCTGCGGTACCGCTGGGTGGAAACGTATAAGCGCCTGCTTTCTGTGATCACGACGCAGAAGCTCCTCTTCTGGTTTTCTGAGCGCACCCCCACCGATACTGAGACCAACTATGGTGACGGGCGGGAGCTGGCAAAATTCCCCCATCTTGTGAACCAAGAGATGATCGATGAGATCAAAGGCGGGGCGGACGCCTTTGAAATGTGCGTTTCCAGCGAGGGCATGCCGCAAGATCTGACCCGCGGCGGTCAGCCGGTTCTCTTCAATGGTGACGGGAGCGGGCGCGTTGAAAACACCTACTACCCCTCGCCACAGATGCATAAGGCGGCCTCTGAAACGTTGATCGAGCCCATTAGAACGTTGTGGCGCTCACGCCCCTCCGTGTCTGGCACGACGATGAAATCGTTCCGCCCCCGGCGACCGCGGACCCTCGTGCACTGCCATATCCCGCAATCGGGTGGGCGTTTCCTCAACAGCACTGTGTTCTTGCCCAACTTCACGCGGATGAACGTCTTCATGACACTTGCCCGCGGAACAACCCCCAACGAAGCTGCTCTGACCCAATACATGGAGAACCATAAAAGAGGCTGCCTCATGACTGGCCACATCCCCTACGGGATGTTGGACGGCATTGAGTGGGACGCCACATACTTTTCGGTCTTGCGCGATCCTGTAGAGCGGTTCGTAGCGTTTTTGAACCAAGCGATCATTGAAAAGAACCACGGCGTGTGGAACCTTTTGGGCCAGGGCGTGCGCGATCAAGCAAGGAGCGATCCGGACCGCCTGGTGGCGCGGCTTGGTCAAGAGCCCAATGTCATCCGTTTCCAATGCAATGTGATGACGCGCCTTGCGGCGGGTGTGCGGCGAGAAGCGCCGGACCCCATCGATGAAAGCACCCTCTCCATAGCGATGCGCAACATCGAAAAGCCCAACTACATCGTGGGCGACTACGCCAGCCTTGACCAATTTGCGAGCAAGATCGCTGAGGACTTCCAGCTCCTTCGGTGTGACGAGACCTATTTGGCAGCGGCGGTCGATGATGAAACCCGTTACATCATCAGCACGCCACGGCCGAGCCGCCGCCCACCCGCCATCAACTACGCGAGCCTATCGCCCACCTCGCAAGCCACCATACGCGATCTTCACAGCATCGATCTCAAGTTCTACGAGGCTTTCAAGTCCAAACAGCCTCAGTTGGAGCTCTCCTGACCAAACAGGTCGAAGATGTCGTCGACTTTGGCGGCATCACACTTTGGGACGACGTCGGGATACTCTGAAAAGTCGCCGTCAAACTCCCATTCCTTGCCGATGATGCTGAAGAGGCGGCGGTTGGATTGGTCGAAATTCTGATAGAATTCGCGGGCTTGGTCGGCAGAGATGAGCTTGGCCGACCCGCGACATTGCCTCAAAATCTGACCTTTGCAGACCTGAAACTGCTCCTTGGGTAAAAGCCCTCGCCGGCGCAGCGTGTTGAGCTTGCTCAACGTCCAAATGCCTTCAAGGGTCAGCCCCTCATTTTTGACCGTCTTCTGATCGGCACTCTTGTCCACTTGTGCGCCGATCTGCTGGAGAAAGTCTTCAATCACGTCCCCGTTGGGGAAGGATGAGCG
>JBCDLN010000209.1:0-7578 GCA_038745295.1 Pseudomonadota bacterium | reverse complement strand
GCTGAGTGTCGTGGCGAGACCACAGCGGGTCAATGTTTCCATCGCTTGTGTCGTGCATTGTGCCACGTCCTCCTCGCCGTCGTGGTGGTCGGTTTGCGCCGGCGCGTTCATGACCATGAAGACACGCTGGTCGGTGCCTTGATGGGTCGTGTGCTCGGGTGCGCAAAGATAAAGTGTGGAATCGTGCGGGGTGCGGCGCTCTTGAAAAAGCGCTGTCATTTCAGACGGGTAATCCCGCCCAAACAAGACGGTGTGATAGTGAAGCGGCCGCTGGGGCCGCACTCTGGCCTTGATCGTCACAGCCGAGAGCGAGCGCTTATGGGGAGGCGTCACCTGACCCACCTTGGCGACACTTTGCCCAAGATCGCCGCGGCCAAGTGCGGCCACATCGCCGCCAAAAACCACTAAGCCGGCCTGGTGCATCGTCCCGCGACCGTCCACCACGCCGCGGACCTTGCCGTGTGCCACCACCACCTCTTTGGCGGCCATGTTGGTGACAATTGTGCCGCCAAGCTCTTCAAATCGCTGGGCGATTGCAGCGGCGAGCGCACCAAGGCCACCCTCGATTCCCCACACACCGCGCTGCTCGGCGTGGGCCACCAACATCAGCGTTGCCGGCGACAAGAACGGGGATGACCCGCAATAGGTGGCGTAGCGCCCAAAGAGCTGACGCAGCCGCGCATCTTTGAAATGGCGGCTCACGATGGTCCAAAGGGTGGAATAGGGTTTGATCTTTGATGCGCCAAACGGGCCGACTGCCAGGGAAAGGCGCAAAAAATCGGGCTTGGGCGAAGAAATGAACGGCCCGTCGACAGTCTCGAAGATGCGCTTAGCGTCCGCCACGAAGGCGCGGTACCCGTCTGCTTCACGCGCGCCGGCGAAGAGGGAGATCGCCTCAGCGCTTTCGTCCACTGAGTGATAAAGGTCGAGCTCTTCGGTCGCGCTCCATCGGTGGTGGGCGAGCACGTCGAGAGGTTTGAGGGTGACCATCTCGTCGATTCGCGTGCCGGCCGCTGAAAAGAGGGCATCAAAAACCTCTTTGAGTGTCAGCACCGTCGGGCCGCAAGGAATGGCGCTGCCATCAATGATCTCATTGCAGGCTTTTCCACCGACGTGGTCGGCACTTTCAAAAAGCGTCGTCGCCGCCCCGCCAGCCTGGAGGCGCAGGGCCGCGCACAGCCCCCCCATTCCTGCGCCGATGACAATGGCCTGCAACGACATGGTCGCCAAGTGTCTCCCCAGATTGACACATGAGTCCGATCAGATAAGTTGAATGTCCTGGACGGAGTGTCAACTCAACTAGACGGTTTGTTCGGCCATGGATGTCAAAGCTCGAATCGATACAGCGCTGCGCAGGCACCTGATTGGTCGCGATAGACCGCGCAATTATGGGGTGGCGCTGAGGCACGGCCTCTTCCCCGGCGGGGCCCGCGCGCGTCCGCTGCTGGCCTTCGGTGTGGCCCATGCCTGCGGCGATGACCGCCCCGAAGTCACCGACGCGTTGGCTGCCTCGGTGGAGTTCTTACACTGCGCCTCGCTGGTGCACGACGATCTCCCCTGCTTTGACGATGCCGACACCCGTCGCGGCCGGCCGTCTGTCCATGCCGCCCATGGCGAGGCGACGGCGGTTTTGGTGGGGGACGGTCTCATCGTGATGGCCTTTCAAGCCCTTGCTGATGTGGCTGAGGAGGCCGGCCCGCGGCTCGGCGCCCTCTTGGCAATCGTTTCTGAAAGCGCTGGTTCGCCCCGGGGTTTGGTGGCTGGCCAAGCAATGGAAGCGGAAGACGCGTGCGGGATCACCGCCTACCACGCAGCCAAAACCGGTGCCCTCTTTGAAGCGGCTGCTGCGGGGGGCGCTGCGGCCTCCGGCGGTGACATTGCGCTTTGGAAGGCCGTCGGCGCAAAGCTTGGCGCGGCCTACCAAATTGCCGATGACATTCACGACCGGGCCGGCGTGTCGGGCGCATTGGGCAAACCGACAGGCCAAGACGAGAAGCTCGGCCGGCCCAACAGTGTTGACGAGCATGGGCTGATGGGCGCTGTGAAAGCCCTTGAACGGCAGATCGAAGACACGGTTGCCGCTGTCCCTGACATTGCCGAGGCGGCCGCACTCAAAGGACTGATCCGGGCCCAAACGGCGCGCTTTTTGCCCAAAAAGCTTGCGATTGCCGCGGCTTAAACCCTTTTGGGCGCCATTTATGACAGCTACGCTCGGCTGCGCGACCGCATTGTCACCACGCCCGCGTTCTTAAGGGCGGTCGAGACCCTTCCCTTTACCCGTCCCATCGCCACAGGTCATACCAAGGCGACCTTCCACTGTGTGGCGGGCTTTGTGTTCTCCCAAACCATGGCCTCTTTGGTGGAGCTTGATGTTTTGGAGAAGCTCCGCGACGGCCCGCGCGATACGGCCGCGCTCTCTGAGTTGCTCAGCCTTTCGCCCCGCGCCGTGGACACACTGATGACGGCCGCGGCCGCCCTTGGCTTCGTGGACCGTCGCACCCATGGTTGGGGCCTTGCCTTAAGAGGTGCTGCCATGCTGGCCGAAGGCGGGGTTGCGGCCATGATTGCCCACCACCGCCACCTTTATGCTGACCTTGCCGACCCCCTAAAGGTCCTGCGCGGCGAAGGGCAGACGGCGCTGTCACAGTTTTGGACCTACACCGATGGCGGCAAGGCGGGCGGGCAGACTGCCCTTGCTTACTCGCACCTGATGGCTGCCTCGCAAACCTTTGTGGCAGACGCCATCCTCCACAATCGCGTGTTTACTGACGCGCGGCGGCTGGTGGACTTGGGGGGCGGGGCTGGGGCGTTCGCCATTGCAGCACTGAAGTGTCACCAAAATCTGACAGTCACCGTCGCCGACCGCCCCGATGTGGTGCCCCTGGCCCAGAGCGCCTTTCAGAGCGCGGGCGTGGATGCTCGAGCGCAGACCGCAGCCATTGATTTCTTTTCCGATTCGCTGGCGTTTGATGCCGACACCGTCACCCTCGTGCGCATTCTGCACGACCATGACGATGGCCCTGCCCTTGCCCTCCTCACCCGTCTGGCGAGCCAGATGCGAAACGCGCGCTTGATTGTGGCCGAGCCCATGGCAACACCCAACAACCCCAATGGGTTCGATGCCTATTTCCCGTGGTATTTCATGGCCATGGGCCAAGGCGCCTACCGCACTGAGGATGCGTTGCGCGCCCTCTTGCGGGCGGCGGGCTACACCAAAATCAAGCGGCTTCACTCGCGCAATCCAACCCTTGCGCGCGGTCTCGTTGCACTCTTTCAGTGAATTGACATGGAGCGCTGTCAATGTAAACTGACACACGCTCTAAGGTCGCACCTCCTATGAGGCGCGGCTGACCGGCACGCATCGTCAACCGAACGCCCAAGGTTAGGTATGGAAGCGCTTGCGATCATCTTGGACCGGCCACGGTCCATTGCGCTGCGTCCCGTCATGCTGGCTGAGCCACAGTCCAAAGGCGTGGTTGTGCGTGTGAAGCACACCGGCATCAGTGCAGGCACCGAGAGGCTGTTGTGGGATGGGTCGATGCCCAACTTCCCCGGCATGGGCTACCCCTTGGTGCCCGGCTACGAGACGGTGGGCGAGGTGATCGAATCGGACGATCCGCGCTTTAAGCCCGGCCAGTGCGTGTTTGTGCCAGGTGCACGCTGCTATAAAGATGTCAGGGCGCTTTTTGGCGGCGCGGCAAGCCATGTAATTGCCGATCCTGACCGCCTTCACCCCATCGACAGCAATGCCCCTGAACTGACGCTGATGGCGCTAGCGGCAACAGCTTATCACGCCGTGATGCTGACCACCCCGCCCGACCTCATCATCGGCCATGGGGTCTTGGGCCAACTGATGGCCCGTATCACTGTGGCCAAAGGCTTCCCGCCGCCCGTCGTGCACGAGATCAAAGATACGCGGATGGCGGGCGATGGCTACACCGTCATCCATCCTGACGAGGATCAGCGGCGCGATTATCACACCGTCGTCGACGCCAGCGGCACCCAAGAGGTGATTGATCTTTGCGTCAACAGGATCGCGCCAGGCGGCCAAGTGGTCTTGGCAGGGTTTTATGGAGCCCGGCTTTCCTTTGCGTTCCCGCCAGCATTCATGAGGGCTGCACGAATTGCCATCGCAGCAGAGTGGCAGCCTGGCGACCTGGAGGGCGTACGCCACCTCCTCGACAGTGGCCAGCTGTCCTTCGACGGGCTGATCAGCCATTCCTATCCTGCTGCCACAGCAGATGCTGCCTATCTCATCGCCTTTTCTGATCCGGACTGTCTGAAGATGGTCCTCAACTGGGGAGGCGCAGCGTGAGCGAACTCCATACCACGCGCGATACGGCCACCACCGAAAGCTATAATTCGCGGTTAGCGGCAGAGGCGGCCATTGAACCTTCGCCCGTCGAACCGGCTGAGGTGAAGAAAGAGACCCAGATCATCGCCATCTATGGCAAAGGTGGGATCGGCAAGTCGTTCACGCTGTCAAACCTCTCCTACATGATGGCGCAGCAGGGGAAGAAGGTTCTTCTCATCGGCTGTGATCCAAAGTCTGACACAACATCGCTTTTATTTGGTGGCAAAAGCTGTCCCACAATCATCGAGACCTCCACCAAGAAAAAGCTTGCGGGCGAAGAGGTGGAGATCGGCGATGTATGCTTCGTGCGCGATGGTGTTTACGCGATGGAGCTTGGCGGGCCCGAGGTGGGGCGTGGCTGCGGCGGCCGCGGCATCATCCATGGCTTTGAGCTTTTAGAAAAGCTTGGCTTCCACGAGTGGGACTTTGACTATGTCCTTCTCGACTTTTTGGGCGACGTGGTGTGCGGCGGCTTCGGCCTGCCCATCGCCAGGGACATGTGCCAGAAGGTGATTGTGGTCGGCTCCAACGACCTTCAGTCGCTTTATGTGGCCAACAACGTGTGCTCGGCCGTCCAATACTTCCGCAAGCTGGGCGGCAATGTGGGTGTTGCCGGGATGGTCATCAACAAAGACGATGGCACCGGCGAAGCCCAAGCCTTTGCCAATTCGGTTGGCATCCCTGTGTTGTCAGCCATCCCAGCCGATGACGATATCCGCAAAAAGAGCGCCAACTACCAGATTGTCGGCATTCCGGACGGCGTCTGGGGGCCGCTGTTTGAAACGCTCGCCACGAACGTTGCCGAAGCACCGCCCAAGCACCCGACCCCCCTCGATCAGGACGGCCTTCTGGGGCTCTTCGATGGTGATGTGACGGGCAGAGACGTTGTCCTCACGCCCGCAACGCCCGCTGCCATGCGCGGCGCATCCTATCAGCCAAAGGCCTCCCTTGAGGTCATCTACGACGAGGCTTGAATTCGGTGGATCAGCCCCTCGCCCCGTCCCAGCATGAGCCTCTCGCGGTGGAGCGCGACGCGCCTGCCCATGCGGTTGAGGGGCACTGCCACGCCGGATCAGAGCGGCTTGCGGCAGCCGCTGAAGCGGCGGGAAACGCTGAGCTCCTGGCAAAGTTTCGCGCAGATTACCCAACCGGACCTCACGATCAGCCCCAATCCATGTGCCCGGCCTTTGGCTCCCTGCGGGTCGGGCTCAGGATGCGGCGCACGGCGAGCGTCCTTTCAGGGTCGGGATGCTGCGTTTACGGCCTCACCTTCACGTCGCACTTTTATGGCGCGCGCCGCACCGTCGGCTACGTGCCGTTCAACTCCGAAACCTTGGTCACCGGCAAGCTCTTTGAAGATATTCGCGATGCGGTTTACGCACTCGCCGATCCTGAAAAGTATGATGCCGTTATCGTAACCAACCTTTGCGTGCCCACCGCATCAGGGGTGCCGCTGCGACTTTTGCCTGATGTGATCAACGGGGTGCGGATCATCGGCATCGATGTGCCAGGCTTTGGCGTGCCCACCCATGCTGAGGCGAAAGACGTTTTGGCCGGCGCGATGCTGGAGTTTGCCCGCAACGAGATTGTTGCAGGACCTGTGGCCGCACCGCAGGTGCGCACCAACCGCCCGTCGGTGACGCTTCTGGGCGAAATGTTCCCTGCCGACCCCATGGGAATTGGCGCCCTCATCGACCCCATGGGCCTTGATGTGGGCCCCGTGGTCCCCACCCGCGAGTGGCGTGAGCTTTATGCTGCCCTCGACGGCGCGGTGGTGGCTGCCATCCATCCCTTCTACACCGCCTCGTGCCGTGCATTTGAGGCGGCGGGCCGGCCCATTGTGGGTTCAGCCCCCGTGGGTCGCGAGGGCACGCGCGACTGGCTGGCAGCCATCGGCGATGCTTTGGCCATTGCCCCCACTCAAGTGGCGGATGCGCAAAACCGGGCTGACACGGCAATTGCTGCAGCGCTCAGCGGAAAGCCCATCAAAGGCCGGATCACGCTATCAGGCTACGAAGGGTCTGAGCTTCTTGTGGCGCGGCTTTTGGTGGAATCGGGCGCTGACGTGCGTTACGTGGGGACCGCCTGCCCCAAGACGCGGTTTTCGGCGGCCGATCGTGCCTGGCTCGAAGCCCGCGGCGTTCCCGTCACCACCCGCGCATCGCTCGAAGATGACCTTGCTGCGTTGGAAGCCTTCGAGCCGGACCTTGCCATTGGCACCACCCCCGTTGTTCAAAAAGCCAAGGAACGGGGAACGCCGGCGCTTTACTTTACCAACCTCATTTCCGCGCGGCCGTTGATGGGCCCGGCAGGGGCTGGATCGCTCGCCGATGTCATCAACACCGCCATCGGCCGCAAGGGCCGCATGGACACCATGAAGGCCTTCTTCAAAGGCGTTGGCGAAGGACACACCGCTGGCGTGTGGTCCGACACCCCGCCCCCGCCCCCCAAGCCGCGCAAGGGCAAAACGCTCATCGGCGGGCGAAACGCAAAGGGTGCTGAAGAGCCCAAGGACGTGGTCAAAGGCTCAATTGTGGAGGACGCATCATGCTGATCCTCGACCTTGATCGCGCGGGCGGATACTGGGGCGCGGTTTATGTTTTTGCCGCCGTCAAAGGTCTTCAGGTGATCATTGACGGGCCTGTGGGGTGCGAAAACTTACCCGTTACCTCAGTGCTTCACTATACCGATGCGCTGCCGCCCCATGAGCTTCCCATTGTGGTCACCGGCCTTGCGGAAGAGGAGCTGGGGCGCAAAGGCACTGAAGGGGCGATGAAGCGGGCCTGGGAGGTGCTGAATTCGGGCACCCCAAGCGTTGTGGTGACAGGTTCCATCGCTGAGATGATCGGCGGTGGTGTGACCCCTGAAGGCACAGCAATCCAGCGCTTTTTGCCCCGCACCATCGATGAAGATCAGTGGCAGTCGGCTGACAGGGCACTCTCCTGGCTTTGGACACAGTATGGGCTGAAAAAGGGCAAAGCGCCCAAGCCTAGGCCTCGGCAGGAGGGCGAGCGGCCGAGGGTGAACATCATCGGCTCCGCCTACGGGATGTTCAACGGCCCATCAGACCTTGCGGAAATCCGCCGCCTGGTGGAGGGGATCGGCGCGCAGATCAACCTCGTCTATCCGCTGGCCGCCCACATCGACGACACGCCACGCCTTGCGGATGCGGACGCCAATATTTGCCTTTACCGCGAGTTTGGGCGCGGCCTGTGCGAAGCCCT
>JBCDLN010000208.1:0-7607 GCA_038745295.1 Pseudomonadota bacterium | reverse complement strand
TGAGGCGGCCACTACACCGATGACGCGCGCCATCTTCGTTAACTCACCCGCCAATCCCAGCGGCTGGGTGGCCAGCCGCGAGACGCTTCAAGAGATTTTGCTGTTCGCCCGCAGGCACCGGCTGTGGATCATCGCCGATGAAATCTACTCACGCTTTGTCTACGATGGAACGGCGCGCGCGCCGTCATTTCTGGACATTGCTGAGCCTCAAGACCGGGTCGTTTACGTCAACACCTTTTCCAAGAACTGGGCGATGACGGGCTGGCGGATGGGGTGGATCCACGCGCCTGTCGCACTGCGCCAGACTTTGGAAAACCTCATCCATTATTCAACCTGTGGTGTAGCGCAGTTCATGCAGCAGGCTGGCGTCGTCGCGCTCAACGAGGGGGAATGGTACATCGAGCACACGGTGGAGCGGGCACGGGTTGGACGCGAAATTGTTTCAAAAGAATTTCAACATCACAATCGCGTGATCTACACGGAACCCGCCGGTGCGTTTTATTCATTTTTTCGCGTGGAAGGCCTCGAAAACGCAAAAGAAACCGCATTTCGCCTGATCGATGAGGCTGCCGTAGGGACTGCACCAGGTGATGCATTCGGCAGCAACGGAGATGGATTTGTGCGCATCTGTTTTGCAAGAAGCCCCGAAAGTCTTGGCGATGCGATGGCGCGAATTGGTCGTTTTCTCGGCAGCTAAGACGCTCAAGAGCGTGTCTTATGGCAATTCTTGGGCAAGCTGTGCCCAGGCTGTGGGGAGACTTGTGTGAAACTTGTCACAACGGAGGATTGTTGCCTTCGCCTTATCCCCATCCAACGCATTTTATGAGAGTATCCATTTGCTCCTCCCTCAACTGGGGTCTGGCACACGGTGCCGGGCCCCTTTTTCATGTCCGCTCCAGCCCGCAATTCATGAACTGACCAGCACCCTCAATTGCGCTTTGGCGAGGGCGAGGCCACATTGCTGTGGCCAGTCGGTCGGACGGCCGCTCCAGCAGGTGCCGAAAGGTCGCTGGGGAGGAAAGTCCGGGCTCCACGGAAACACGGCGCCGGGTAACGCCCGGCGGGGGCGACCCCAGGGACAGTGCCACAGAAAGCAAACCGCCGACGATGACGCATGGTCGGTAAGGGTGAAAGGGTGGGGTAAGAGCCCACCGCGCGGACGGCAACGGACGCGGCACGGTAAACCCCGCCGGGAGCAAGACCGCATAGGGGCGGCGGCCTGTTTCCGGCCTATGCTGCCCGGGTGGGTCGCGTGAGGCGTCCGGTAACGGGCGTCCCAGATGAATGGCCGTCACGTCGGGGCAACCCGGCCATACAAAACCCGGCTTATAGACCGACTGGCACCCCTTCCTCTTGAAATCAGCAGACCGGGCCCTTTTGGGACCGCGCCCCACATCGGGTTCGGCAGGGCATCAAAACGGCGCTCACGGTGCGTTTGCGCGGCCTTATCCGGCCCGCAACATGGTTGATCAGTCGTTGACGCCCATGCCATCCCATGGTATCCCAAATCATCCCGGAAGCGTGGTGTGCCGGGCCAATGGATCGGGGCGAGCGGGGCGTGGGCTCCGTTGAGTACGCCGGGAGAGCGGGCGTGCACGGTTTCATCTCACACTACACCAACAAAGTTGATGCTAAGGGGCGAATCACAATTCCCGCGCCGTTTCGAGGTGTTTTGGCGCGCGATGGCTTTGAAGGACTGTACTGTTTTCCGTCCCCGCACGCATCAACAGTTGATGCTGGAGGCAATGCGTTGCTCAACCAAATATCGCTCCGGCTCAAAGACCTCGATCCTCTCAGTGCAGAGTATGATTTAATGTCCACTGCACTCTACGGCTCGTCCGAAATTTTGAATGTCGATCGTGAAGGCCGGGTTATGCTGTCCGATAAAATTCGGCACATCACCGGCGCCACCACAGCGGTGACCTTCGTGGGCCTTGGCCACAAGTTCCAAATCTGGGAGCCCGATCAATTCGCAGCGGTGAGTCGCGATGCCGCACGTCAAGTCTTTCCCGCGCGCGATGGGCAAACCCAGCCCCAAACAGGTCAAGCCTAGGGATGGCATGGGATGCCGCCCCACCACCCCAAGCATCCGGCCACAACCCGGTCATGTTGGCTGAGGTGATGGCCGCGCTCGCCCCTGCACCGGGCGAAACCTTTGTGGATGGCACCTTCGGCGGTGGCGGCTACACAAACGCCCTGCTGGAGGCAGGGGCTGCCGTTATCGCCATCGACCGTGACCCAGATGCTATCACCCGCGCCAACGCGCTTGCTGAGAGCCATCCCCGCCTCACCGTCGTGGAAGGGCGCTTCGGCGATTTGGAGGCTCACTTGGACACAGCTGCCGTCAGCGCGGTGGATGGTGTTGTCTTGGATATCGGCGTGTCATCCTACCAGCTTGATGAGGCGGCGCGCGGCTTTTCCTTCCGCTTTGATGGTCCCCTCGATATGCGCATGGGGGGCGATGGGCCGACGGCGGCTGATATTGTGAACCGCGCCGACCAGAAAGAGCTTGCCCGCCTCTTTCACCTTTATGGCGAAGAAAAACGCGCAAGCGCTCTCGCCCGCGCCATTGTCGAGGATCGTCCCTTCACCACGACAGCGGCCCTTGCGGGGCTCTGCGAGCGGGTCATCCGAGGGGCGCGCGACGGGATCCACCCAGCCACCAGGGCCTTTCAAGCGCTGCGCATTGCCGTCAACGATGAGCTGTCAGAGCTTGCCCGCGTTCTGTCTGCCTCCGAGCGGGTGCTGAGAGAGGGCGGGCGGCTGGTGGTGGTGGCCTTCCACAGTCTTGAAGACCGGATCGTAAAGCGCTTCCTTGCTGAGCGCATTAAGCCCGCAACGGGCTCGCGCCATGCCCCGCTCGCCGACGGCCCCGTCCCCTCGTTCGCCGCCATCACGCGCAAAGCGCTGACGGCCAGCGAGACTGAACGGGCGACCAATCCACGGGCGCGTTCGGCCAAGCTGCGCGCGGCGCGGCGCACGGCAGCGCCCGCGCTCACGTCTGATGCCATGGCTCTTGTCAAGCACGTCTCGCTGACGGGTTTTGCGCCATGAGGCACCCCCTCCGCACGGGCATCATCCTCATCGGTGTCTTCGCCGCAACATCAAGCGCCGCAACGGTCTTTGTGATGAAGAAGGCCGCCGAGCGGGATGCGCGTGCAATCGGTGAACTCAATCGAAAGATTTCCGCAGAGAAGCAAAGAATCAGCGAACTTGAAGCGGAGTGGAGCGCGCTCGACCATCCGGCGCGCCTTCAGGTCCTGGTCGACCGCCATAACGATGTGCTCGGGCTAGAGCCCATCAGAGCTGAGCAAATTACACCGGTTTCAGTGGTGGCATCGGCAGCAAGGCGCAAGGTCGAGGACGGCGAGGAGGAGAGCCAATGAGACGGGACCAGGCGGCATCAGGCGCAAAGGGCCGCATCGTGCTCGCCATTGTGGCCTGCGTGGCGATTTACGGTCTCATAGGCACCCGGCTTGTTATGTTGGGGATGGAGCCTGCTGCGGCGGCGCGTGGCCCCGCGCTCTCGCCCCAAGATTCGGTTCAAGCCGCCCGGCCCGACATTGTGGACCGCAACGGCGAAGTGCTTGCAACCGACCTTGCCACAGCCTCTTTGTTCGCCGAGCCGCGCAACATCACCGATGTCGATGAGGCTGTGGAACTCCTCACCAGCGTCCTTCCCGACCTCAAAGCGGACGAACTGCGCGCAGACCTTTCGTCCGACCGCGGCTTTGTTTGGCTTCAAAGGGAGATCTCGGCGCGGCTGCGCGAGCGGGTTCATGATCTTGGGCTTCCAGGGATTGGCTTTCTCACCGAAACGCGGCGGTTTTATCCCGGCGGCGCGTCGGTGGGGCACATCGTTGGCCACGTCAACGTCGACAATGCGGGGATTGCTGGGCTCGAGCGGTCCATCGATCGTACGGGCTTGCGGGCCCTCCAAGCCGCTGGGCTTGCCCGCAAAGGCCAAACCATGGCGCCTGTCCATCTGGCGCTCGACCTTCGCGTCCAGCACGCAGTGCGCGATGAGCTGAAGCGCGCCATAGAGCGCTACCGCGCGAAGGCTGCCACAGGGATCGTGCTCGACGCGCGGACCTTCGAAGTGGTCGCGATGAGTTCACTGCCAGACTATGATCCCAACAACCCTGTCGGCGCGCTGGACGAAACGCGGATGAACCGCGCCCTCACCGGCGTTTTTTAGCTCGGTTCCATTTTTAAGGCGTTCACCCTGGCCACAGCGCTGGACACCGGCGCCGTCAGCCTTTCCGACATGGTGGACGCGCGCTTTCCCATGAAGATTGGCCGTTTTACCATCAACGACTTTCACGCCAAGTCGCGCTGGTTGTCGGTCAGGGAAGTGTTCAAGTATTCCTCCAACATCGGCACCGCCAAAATTGCGCGGGCCGTGGGCAAAGAGCGCCAGCAGGCCTACCTGAAGGCGCTTGGCATGTTTGAGCGGGTGGAGACGGAGCTTGCCGAAGGGGCGCGTCCGCTTTTGCCGCGCCGCTGGCCCGATGTGACCGCTGCAACAGTCTCCTACGGTCACGGCATGGCGGTGACGCCGATGCATGCTGCCGTTGCCGCTGCTGCCATTTTGAACGGCGGGGTCTATGCACCGCCCACATTTTACCCGCGCTCCACTGCCGAAACGGAGCGGATTGCGCGCCGTGTGGTGAAGCCTGAAACTTCGCTCAAGATGCGCGAGCTCTTCCACCTCAACAGCCAAGAAGGCTCTGGCCGGCGGGCCCGTGTGCCAGGGTACAATGTGGGCGGAAAAACCGGCACAGCCGAAAAAGCTGTAAAGGGCGGCTATGCATCCGACAAAAGGATCAACTCGTTTCTGGCAGCCTTTCCCATTGACGAGCCCCATTATGTGACGCTGGTGGTGCTCGACGAACCCAAACCCGAGGAAGGCGAACTGGCCGCCACCGCGGGCCTCAATGCAGCGCCGACGGTGGCCAACATCATCAGCCGCATCGGCCCGATGCTCGGCGTGCGGCCACGGTTTGACGACACGGTCGACAGTGTCACAAGAGCGATTGAGGTGGCGTACCAGGAGTAAGGCCCGTGAGGCTTGGCGAACTCGCACCTGACCTATGCCAGGGCTCGGCGGTGGAGATCAGCGGGATCACCGCCGATAGCCGAAGTGTTGGGCCCGGCATGATCTTCGCGGCGCTCAAAGGCTCCCATGTTGACGGCACGGCGTTTGTCCCGGAGGCGCTCAAAAAGGGCGCGGCGGCCGTGTTGTGCGCGCCCTCCGCCACCATAGAGGCGCCGCTCGTGCTGCGCGACCCTGATCCACGGCGCCGGCTGGCTGTGATGGCCGCGCAGCTGGCAGGCCCGCAACCCAACACCATTGTCGCCGTGACAGGCACGGCGGGAAAGACCTCTGTGGCCGAGTTCACCCGGCAGATTTTTGCTGCCTCGGGCCACAAAGCGGTGAGCCTTGGAACACTCGGCGTAACGGGCGCTGTCAACGTGCCCGGCGGGCTCACCACACCCGACCCCGTGCGCCTCCACCAGCGCCTTGCGGACCTTAAACGCGAGGGCGTCGACCATCTGGCACTTGAAGCGTCGAGCCACGGGATCGACCAGCGCCGCCTCGATGGCGTGGTGCTGACAGCGGCGGCCTTCACCAATATTGGCCGTGATCATCTTGACTATCACGCCGATGCTGAGGCCTACCTCAAGGCCAAGCTTCGCCTGTTTGACACGCTGCTGCCAGACGGGGCGCCCACAATCGTCGACCCCGATGCGCCAGGGGCCGACCGCGTGCTCAAAGTGGCGCAAAAGCCCCTCACGGTGGGCCGCGATGGCGATCTCATCCGCCTTTCCGCCATGGAGCGGACGGACGTGGGGGCGCACCTAAGCCTCACTTTGGCGAGCGGCACCTATGAGGTCGCCTTGCCGCTCATCGGGGACTTTCAGGTGGCCAACGCCCTTTTTGCGGCAGGCCTTGCCATGGCGGGGGGGATACACGATGAGGCGGCCCTTGGCGCGCTCTCCTGCCTCAAAGGTGCACCAGGCAGGCTGGAGCTGGTGGGCCGGCAGAGCGGCGCGCCCATCTTCGTCGACTATGCCCATAAGCCCGACGCGGTGACGGCAGCCCTTGGCGCAGTGCGGCCCGCTGTTGCGGGGCGGCTCATTGTTGTCATCGGCGCCGGCGGTGACCGCGATCCAGGCAAACGCCCTTTAATGGGGGCAGCGGCAGCTGCAGCGGCTGACGTTGTCATTGTCACCGATGATAATCCCCGTTCAGAAGACCCTGCCACCATCCGCGCCGCCATTTTGTCGGCCGCGCCGGGCGCCATCGAGATTGGCGACCGCAAAGAGGCCATCGAGGCCGGCATGGCGATGCTGAACGAAGGTGATGCACTGGTGGTGGCGGGCAAAGGCCATGAAGAGGGCCAAACCGTCGGCGATACGGTGTTCCCGTTCAACGATCGCACTGCCGTCCTCAACGCTTTGGGTGCACCATGAGTGTGTGGACCCTTGGCTCTCTTGCGGCGGCCTGCGGCGGCATCCTTCAAGGAGCCCCAGCTGATACTCCGGTGACGGGCGTCTCCATCGACACGCGCACGCTGAAACCTGGTGAGGTCTACTTCGCCATTCAGGGTGTCAGCATGGACGGGCATCAGTTTGTGCCCATGGCGCTGGAGGCAGGCGCATCGGCCGTTGTGGTGTCCAGCGGCGACAGCACACCCGCGATCCGTGTCAACGATGTGTTGGATGCGATGGGCCGGGCAGGGGTTGCAGCACGTGCCCGCCTTGGCGCTGATGTTCCTGTGGTGGCCGTCACCGGCTCAGTGGGAAAGACCGGCACCAAAGAGATGCTGAAGCTGGCCTTTGGTGAGGGCACCCACGCGTCGGCCGCCTCGTTCAACAACCATTGGGGGGTGCCGCTCACCCTGGCGCGCATGCCTTCGGATGCCGACGCGGGGATTTTCGAAATCGGCATGAACCACGCTGGCGAGATCACCCCGCTGACAAAGATGGTGAGCCCAACCATTGCCATCATCACCACAGTGGCCCCCGTTCATCTTGAGTTTTTTGAGAGCGTTGAAGGGATTGCGGACGCCAAGGCTGAGATTTTCTCAGGTCTTAAGCCCGGCGGAACGGCCATCATCCCGGCCGACAATCCCCATTTTGAGCGCCTTCGCTGCGCGGCCGAGGCGGTTGGCGCCAAGATCATCACCTTCGGTAGCGACAATGCTGATGTGCGCCTTTTGTCGTTTGATCCCCTCTCCGGTGCGGCTCTCGCCAGCGTGATGGGCGAGACGGTCTCCTTCACGCTGGCTGGCGCAGCGCACAATGCGCGCAATGCGCTCACCGTGCTGGCGGCGCTCGAAGCGGCAGGGCTCCCGGCTGATGGGGCCGCACAGCTTGCACAGTGGGAGCTTCCAAAAGGCCGCGGACGCCGCGTGCCATTGAAGACCACCGGCGGTGAGGCGCTTCTCATCGACGAAGCTTATAACGCCAATCCTGCCTCCATGGCCGCGGCCATCCAAGCGCTTGGCGCAACACCTGCCCAGCGGCGGATCGCCATCGTGGGCGATATGCTGGAGCTTGGTGAGACCAGCGCAGAACTTCACCGTGGACTGGCGCCAGAG
>JBCDLN010000207.1:0-7665 GCA_038745295.1 Pseudomonadota bacterium | reverse complement strand
TGATGGGTCAACCCCGAAGAGCGAAGCGTGGGTTGATGCATCAGGCCCACCGCGGGACGATTGCCCCTAGGCGGGAGCAGTGAGGCACGGCCCCCCTAAAGCGGGACCGCAAAGAACAACGTTGATGGTCGTGACAGCGAGAGCGGTTCACAGCCGGATAGAGTCATCCGGCGTCCCGTACCCGCCGCCGACAAGTGAAGCCTGAGCGCGGCGCGCTCCCATGGGGGCGTTGACGCGCTCTAGAGTGTAGCGCGCCGCATGCGTATGCGGCGCGATAACACTCCTCGCCCCTTCCAAAACTGCCCTAAGCGTCCTGGATGGCTGAGAGTTTCCACGCCCCACCAACGGGCCGGACAAATGTCCAGACTTCGGTGGTTTCGGTGGGCTCTTCGGCACCCTCCACAATTTCGCCCGTGGTCCGATCGCGCATCACATCAACGCTCTCATACCGCAGTGCGACGGTGGCGTACTCTTTGTCCTCTTCGCGCCAGGCCTCAGCAATGTCCCCTTGAAGAAGGGTCACATCAGTCACGTCGTTGCGCTTGCCGTTGACGGCGTTTTGGCTGAGTTCTTCAGAAAGGTACGACACGATTTCTGGGGTGGAGCGGTCGCGCAGGCCGGCATAATCCTCGCGGGTGAACGCGGCTTGGATTTCCACCAGGAGCTGCTCGAACTGGTCAAGATCGGCGTCGGTGATGCCAATCTCGTCATGCCCTGAAAAGCTGTCAGGCTCGGCCGAAGCTGGGGCGGGGGGTGGCATCGCCGCGCCGGCGCCCGCACCCGATGTTGGGGCTGCATCAAAGCGATGCGTGTTGCTTTGCGGAACGGAGCCGCCGGCGAATGCAGGGGTTTGTTTGCGGCTGCGCAGGAAGCGCATCACAAGCATCACCACAAGCACCACGATACCCACCTGGAGTAAAAGTCCCAAGAAGCCGGCCATCCCGCCGAGCCCGTTGCCCAGGAGCATCCCGATGAGGCCGCCCAGCATGAGCCCGCCCAAAAGGCCGCCCATCATGCCGCCGAGCATTCCGCCGCGGCCGGCTTGTTGGGCTGCACCAGCCTGCGCGCCTGGCTGTTGTGCGCCGGGGGAGGTGGAGCGTTGTTGACCCGGCGTCATCGACCGGTTGATGGGTTGGGCCTCTCTCGGCGCCGTGCGCGTTGCAGCGGGCGGCGTAAAGGTGCGCGCCCCGCGGCTGCCAAATCCGCCGCCGCGGCGTGCTTCGGCATAGTCAACCCAAACCAGGCTGCAAATCGCAGCCACGACCGCAAACAGCAACACACCGCGAATGCGATAAAGATAGTGGATCACAACCGCCCCTCCCCAGGTTCCGATCGGCAAGATATGGGACGGTTGCGTCCTGGCGGCAATCTCCGCGAAGCCCAGCCCAGCAATGCAAATCGTGGCTGTGACGAACGGCCTTACGGCAGTGGACGATCCATTGTGCGTCCGCTAAGAGGGCTCGAATGCTTCTAAAGTTGCGTCACCGCCGCTTCCAGCCACCGCTGCACGCACGAGATCCTCTATGGCCCTAGCGTCTTTGTTTTTCTACCTGTTTGCGGCTGTCCTCTTGGCCTCCGCACTCATGGTCATCTCGTCTAAAAACCCGGTGCATTCGGTCCTGTTCTTAATCCTTGCCTTTTTGAACGGGGCCGGCCTCTTCATGCTCACCGGGGCAGAGTTCCTGGCCCTTATCCTCATCGTCGTCTACGTCGGCGCGGTGATGGTGCTCTTCCTCTTCGTCGTGATGATGCTCGACGTGGATTTTGCTGAGCTCCGGCAAGGGTTTATGCAGTACCTGCCCGTGGGCGCCCTCGTGGGGATCGTGTTTTTGGTGGAGCTTTTATTGGTGCTGGGAGCCTACACGCTCTCGCCCATCGCCGCGGAAACAGCGGCACTGCCCACCCCGCCGGTGGATCAAGTCTCCAACGCCGAAGCGCTCGGCCTCGTCATTTACACGCGCTACGCATTTTACTTCCAAGTCTGCGGCCTCATTCTGCTCGTTGCCATGGTTGGCGCGATTGTGCTGACGCTGCGCTCCAACCCCAAGGCCAAGCGGCAGGACGTGGCAAGCCAGGTGAACCGCCGGCCAGAGGAAGCCATGGAAGTGCGCGATGTCGCCTCAGGCAAGGGACTGCAGATGTGATTGGGCTGTCCCACTACCTCACCGTGGCGGCGATCTTGTTTGTGATCGGCGTGTTCGGCATCTTCATCAACCGCAAAAACGTGATCGTCATTTTGATGTCCATCGAGCTCATTTTGCTTGCGGTAAACATCAATTTCCTCGCCTTCTCAGAGGCGCTCAATGACCTTGTCGGCCAGGTGTTTGCGCTGTTCGTTCTCACAGTCGCGGCGGCCGAAGCGGCCATCGGGCTTGCCATCCTTGTGGCCTTCTTCCGCAACCGCGGCTCCATCGCGGTGGAAGACATCGATACGCTGAAGGGCTGAGATGGTTGAACTCATTGTCTTCCTGCCGCTGATCGGCTTCATCTTCGCGTTCTTCTTTGGGCGCCAGGTGGGGGCGAAGGTGGCGCAGGTGGCCACCACCGGGCTTCTGTTCGTATCGGCCGCGCTGTCTTGGGTCGTTTTTGCGCAGTGGGGCTTTGGCGATGCACCCACCGAACGCCGCCTCATTGCGGAATGGATTGTTTCAGGCGACCTTGAAATAGCCTGGCGCCTCAGGGTCGATACGCTGACCGCTGTCATGCTGGTGGTGGTGACAACGGTCTCTGCCCTCGTTCACCTTTATTCGTTCGGCTACATGAGCCACGACAAGGCGAAGGCAAAATTCTTCTCCTACCTCTCGCTCTTCACCTTCGCCATGCTCATGCTGGTGACGGCGGATAATCTCGTCCAAATGTTCTTTGGCTGGGAGGGGGTTGGCCTTGCCTCCTACCTCCTCATTGGCTTCTGGTCGGACCGGGCGTCGGCCAATGCGGCGGCCATCAAAGCCTTTGTGGTTAACCGCGTGGGCGACTTTGGCTACCTGCTCGGCATTTTCACGCTTTTTGCGATGACCGGCGCGGTCAACCTTGATGCTGTGTTTGCTGCCGCCCCTGCCATGTCCGAACTCGACTTCCGCTTCCTCGGGGTGGAGATCGCCGCGCTCGACTTGGCGTGCTTCCTCCTCTTCATCGGCGCAATGGGGAAATCGGCCCAGTTCTTCCTCCACACCTGGCTGCCGGACGCGATGGAAGGGCCCACACCCGTCTCAGCGCTCATCCACGCTGCCACCATGGTGACGGCGGGCGTGTTCATGGTGGCGCGCATGTCGCCGCTCTTTGAGTTTGCGCCGGTGGCCCTTGCCATTGTCACCTTCATTGGGGCGACAACGGCCATCTTTGCCGCCACCATTGGCTGCGCGCAGAACGACATCAAACGGGTGATCGCCTACTCCACCTGCTCGCAACTTGGCTATATGTTCGCAGCGCTCGGCGTGGGGGCCTATGGCATTGCCGTCTTCCACCTGTTTACCCACGCCTTCTTCAAAGCGCTTTTGTTCTTAGGCGCAGGCTCCGTGATCCACGCCATGCACGATGAACAGGATATGCGCCGCATGGGCGGCCTGTGGCGGAAAATCCCCTACACCTACGCCGGTATGATGATCGGGACGCTGGCCCTCACCGGCTTCCCGCTTACCGCCGGCTACTATTCCAAAGACCTCATCATCGAAGCCTCGTTCGTGGGGCAAAATCCGTTTGCCTTGTACGCCTTTGCGATGCTGGTGCTCGCCGCAGCGCTCACCTCGTTCTACTCGTGGCGGCTCGTCTTTATGACCTTCCACGGCAAAACCCGGGCCGCTGCCGACACGTTCAAGCATGCCCATGAATCGCCATGGACCATGCTTGCCCCCATTGTCGTCCTGTCCGTCGGCGCCCTCTTTGCGGGCCGGCTCTTCTATCACGACTTTGAGGGTGACCCGACGGGCCACTTCTGGGGTGGTTCCATCTTCGCCAGCGCCACCAACCATGTCATCCACGAGATGCACAACGTGGCGGCATGGGTGGTTCTGTCGCCCTCAGTCGCCATGCTGCTGGGCTTCCTCGTGGCGGTGCTGTGCTACGTCATGCGCCCGCAGATCCCCAAAGCCTTCGTGGAGACGTTCCCCGCCGTGCACCGCTTCTTCCTCAACAAGTGGTACTTCGACGAGCTTTACGACCTGATCTTCGTGAAGCCGGCGCGGGCGCTCGGATCGCTCTTTTGGAGTGGCGATCGCAACATCATCGACGGTGTGGGCCCCGATGGTATCGCAGCGCGGGTCAAGAATTTGGCCGCGTTCGCCACCCGGCTTCAGTCCGGCTACCTCTACCACTACGCCTTCGTGATGCTCACCGGGATCGCCATCTTCGTGACACTCATGATCGCCTTCGATCGGGGCCTACTATGACCGGGGCTGCGGGCGAGATGGAGCACCCACAATGAGCGAGTGGCCGCTCCTTTCCATCGTCACCTTCCTGCCGTTGGTGGGGGTGGCGTTCATCTTGGCCGTGCGCGGCAACGACGAAGCGGCGGTCGAAAACATCCGCCGCGTCGCGCTCATCACCACGGTCTTCACCTTCGTGATCTCGTTGGCCCTTTGGATCGGGTTCGACCCGGCCGAGCCCGGCTTCCAGTTTGTGGAAAAGCGCGATTGGATCCCCGGCCTCGTCAGCTATCACTTAGGCGTTGACGGCATCTCGATGCTCTTCGTCATTTTGACGACTTTCTTGATGCCGTTTTGCATCCTCGCGTCATGGCGGTCCGTCACCGACCGTGTCCGCGAATACATGGTCGCCTTCCTGATCCTCGAAACGCTCATGATCGGCGTCTTTTGCGCGCTCGACATTGTCGTCTTCTACATTTTCTTCGAGGGCGGTCTCATCCCCATGTTCCTAATCATCGGGATCTGGGGCGGGAAGCGGCGGATCTACGCCACGTTCAAGTTCTTCCTTTATACGCTCACCGGCTCGCTGCTGATGCTCATTGCGATCATCGCCATGTACTGGGAGAGCGGGACCACACAAATCCCAGAGCTGTTGGCGTACCAGTTCCCGGCCGACCTTCAGATGTGGCTCTGGTTTGCCTTCTTTGCGAGTTTTGCCGTGAAGATGCCCATGTGGCCTGTGCACACGTGGCTGCCGGACGCGCACGTGGAGGCGCCCACCGCAGGCTCGGTCATCCTGGCGGGCATCCTCCTTAAAATGGGTGGCTACGGCTTCTTGCGCTTCTCGCTCCCCATGTTCCCGGACGCATCGGCCAATCTGGCCTGGCTTGTCTTCCTGCTGTCGGTGGTGGCGGTGATCTACACCTCGCTCACCGCCCTTGCCCAGAAGGATATGAAGAAGCTGATTGCCTATTCGTCCGTCGCCCATATGGGCTTTGTGACGATGGGCATCTTTGCCATGAATGTCCAAGGCATCCAGGGCGCCATCTATCTGATGCTCTCCCACGGGATTGTCTCGGCAGCGCTCTTTTTATGCGTGGGCGTGGTCTACGACAGGGCCCATACGCGCGAAATCTCCGCCTATGGCGGCCTCATCAACAATATGCCGTGGTACGCGACCGCATTCATGGTGTTTACGCTGGCCAATGTGGGGCTGCCGGGCACCTCAGGCTTTGTGGGCGAGTTCTTGGCGCTTATCGGCACCTATAAAGTGTCAACACTCACGGCGGTGGGCGCTGCAACCGGTGTGATCTTATCGGCAGCCTATGCGCTCTTCCTCTACCGGCGCGTGGTGTTGGGCCCGCTTGAAAAAGACTCCATGCGCCGGATGCTCGACCTCAACACCCGCGAGAAGGTGATCCTCGTCCCGCTGGTGGTGCTAACCATCTTGTTCGGCGTCTATCCAAACCCGGTCCTGAAGGTGACCGATGCCTCCGTCAACGCCCTCATTGCAGACATTTCGGGGACGAGCTTGCCGCAAACCACGCCTGTGGTGGACACCACCCAATTCTCGTTCACCGAAGGCTCGTCTGCCGATGCGGTGGCGGCCGGCTTTGCTGCCGCAGGCATCCCCATCCCCGAAAGTGATCATCATGGTGAGGGGCACGGTGAGGGTGATCACCACGGCGAGGGTGATGGTGGGGCCCATGGTGAGGATGGCCATGATGACGCTGGCGCTCATCAATCCGGTGCTGACGGCGACCACAGCAACACCAGCGGCGAGGCGGCGCAGTAAACAATGGACATGACCGCCATCCCAAACCTTCTGCCCATTCTGCCGGAGATGTTTTTGGCGCTCGCCGCCATCGGTCTTCTGATGGGCGGCGTCTTTTCCGATGAAGACGCCGTCCCCACGATCCACCTCCTCACCATCTTCTCGCTGGTGGCAGCGATTGCCATTTTGCTCGCCTTCACGCCCACAGGATCAACGTTCGATGGCGCCTTCATCAACGATGGGTTCGCCCGCTATCTGAAAGTGCTCACCCTCATCGGCGCGGCGGTCACAGTGATGATGACCATGTCGTACGCGCGGTTCCAGGCCTTCAACAGGTTCGAGTATCCCGTGCTCGTTCTGTTGGCGACGCTGGGCATGATGCTGATGATCTCAGCGGGCGATATGATTGGGGTCTACTTGGGGCTTGAGCTCCAGTCCCTTGCTGTCTACGTGGCCGTCGCCATCAACCGCGATTCCATTCGCTCCACGGAAGCGGGCCTCAAATACTTTGTGCTGGGTGCCCTCTCCTCCGGCATGCTCCTTTATGGGATCAGCCTCGTCTACGGCTTCACCGGGGCGACCCAGTTTGAAGCGATCGCCGCCAGCATCATGGCAGAAGGGGGAGCGGGCCTGGGCGTCATCTTTGGCCTCGTCTTCATCCTGGCGGGGCTTGCCTTTAAGGTCTCAGCGGTGCCGTTCCACATGTGGACGCCTGATGTCTATGAAGGCGCGCCCAGCCCCGTCACCGCGCTTTTGGCAGCCGCACCCAAGGTGGCGGCCATGGCCCTTTTCACCCGGGTGGTGATGGAGGCGTTCCAGCCCGCCGTCTTGGAATGGCAACAAATCCTCATCTTCCTGTCCGTCATGTCGATGATCTTGGGGGCCTTTGCCGCCATTGGCCAAACCAACATCAAACGGCTGATGGCCTACTCCTCCATCGGCCACATCGGCTATGCGCTGATTGGGATTGCATCAGGCTCTGAGCAGGGCGTGGTGGGCGTCGTGGTCTATATGACCATCTATCTTGTCACCACCCTGGGCGCCTTTGCGTGCATCCTTGCCATGCGGCGCACCGATGAAGGGATGGTGGAAGATATTAGCGACCTGGCCGGCCTCGTGCGCACGCAGCCGTTCATGGCCGCCATGTTCACGCTGATTTTGTTTTCCCTTGCGGGGATCCCGCCGCTGGTGGGCTTCTTCGGCAAGTTTTATGTTTTCCTCGCCGCCGTTGAGGCTGACCTTGTCCCCCTTGCCGTCATTGGGGTGCTCGCCTCTGCCGTGAGCGCGTTCTACTATTTGAGGATCATTAAAATCATGATGATCGACGAGCCGCGGGACCGGTTTGAGCCTATGGCGGGCGAACTGCGTATCGTCCTGACGGCATCGGGCGGCTTCACCATTTTGTTTTTCTTGTTTTGGACGCCGATCCTGTCTGCTGCCACGGCTGCCGCGCAGAGCCTCTTTTGACGGCCGGCGCGGCGGACGTTGTCCGCCTTGGCGATGTGGGCTCCACCAACGATGAGGCCATGG
>JBCDLN010000206.1:0-7671 GCA_038745295.1 Pseudomonadota bacterium | reverse complement strand
GAGCGTTTCGGCAATCTGGCGCGCTGCAGCGGCAAGGGCATCTGCGCCGGTGGGCTCGGGCTCGAACCGCTGCGCGCGCAAGATGTCGTGGTAGTTGCCGTCCCGCTCCACCTCTCGCGCGACACGGTCCATGGTGGCGACCGCTTCCACCGGATAGTCGCCCGCGGCCGATTCAGCCGACAGCATGACCGCGTCGGCACCCTCGAACACGGCCGTTGCAACGTCTGACACCTCGGCGCGGGTGGGGACCGGCGCGGTGATCATGCTTTCGAGCATTTGCGTGGCGACAACGACGGGCTTGCCCGCACGCCGCGAGGCCCGCGTGATGCGCTTTTGAAGGCCTGACACCTGCTCCAGCGGCATTTCTACGCCAAGGTCGCCGCGCGCCACCATCAGCCCGTCTGACAGTTCGATGATCTCATCGAGCCGGTCGATGGCTTGGGGCTTTTCAATCTTCGACATGAGGCTCGCGCGGCCACGGGCGATTTTGCGCGCGTCCGCCAAGTCTTCTGGTCGCTGTATGAAAGACAGGGCCACCCAGTCGACCCCTGCCTCCAGAACCGCCTCAAGGTCGCTCATGTCCTTGGTGGTGAGCGCGCCCACGGGCAAAAGCGTATCGGGGCAGCTCACGCCCTTTCGGTTGGAGAGCGTGCCGCCTTGGACCACAGAGGCAACGCACGCGGTGGGGCTCGCTTCGGTGATTTTGAGCGTCAGCTTGCCATCATCGAGCAGCAGGCGATGATCAACCTTGAGCGCCCTGAGAATTTCGGGGTGTGGGAGATGGACACGGGTTTCATCACCGGCCGCCGGGTCATCATCGAGCGTGATGGTGGCGCCATGCTCGAGTGTCACGCGGCCTGCGGCGAACGTACCGACCCTCAGCTTGGGTCCCTGGATATCGGCCAAGATGGTGATGGGCTGGCCAACTTCGACTTCGACGGCGCGGATGCGGCTAACCAATGAGCGCATCAGCTCATGGTCTGCGTGGCTCATATTGATGCGAAATACGTCAGCGCCAGCCTGATGGAGCGCGGCGATCTGGTCTTGTTCGGAGGAAGCAGGACCCAGAGTTGCGACGATGCGAACCCTGCGGGCTCGTGTCATTGCCCGCCGATGCCGACTTTCGGTCGCTCGGTCAACTGAACGGTCCAGGAGAGTTTGTCACCGGTGTCCACCTCGACAAAGCCTCGCCGTTCATAGCCGCGGGCGACACAATTGTTGGTGCCTTCGATGGTGAACTCTTTGTCGTGCGTGCACATGAAAGCGGTCCCGCCCCAAGCGCCGCCTTCCTCATAGTCGATGGCGTAAAGGTAGTAGTAGCGGGACGGTAGGGGGCCATCGACCACGACCTGACACGTCTCCGCGTCGAGGTTCCACCAGCCTTCGCTGACCCATTCGTTTTGCGCTTTGTAGCCAATCGCGATGCCGACCTGGACAGGAGTCTTGTTGCACAGGCGCAGTTCAGCTTGGGCAGGGGTGGCGACCGTGAGGGCCGAGCCGGCGGCGACTAGCGCGAACGCGATCGAAGGGGACAAGAAGCGAGCCATTCGATACATGTGCTGCGAGCCGTCCTTTTTCTCGTTCATCATCAACGTGTTCGCGGCGCAAACCCCAGCTGTCATGCTGGTATCTTCCACACTTGTCAATTGCGCCGATACTCAAAGCAACGCGGCCACAGACACTTCGTCTGCCGTGGTTAACGCTTTCGAATCATACTCGCAACACAATGTTATCAACTCCTAACCCGTGAAGCTGTGCCGAAGCTGAGATGTCCACACCGTTCCCATTGCATTAACGCACCTTTTCTTCTTCCGCCCCAACGCCTCTCTTCAAAGCAAATGCCTAGCAAACGACCAGGACACAGCGCCTGTGCCATCAAGCGCCACACTTCGAATTCAATATTGACTTGATAAGATTGGTGTTGAGCAGTCCGTTACTTCGCCAGCGTTCCTACGAAGTCTCAGCGGAGGACTGAGACACTTATCCTCTGAAACATCGATGTTCTATTTTTGCAACAATTTTCTTTACAAAACGTTGGCGTTACTCGACCTATACGCGCAGAAGGACACAGGCACGGGTTGAGCCGTGAACCAAAGTCTTGCCCAAACTGCAACACGCGCCAGTGCACAGCTGCTTCACGCCACACGCATGGAACATGTGGACGAGAGCGCACCGGTTAAGGAACCCTTCACTCTCTGCGCCATTTTCGCCGTGAAAATCACAAACATCGGGGATGACGGCGCCGATGTGCATTGATCGGCGATGAATGCGGCGCAAACTGGGCGCGGTGACAAATTTAGGAGTCCGCAATGGTCAATGGTGGGGTCGCAGGGGACCAACTGCGCGCGTTCGTTGAGCGTATCGAGCGCCTGGAGGAGGAAAAACAGGCGCTGGCCGACGACGTGAAAGATGTCTACGCCGAAGCGAAAGCCAACGGTTTCGATACGAAAATCCTGCGCCAGGTGGTGAGGCTCAGGAAACAAGAGACCAACGAACGCCTTGAACAAGAGGCGATCTTGGACCTCTACCTCCAAGCCCTTGGGATGCGCTTTTCCGCCGAGGATGCCGAAACCGCCAAGGCCGCTTAAGGGGCGCGACCGCGTCAGAGCGGTGCCCCTTTGGGCGGGCGCCTTAACCGGCGTCCGCCAAATCCCGCGCTTTTTGCCTCAGCGCAAATTTTTGGATCTTCCCTGTCGACGTTTTGGGAAGTTCGTCAAAAATGATGCGGCGCGGGGCTTTGTAGTGGGCGATCCGCTCTCGGCACCAGGCAATGAGGGCTGCCTCATCCACCGTTCCATCGGCATCGACAGTGCACTCCACAAAAGCGCATGGGGTCTCGCCCCATTTATCGTGGGGCATGGCGACCACTGCGGCCATGGCAACAGCGGGGTGCGCGTAAAGCGCCGCTTCGACCTCGATGGAGGAGATGTTTTCTCCGCCCGAAATAATGATGTCTTTGGCGCGGTCTTTGATTTCGACGTAGCCATCAGGATGGCACACGGCCAGATCGCCTGAATGGAACCATCCGCCCTTAAAGGCGGCTTCGGTGGCCTCGGGGTCCTTGAGATAGCCTTTCATCACGATGTTACCGCGCAGCATGATCTCGCCAATGGTCTCGCCATCGGCCGGGACCTCTTTCATCGTTTCCGGATCGCGCACCGACAGGCCGTCTTGCAAGGTGTAGGCAACGCCCTGGCGCGCTTTAAGAGCGGCACGTTCGGTGAGCGAGCGCCCGTCCCACTCAGGCTTCCAGGCCGAAACCACACACGGCCCATAGACCTCCGTGAGCCCATAGACATGGGTCACATCGATCCCGACAGCCTCGGCACGGGCAATAACGGCAGCCGGCGGTGGCGCGGCTGCCACCATCATCTTGATGGGTGGATCAGCCTTCATTCCGGCAGCTGTGGCCCCGTCGATGGCCATTTGCATCACAATCGGCGCGCCACAAAAGTGGGTGACACCGTGGTCTTGAAAGGCCGCAGCAATGGCCTCAGGCGAGACCGCGCGCAGGCACACATTGGTGCCCGCCGTCATCGCCACGGTGTAGGGAAAGCACCAGCCGTTGCAGTGAAACATCGGCAGGGTCCAAAGGTAGGACGGAAAGAGAGGAAGCGACCAGTCGAGCGCGTTGGAGATGGCGTTCGTGGCGACCCCTTTATGAGAGTAGACAACGCCTTTGGGCCGCCCCGTGGTGCCTGATGTGTACGACAAAGAAAACGAAGCCCACTCATCCTCCACCGCCGGGGGATCGAGGGGCGCATCGTGGAATAAGCCATCGTAGGCAAGGTCGGCCGGGCCGTCTTCATCGGGGGCAAGATGATCGTCGATCCGCGCGATGAGGGGGCGGTGTGCCATCCCGTCGATGGTCTCGGCCATGCGCGGCAGAAACTCGCGGTCGCACAAGACGAGCTTGGCCTCTGAGTGCTCCAGGCAGTAACGCAGCGTCCCTGCATCAAGGCGCGTGTTCAAGGTGAGCATCACTGCCCCGGTCATGGGGATCGCAAAGTTTGCCTCAACAAAGGCGGGGGTGTTGGGCGACAGGACGGCCACCACATCGCCTGCCCCAAGGCCGCGCGCTTTGAGGCCCGCGGCAAGCCGGCGCGCCCGCATGTCCACCTCGCTCCACGTGGCTTCTTCTGGGCCATGCACAAGCGCCAAACGGTCCGGAAATACCGCAGCGGTGCGTGTCAGAAAGGTGAGCGGGGTGAGCGCTGCGTTGTTGGCGGCGCGTTGGTGAAGGCCTCGTTCGTCCATCAGGTGTGGTGTTCCAGCATGGTCGCGAATTCCGCGAAGGGGATCGGAAACGCATAGAGATACCCTTGAACGGACCGGCAACCAAGCTCGCGCAGCACGGCCTCTTGTTCGGCCGTCTCCACCCCTTCGGCGATCACGCTGAGGCCCATCGACTGCGCGATCTCTAAAATCCCGCGCACAACAGCCCGCTTGCGGCGGTCTGTTTCGATCCCGAAAATGAATTGCTTGTCGATCTTCACTTCGCTGATGGGAAAGCGGGTCATGTGAATGAGGGAGGCGTAGCCGGTGCCAAAATCATCGAGCGAGAATTCAACGCCCGACGACACCAGGTAAGACACCTGGTCGTGAAGGATTTGGTCATCGACACCGATGATCACATCCTCGGTGATTTCGATGATGAAGTCGGTGGGGCGCAAATTGGCCTCGTTGGTCCTGTTGACGAAGGAGGCCAGAAAATCATTGCGCAAAATCTCGGTGCGGGAGGCATTCACCGAAACGCGGAAGGGCAGCGGGCCGCGTTCACGTAACCTCGCCACATCATCGATCACTTGGTCCAGAACGGCACGGCCGATACGGCTGCCAATCTCATGGTCATCGAGGGCATAATAAAAGTCGCCGGGGTCGAACATGGCCTCGTCTGTCGTCCACCTCACGAGCGCTTCAACGCCCACCATAGCTTTGGTGCGGATATCGAGCTGCGGCTGATAGAACGGCACGAACTCGCCGCGGGACAGCCCTTCTCGCGCGCGGCTCAACACACTTTCCCGGCGCCCTGCAGTGTCGTCGGCAAGGTGGCGCTCGAAGATGATCACGGGCCGGTCGAGGCGGCGCTTGGCCTGCGAGAGCGCCATTTCCGCAGCGCGGGTCAGGAGGTCGGCGCTTTCAGCGTGGGCGGGAAAGAACGCAGCGCCGGCACTCATCACCAACCCGTCGCCATCGCTTTGGCGTTGCTCGGCAAACTCTGCCTCGAGCCGCGACATGGCGGCCGAAAAAGACGGCTCACCGTCCACGTTCGACAAGATGAGCGCAAATTCGCTGGTGGAGATGCGCGCCAGCGTATCGCTCTCACGGGTCACCGTCTCCAGCCGGCGGGCCACCTCTTGCATGCGCTTGTCGGGCAGGGTGTAGCCTGAGTGGCCGGTGAGGCGGGCAAAGTCTGAGATTTCAATGAGGAGGAGCGCGAGTTCGCGGCCTTCCCGCTTGGCACGGTGAACGGAGACGGCGATGCGGTCTTCAAACAAGAGCCTGTTGGGCAGTTTGGTGACAGGGTCGTGGTTGGCGGCCCACCAGAGCCGTCGCTCCGCGGCAAGCTGTTCGCTCACATCTTGGGCAATCCCATAAAGCTTTGCCCCCTTGTGTGCGGGGATGCTTCGCCCAACGGTTCGAATGACCCGCCGTTCACCGCCAGGGGTCTCGATGGGCGCGGTGATATCGAACCCGCCACCGTCCTTTTGGCTCCGGTCCAGCTCAATCGCCAACTTTTCGCGCGCCGGTGAGGGGTAGAGCTGAAGGAGAGCATCCCACGAGAGGCGATCGCTTTGGGTGAGGCCATGGATGGCGAAGATCGCCTCAGTCCCGGTCAGCGTATCCGATCCGGACGGCACTTCCCACGCACCGGTGTTGGTGAGGGTTTCAATGTGAGACAGGAGCACGATCTTGTCCGCTAGGCCGCTCAAGGTCGCGCGGGCCGCCCCTGCACACTCGGCAACGGGTGTCAGCGTTTTGGTGAGGCAGTCGAGTGTGCCGGCAGGAATGGGCTCGCCGCCCTCTGGCGCGGCGAGGACGATGAGGCCGGTTTCGCTTCCCTGCGCGGCAAAGACCCGGCAGCCGCCCTCCATCGAAACGGTGAGTTCGAAAGGCGGGCTTTCCCCGGGGACAAAAGCCGCCCGGGCACTCTTGCGGGCACTGTCCACATGTGCGCTCAGGCCGGCCGACACCGCAAAAACGGCAGGGTCATTGAGGCTGATTGCACCGCAGTCGGTGAGATTGTGTGTGGTGCACAGGAGGTCGCACACAGCGCGGGAAAGACCGAGCACCGGATCGTCAATGGGCTCGATGCCTGCCTCCCTCCTGTCATGACCGTCCTTCACCAAGCCCACGCCAGTTCATCTGCCGAGGGTTGTGGCGCTGAAGGACTGCCGGGCCGGGCAAGCCGGTGTGACGCCGTGATCCAGCATCCCTCACCCCCGCCGGCACCACATGCGGCGCGTCTGAGTATGGCATGCGCCGCGGGCGGGGCGCCACCTTGTATTAAATGAGGGGTGAGGACTGGGTTGGTGGGCGCCGAAGAGGTCTTCCCATCGGCGCGAACGTTGATCCCAGGCGCCAGCGCAGCTCAATCGCGCTCGCCGAACCCATCTTCCACAAGGGCAGCAATTTCGCTGGCGGCGGGGCCCGCATCCTCCCCTTCAAGGACAACGTCGACAGAGCTGCCGTGGGGCGCTGCCAACATGAGGAGCCCCATGATCGAGCGGCCACTCACCGTATGGCCGTCCTTGCTGACGACGATATCGCATCCATAGCCATCGGCAATGCGCACGAACTTTGCCGCGGCGCGGGCATGAAGGCCGCGGCGGTTCACCATGGTGAGCTTGAGCGTGCGGCGCTCAGTGCCGGTGTCAGCTTCCGGTGAGTACATGGGATGCGATGCTAATATACTTAATCCCCGCATCCCGTGCGGCAGCCACCGCATCGGCAAGCCCCATGCCGTTGCGCGCTGAGGAGAGTTTAACGAGCATCGGCAAGTTGACGCCCGCAATCACCTCCACCTTGCCGTCCGCCATCACGGAAATGGCAAGGTTGGACGGGGTGCCGCCGAACATGTCGGTGAGGATGACCACACCCTCTCCACGATCAACGCGACTGACAGCGGCCACAATGTCAGCCCGGCGCTGCTCGATATCATCGTCGGGCTGGATGGAAATCCCTTCGATGGCCTCTTGCGGGCCCACAACATGCTCAAGGGCGGCCCGCAGCTCCTGTGCCAGCCGTCCGTGCGTGACGAGAACCAGTCCGATCACATGAGTGTCCCTTCGTGAGCCGATGTGGCCCTGGCACGACGTTTTGGTGGAGCTGGGCGCAAGGTCAAGCCATAAGGTCACACCTTAGCGGTCAAAGCGGCCCATAAACCACCGGCGCTGACAAACGTATTGCGCTCATTCATGTGCACATGGCGCAGCGCCACGCCGCACAAGGGGACCGTTCCCGGGTCGGGAAGGCGCACAGGATTGGGCAGAAGGTCGACCACCACGCCTAGGCGCACCGCGGCGAGGTTGGGGCAAGGTTCGATCCCCGCACCGCGCACCTCAACAAGGCCTGCAAGGCTTGGGTGAGGTCGTGCGATGAGGCGCCCGTGATGGGCTGAGAGGATGACGCGGTCGTCGGCCACGAGGCGGGCAAATCGGCCATGGCTTT
>JBCDLN010000205.1:0-7721 GCA_038745295.1 Pseudomonadota bacterium | reverse complement strand
CGGCAAGCCCCACCTCAAAGGCGGCGGACGTCCCCTCCCCTGCGAGCGATAGGGCGTGCTGGAACCGCACCCAGTCCATGGGGCCAGACGTTGAAACACCGTAGCGCATGGCACCGTGGCGCCCTGCATCTTGGATGCTCATCAGCGCATTGGTGCGCGTGAAGATGAGGCGCGATGCGCTCAAGGCACCGCTTTGGAAGGCGCCGCGGCAAGGGTGACGCCTCCATGGTCCGTTTGGGCAAGGCGTGCACAGTCGTCCATCGAGACAGGGCGAAAACGCAAAAGATCACCCACTTGAAAGGGGACCATGGGGTTGTGATCGGGCCGGAAGAGGGTGAGGGCTGTGCGGCCGATCACGTACCATCCCGTCGGCATCGATATGGATGTAAGTGCGGCCATACCGCCGGCGAGGATCACGCTGCCGGCCGGCATTGGCGGCCGCGGGCTTTTGCGGCGGGGAATGGCGAGCGCTTCCTCGACCCCCGAAAGATAGGCAAATCCCGGGGCGAAGCCGTACATGCCCACCTGATAGGTGCCCGCCAGAAACAGCTCCCGCAGCGCATCCACCGAGAGGCCAAGGCCCTCGGCGGCGGCGGCGATGTCCTCGGCGGCCTCCCCCTCCATGGCCACAGGCACGCTGTATGTGGCGGGTTCAGACGCTGCCCCGGCTTCCAAATCGTGGGGCAGGCTGTCAAGAAGAGCCGCCTGATCGGTTCGGTCAGGGTCAAAGGTCACAAGCAGCGAGCGGAACGTCGGCACCACCTCCACAAGACCTGGTGGCTCGGCGGCGTCAAAGGCGGCGGCGAGCCTTGCCACTTTGGCGCTGGCCACAGGGCTGATGGTGTCGCCGAACTCCACCACGAAAGCGCTCTCGCCACTGTCGCGCAAAACGGCGCCGCTCAGGAGTGTCACTGCGCTGGCGCAAAGGGCGCGATGGTGACGCCTGCCGCCTCAAGCGCCTCGCGCACACGGGTGGCGAGGGGGACGGCGGTGGGCCCATCGCCATGGACGCAGATGGAGTGGACGTCGGTCTTGATGCGGCTTCCGTCGTTGGCGAGGATCACGCCCTCGGTGACCATCTCGACCATCCGTGTGGCGGCTTCTTCGGGGTCTTCCACCATCGCGTTGGGTTTGGCGCGGGAGACCAGCATGCCGTCGGGCTCATAGTGTCGGTCGGCGAAGATCTCGGCGGCAACCTTCAGGCCGGCGGCCTTGCCGGCCCGCTCAAGCTCGGTGGTGGCGATCGCGAGGAGCGTCAGGTTGGGGTCCACCGCCTTCACCGCCGCTGCCACGGCAGCTGCTGCATCAGCATCGCCGCTTGCATGGTTGGAAAGCGCGCCGTGGGCCTTTACGTAGGTGAGCGTGCCGCCGGCCAGAGCGGCCGATGCTGCCGCCGCACCCACTTGGTAGGCGACCATGCGGGTGATGGCGTCGGGGGCCATGGGGATGACCCGCCTGCCGAAGCCTTGCTTATCGTCAAAGCCGGGATGGGCGCCGATGGCGACACCATTTTGCACAGCAAGACCCATGGTGACGGCCATAGTGTCGGGATCGCCGGCATGGAAGCCGCAGGCAATGTTGGCGCTCGTCACCACTTTCATGAGCGCGGCGTCGTTGCCCATCGGCCAGGGGCCATAGCTCTCGCCGCAGTCGGTGTTGAGGTCCACAATGAGGTTTGCCATCAGAGGACGGCCCTTTCAGCGCAAAGTGTTGGTGGCGGCGGAACGGTTCCTTCACCGCGCCGCCCTATGGCGTCTACCCGGCTAGGCGGGTGCTCCGGGGAGCACCTCATCCATCGCTTCACCGAGGCGGCCGACGATTTCGTCGATCTCACCGGGCGTGACGATAAAGGGGGGTGCGATCATCACATGATCCCCTTCAGCCCCGTCAATGGTGCCGCCCATGGGATAGACCATCAGATCCCGCTGAAACGCGGCCTTTTTGATTTTGGCGTGGGTCTTCTGAGCGCGCGGCAAAGGGGCTTTGGTGTTGCGATCGGCCACAAGCTCCATGCCCATGAAGAGACCGCGGCCTCTGATGTCGCCCACGTTGGGATGTTGACCGAACCGCGCCTCGAGGCCCGCGCGCAGCCGCTCGCCCATCGCGTTGACGTTGGCCAGAAGATTGCGCCCCTCAATAGCCTCCAGCACAGCAACACCGCCGGCACAGGCTGTCGGATGCCCCATATAGGTGTGGCCGTGTTGGAAGAAGCCTGAGCCGCCGGCGATGGTGTCGTGGATGGTCTCGCTCACCAGCATCGCCCCGATGGGCTGGTAGCCTGCACCGAGCCCCTTGGCGATGAGGATGAGATCGGGCCGAACATCGTCTTGGGTGCAGGAAAAGAGCGCGCCTGTGCGCCCCATGCCGCACATCACCTCGTCGAGCACCAGGAGGATGCCGTAGCGGTCGCAGATCTCGCGGATTTTGGGGAAGTAGCCAGGCACGGCAGGGACAGCGCCCATGGTGGCGCCGACAACGGGCTCGGCCATGAACGCGGCGACTGTCTCGGGGCCGAGCCGCAGGATTTCAGCCTCCAACTCGCCGGCGACGCGCGCGCCGTAAGCTTCGGCGCTTTCGCCAGGCTCACCCCAGCGCCAGTGGTGGCAGGGGGCGATGTGGCTGAAAGCGTCCGACAGGAGGGGGGCGAATTGGCTGCGGCGCCATTCGTTACCGCCGGCCGCAAGGGCGCCCAGCGTGTTGCCATGGTAGCTCTGGCGCCGGGCGATGATGCGGGTGCGCTTTGGCTCGCCCTTTTCCAGGAAGTACTGGCGGGTGAGTTTGATGGCAGCTTCGGCAGCTTCTGACCCGCCGGACACAAAGTAGACGCGGCCGATCCCCTCCGGCGCCCGCTCCACCAGCATGGCGGCAAGTTGCTCGGCAGGCTCGGAGGTGAAGAACCCCGTGTGGGCGAAGGGCAGCGTGTCGAGCTGGGCTTTGATGGCGCCCGTCACCGTTTCGTCGGAGTGGCCCAGGCACGAGACGGCAGCGCCGCCGCAGCCGTCGAGCACCCGTCGCCCATCCTGGGTCTTGATGAAGATGCCTTCCCCGCCCACCGCGATGGGGAGGCTGGCCGCACTGGCACGCTGAAACACATGAGCCGACGTCACGGTGGAACTCCTATTCGCGGGAAGGGTCGCCCTGATGCGGCGCCGTACGCGCGGACCTTACACAAAAACGGCCAAGCAAGAAGGTCGGTTTTGGCCTCTGCGGCCACTTAGCCGGCCGTTGCCTCCGGCGGAAGGTACCGGTCGATCGTTTGCTTCATCGCGTTCTGGCCAAGCAGTCGGGTCCTCCCCCGAACCACGAGCGAAGGAACTCCGGATCTGTGCAGTTCATCGTCCCGTCGACCCGTTTCCAGCAGGCTTCATAAAGTTCGGTCGCTGTCGGCTCCTAGGTCGCAAGCTCGAAGCGCTTCGCTAACCGACTGTCAAACCGGTCAACTGTGAGCGAGTCTTGCCGCGGCGCCTCTGGTGGAACCACCGGCCCCGGTCAAAACGCCGGGACGGTTTGGCGGCGGCGTTGGAGGAAGATCACGCCAGCTAGCAGGATGAAGGCGGGGATGTAGAACACCTCCTTCGGCATCCGGGTAGCGCGGGTTTGGACCGTTTGGAGATAGACCGGCTCCTCGGCATAAAAGTCAAAGTCCTGGCCTAGATAGGCGAAGGGGGTGCCGGGGAAGGGCTCGTCAACGCTGAGCTTATCGCCGTCCTCGATGAACATGAGACCGCTGTCGGCAAGGCGCGCTTCACCTGTATCGCCAGGGTCAAGCTCCAACACAATGAACATCTCACGCCGAACGTCGGGGCTGTTGAAGTCCGTCCCCACAAGGCCGAGGCGGAGGGTGGCGCCCTCAGGTTGGGCCTCGGCAACCTGATAAATTTCCGTACCGGGCCGGTCCACAAACGGCGGTGTCACCATGTCGAGCCAGATCCCCGGCCTAAACAGGGTGAGCGCGATGAGGAGGAGGATCACCGTCTCCACAATGTGGCAGCGGGCGAAGAAGTAGCGCTGGGTCGCGGCGGCAAAGACGAGCATGGCAACGGTCGCGATGATGAAGGCCTTCACGCCCGTGAAGAACGAGACGAATTGGGCGGTCGGCTCGCCATCGATGACCACCACCTCCATGAGCAGGAGTTCGGTGTTGAAGATGAAGAGGAACGGCAGGAGCGCGGTCCTGATGTCGTAGGCGAAGCCCTGGAAACCCGTCTTGATGGGGTCGCCGCCCGAAATCCCTGCCGCAGCGTAGGCGGCAAGGCCGACAGGGGGCGTGTCATCCGCCAAAATCCCAAAGTAGAAGACGAAGAGGTGGGCGGCCACCAGCGGGATGATGAGCCCCTCTGATGCCCCCAACGAGACGATCACAGGCGCCATCAGCGAAGACACCACAATGTAGTTGGCAGTGGTGGGAAGGCCCATTCCGAGGATGAGGCTCATCACCGCCACGAGGAGGAGCATCAGCATCAACGAGCCACCCGCAAGCGCCTCGATGAACGCCGATACGACCTGGTGTGCCCCGGTGAGCGATATGGTGCCCACAATGATGCCCGCCGCGCCGGTGGCCACAGCGATGGGGATCATGTTGCGGGCGCCGGAAATCATGCCACGGGCAAACTCGTCCCACCCTTTGAGGAAGCTTGGCCCTAGGCCCCGCCCGCCCCTCAGGAGCGCTTTGATGGGGTGTTGGGTGAAGGCGATGAAGATCATCGCGGCGGCCGCCCAAAATGCTGAGAGCGAGGGCGACAGGCGCACCACCATCACACAGTAAAGGAGAACGATGATGGGCAGGATGAAGTGGAGGCCCGTCAGCAGGACAGCGCGTGTTTCGGGGAGCTCTTCCACCGGGGCATTGGGATCGTCCACCTGAAGGTCAGGCCGCTGCGCCGCGATGATAAGGCAGGCGAAGTAGAAGACGAGGAAAATGATCACCGCCGCTTCGAGCCCGTAGCCGGGGAAGGCGGTGCGCGCCCAACCGAGGCCGAAGTGGACGGCTGCGCCGAGGGCCGCCACCCCCACAAGACCGATCAGGAACGAGAGGATTTTATTGGCGGCCGACTGCGCGCGGCTTTGGCGGGGCAGACCTTTGAGGCCAAGCTTCAGCGACTCCAAGTGCACGATGTAGAGGAGCGCGATGTAGGAGACGATGGCCGGCAAGAAGGCGTAGACGATGAGATCGGTGTAGGCCGTCCCGGTGAACTCGGCGATGAGGAAGGCCGCCGCGCCCATCACCGGCGGTGTGAGCTGACCGTTGGTGGAGGAGGCGACTTCCACCGCCCCCGCTTTTTCCGGCGGAAAGCCCGTGCGCTTCATCAGCGGGATGGTGAATGTGCCGGTGGTGACCGTGTTGGCAATGGAGGAGCCTGAGTAGATCCCCGAGAGGGCCGAGGCGACCACCGAGGCTTTCGCCGGCCCCCCGCGAAGGTGGCCGAGCAGCGAAAAGGCGAGCTTGATGAAGAAGTTGCCCGCCCCCGCCTTTTCTAAGATGGCGCCAAAGAGCACGAACAAGAAAATGAGCGAGGCCGAAACGCCCAGCGCCACACCGAAGACGCCCTCGGTCTGCATCCAGAAGTGCCACATGGCTTTGCCGTAGGAGGCGCCGGCCCATCTGATCTCGTCAGGAAAAATGTCCGACGAGCCGAAGAACACGTAGGAGAGGAACACAAGGACAACAATGAGGAGCGGCAGGCCCAGCGCCCTGAAGACGGCGATCCCAACGATGATGAGGCCGAGGGTGGAGACCACCAGGTCGGTGGTGGTGGGAAGGCCGGGCCGCAGCGCAATGGCATCTTTAAATACAACGAGGTAGAGGCAGGTGGCCGCGCCGCCAAGGCCAAGCACCCAGTCATACCAGGGGATTCGGTTGCGCGGCGAGCGTCGCAGGAGCGGGAACGCCATGGAGACAAGGAGCAGCGCGAAGGCCAGGTGGATCGCGCGCACCTCGGTGTTGTTGTAGACCACCCTGAGGCCCGTCGCCTCTTGCAGCATAAAGGGGAGTGGGGAGGCAACGTAGAGTTGGAACAGAGCCCAAATGAACGCGATGGAGGGGACGAGAATACGTTGCCAACCCGCCGGCATCCGCGCGCCCGTATCGACGGAGGCGACAAGGTCATCTGCGGCGGTGGCCGCGCCCGGGGCGTTTGGGTCGGTCGCTTGTGTCGTCATGAAGGTCCTCGGCCGCTCGTGGGTGCCACGTTTCCACGGATTATGACGATACAAAAGAACTTTTTTCAGCCGGATAGGAATCAACCCTCATGAGTGTGGAAGACCCTGAAGCTCTGCGGTTTTTGGCGTTTTGGTTTTCGGCGGGGCCGGCCAAATGGTTCAGCCGCAACAACGAGTTTGATGCCTCGTGCCGCGGCTATGTCGCGCTTTGGGAGCGTGCGCGCGATGGCGGTTGCGATGCCTGGGCCCAAACCGCGGCGGGCTCGCTGGCGCGGATCATCCTTTTGGACCAGATCCCGCGCAACATCTTCCGCGACTCGCCGAAGCAGTATTCAACCGATGATCTTGCGCTGAGCGCCGCCTATGCCGCAATCGATGCGGGGCACGACGTCACCCAGACACTGCCATGCCGGAACTTTTACTATCTTCCGCTGGAGCATGCTGAAGATCTAGCAGCGCAGGAGCGCTGCCTCGACCTTCTACGGCCGCTGGGTGACAAGGAATTCTACTACTGGGCCCTTGTCCATGCCGACGCCATCCGCCGGTTTGGGAGGTTCCCTCACCGCAATGCCATGCTTGGCCGGGAAACGACGGAGGCAGAGGCCGCTTACCTTGCAAGCGGTGGGTTTGGATACTAGCCCGCTGGCGTCCTTCCGAACCATCTCACTGCTGCCAGCTTGTGAGGTCATGCTGATGCGGTGGAGCCCGGGCGGGTGATCTTTGAGCGGACCCTTTCGTTAAGCGGCTGCCATGGCATTGGTCAGCGCCACCTCCACGTCGTAACCGCTGATGGCGTGGCGGGCGCCGGGTTCGATGTGATGGGTGACGGGTGCACCAAGGCTCTCCACCATAAACCCCTCTGTGCGTTCCACGTATGTGAGGGGCACGTTGCGGTCTCCCTCGTAGCCGCCGAGGTAAACGTTGAGGTTGGTGATGGGTGTTGTGTAGCGGTCGGCCTCATCCTCGGTGAAGGAACCCAGCAACGCACCAGACATGGCGACGATTGCGCGGAACGGCCGCCCCGCTCCGCCGCCCTCGGCCGGAGAGCGTACCGCGTACTCCAACGCGAGTGATGCGCCCTGGGAAAAGCCTGCGATGACGATCTCATCGTAGGAGAAGCCGCTGTCGAGCGCGTACTGGATGAGATCGTCGACCACTTCTAGCGAGGCGATGAGGTCTGAGTCGGTGGGAAGCACTGGTTTCAGGTAACCGACCCCCCACCAAGATCCCTCACCACTTGCAGGCACTGCGCCATAAATGGCGACATCGCCCGGGGAGGCATCCAGCACCGCATTGACGATTTTTGGAACGTTGCCGCCGCGGCCGTGGAGCGCCACCACAAAGAGCCGCGCGGTATCGACCGATGCGCCATAGTTTGAGGAGGGGCCGAAGTCTTCGCCAGGGACGGGGGTGAGTTCGGGAGGTGACCGATCGAGCGCCCGCACATCGTAGGTACCAACGTCGTCTTCGCCGGCCCTCTCTGCACCTAAGTAGTAAGTGCCGGACGCCGTGGGGGTGAAGGTGAGCCGGGCGTTGGCGTCAGAGCCGGAATTGTCGTCTGT
>JBCDLN010000204.1:0-7835 GCA_038745295.1 Pseudomonadota bacterium | reverse complement strand
TTGTCAGGGGTAACGGCGGGGACCAACCGCATCGCCAGCGAGTGCCAGAGCTAGGCACGTGGCGAACCTTGCCCTCCTTAAGCGGCGCGCTGCGCAGCCGGCTATCACGCCCGACGTGACGGCGTTGGCACCGCCGGCGGATGGGGAAGCGCAGCTGATCGGGGCCTCACGTCATGAGCTTCAGGCCCACCTGCGGGCGATCGGCGTCCCGGAGCGCCAGCTCAAAATGCGCACGGCGCAGATTTGGCATTGGCTCTACGTGCGCGGTGTGACGCGTGTTGAGGAGATGACCAACATTGCAGGCCCTGTGCGGGCGGCGCTCAGTGCGCACCTAGCGGTCGGGTCGGCCGAAATGGTGCGCGAGGACATTTCAGAAGACGGGACCCGCAAGTGGCTGCTGCGCCTGCCGGCGCGGGGAACGGGCGCGCCTGTGGAGGTGGAGACCGTCTACATCCCCGAGGAAAGCCGGGGGACGCTCTGTGTGTCGAGCCAGGTGGGCTGCACGCTCAACTGCACCTTCTGCCACACCGGTACCCAGCGGATGGTGCGCAACCTCACCGCCGGGGAGATTGTGGAACAGGTGGTGTTCGCCCGCCGCCGGCTTGACGATTTTACCGCCCGCGATGGCGCGCCGGCGGATGTGATCGGCCCCGCAACCGGCCGGATGATTTCAAACGTCGTCCTGATGGGAATGGGCGAGCCGCTCTATAATTTCGACAATGTGAAGGCCGCCATGGCCGTTGTTGGCGATGGCGATGGGCTCTCCCTCTCCAAGCGTCGGATCACGCTCTCCACCTCGGGCGTGGTGCCCATGATCGAACGGGTAGGATCGGAGATGGGTGTGATGCTCGCCATCTCGCTCCACGCCGTGACCGATGAGATCCGCGATGTATTGGTGCCGCTCAACAAAAAGTACCCCATCGCGGCGTTGATGGACGCGTGCCGCCGCTATCCGGGTTTGTCCAATGCGCGCCGGATCACCTTTGAGTATGTGATGCTCAAAGGGGTGAACGACAGCCTTGCCGAGGCGCGCGGCTTGGTGGAACTGATCCGCGGCATTCCCGCCAAGATCAACCTCATTCCCTTCAACCCCTGGCCGGGCGCGCCCTATGAGTGTTCCGATTGGGACACCATCGAAGCCTTCGCCGACGTTGTGAACCGCGCCGGCTATGCCTCGCCGGTACGCACACCGCGCGGGCAGGACATTTTGGCCGCCTGCGGCCAGCTCCGCTCGGAGAGCCAAAAACTGTCCGCGCGCGAACGCCGGGCGGCCGCCCTGTCGTGACGGCGATTTGGGCGCTCTCCGCCCAGGCCTTCATGGTCTTTTTGGGCTACTGCGGGGCGCTGATTGCGGGGTCACTCTTTGCCGCCATTGCCATTGAAACGTGGACCCCTGCGGGCTTTATCGGCGACACGCGCCAGATCCTGCGCATCTCGGGCCTGTCGATCACCGTCGCCCTTGCTGCCATTCCCGCAACGGTGATCCCCACGGTTTTGGTGGTGGCCCTTTCTGAGGGGCTGCGGCTGCGCGGTGTGGTCGCCTACCTCATCTTCGGCTGTTTTGTGGGCGTTGCGATGGTGCTTCCTGTGAACGCGGTGTTCCAAGGCTTCCCGCTGCCTGAGGTGGATGGGCCGACCTTGCGTCTCAGCATTGCCTCGGCGGCGGTGGGCGGGTTTTTCTACTGGCTCATTGCGGGGCGCACCGCGGGCTTATGGACTGAGATGCGCTGGTTTGAGAAGAACCGGCGGTAGGGCCCGGTCCACTCGTGTGAGGCGTGCCCGCCTCTCTGCCGAGCGCGGTTGAGAGGCGCTCAGCCCACAAAGATGTCACTGACCCTGAGTGTATGGGCACTCCCCCTTCAAAGCGTCGCGGGCTGATTGCCTTCCACCGCATCGCGTAGGCATTGTTGGGTCGGTGGATCTGCGGCCTTCATATCCACATGCAGCAAGGCCAGCTCAGCGAATTCTGGGATGCCGACCAAGTTGTAAGATAGAAAAATCTTTTGGTACGGTTTGCTATAGACTAAGAACCCGCTTTCAAATCCACAGGCTTCGAGAGATACAACCTCGCTCCAAGGTATAAATTTCCACTCCCACAACCAGTTGCGATACTGTATCCCTCTATCTGACATTTTGTAATTTGCAACAAAGAGCTGTACTGTAGAGAGCAATCCAACCGCAGAGAAGAAACAAATAAGCACAGTGATCCAGCCATTTACTGGTTGCATACCGTAAAATTCAGGCAGAATTTCCACTGCTAGTGCCAGTGCAAAACATACAATGCCTATAGCGCCATAGAATATTTTCGGCTCAGTTGGGTAGTACATGTGCCCAGATTTGTCGGCCGGCCGAGGCTTATTTCTGGCGTGGGCAAGCCACGCTTTCAATAGACAAATACCAATTCCTGCACTCAGAGGGCCTATGGCGGGTTGAACCCAATCTTGCGAAAGCATCTCCCTCCTCACTGCTATACTTAAAAATAATTAATGATGCTTTGGGAGAAATCAAGAGTGAGTCATGACTCACAGAGTTCAGTCTCCTGCGAGGGGAAAGCGCATATATTCTTGATATTTCTGGCCCCTTTTAAAGTTGCTAAGTTCATTAGATATCAAGCGCAATCGTGGTGGTTGACTTCAACGTCTCCATGGAAAGCATGGAGGTGACGCTAAAAAGCGAAAGTTCTGCAACCAAAGACTTGTAAAACGCATCGAATGCGCGGGTGTCCTTCACTCTCACCTTGAGGAGGTAGTCGATCTCGCCGGCGAGCCTGTGCGCTTCTTGGATTTGGGGCATCCGCTCCACCACCGCCGCAAATCGCTCCAGCCAGTCCTCTTCATGGCTCGATGTCTTGATGGTGACAAAGAAAATCTCGTTCTGGCCCACCGCCTCGCCATCCAAAATCGCCACCTGACGATCGATGATCCCCCGCTCACGCAGCTTGCGGATCCGGCTCCACACAGGCGATTTTGAGGAGTTCACCCGGCTTGCAATGGTCTCCACTGGCAGCGTCGCGTCGTCCTGGAGAACGGTGAGTATCCTGCGATCGAGGTCATCCAGCATCAAAATTTCTCCCCAAGGCGCCAATGCCAGGAAAACGTGACGTCGATCACGCTCATAGGCTACGGATGACCTTATTTTATCCTGCCGATTGCCGTTTTGGGAGGATAAACTCAAATTCTCCGCAGACATTGCGGAGGCTACCGGTGGACGCATTCCCCATCTTCTACACCGTGAAGGACCGGGCCGTTGCCGTCTTCGGCGGTGGTGCTGAGGCAGCAGCGAAACTCCGCCTCGTCCAAAAAACCAGCGCAACACTTTATGTGATCGCGCCTGCCATCGAGCCTGATGTGATCGACATCGGTCGCTCGAGGCACATCACCGGCGACCCGCTCACGGTGCCGCTCCCCGAAGACCTCGCCCTTGCCTATGCGGCAACAGGGGATGCTGCGCTGGATGCGGCCATCGCGGCTCGATTGCGCGCCGCGCACGTGCCTGTCTGCGCGGCCGATCAGCCGGCGGTGAGCGACTTCATCACCCCGGCCATCGTCGACCGCGACCCTGTGGTGGTGGCGATTGGGACGGAGGGGACCGCGCCCGTCCTTGCCAGAGAAATCAAAGCGCGCGTGGAGCGGATGCTTCCCGCAGGGCTTGGCCGGGTCGCCAAGAAGGCGGGGGCGTTGCGGGGCCATGTGGCTGGGCGCTTCGAGCCAGGCGGGGCCCGTCGGCGCTTCTGGCATGCCCTCTTTGGCCCTGCGCTTGATGGGGCGTTCGAGCGCACCGGCTTTGGCAAAGCCGCCCGGGCGCTCCTTTCCACCCATGACACGCCCGAGGCCGGCTTTGTGTCCTTTGTGGGGGCAGGCGCCGGCGGGGCCGACCTTCTTACCGAGCGTGCCCGCCAGCGCATCGACCGTGCTGACGTTGTCCTTCACGACGCGCTGGTTGCGCCCGACATCTTGGAGCTGGCGCGGCGCGAAGCGTTGATGGTGAACGTTGGCAAACGCGCAGGCCGCCATGCCATGCGCCAGGACGAAATCAATGAACGCATCCTCGCCTTTGCTGCTGAAGGCCATCGCGTTGTGCGCCTTAAAGGGGGCGACCCTTCCATCTTTGGCCGCATTGCCGAAGAGATCGATGCCGTCCAGGCCGCAGGACACGGCTTTGAGATTGTGCCTGGCGTCACCGCGGCGAGTGTGGCGGCGGCCAGCGCCCTTGCACCGCTCACCGAGCGCGGCCAGGCGCAGGAGCTGCGGATTGTCACCGCCCACGGCGCCGGCGGTGCCCATCAAGTGGAGGCGGTGGATTGGGTGTCGGCGGCCCATGGGACAGCCCCGCTTGCCATTTATATGGGCCGATCCGCAGCAAGTGCTGTCCAGCAGCGCCTTACCCAAAACGGGCGAGATCCGGCGACGCCCGTGGTGCTTGTGGAAAGCGCAGGGCGGACCGAAGAGCTGCGCGAGCACGCCACCCTCAGCACGCTCGCCGATGCTGTCGGCCTGCTGCCTGGTGAGGGGCCGCTCATGATCCTCGTCGGCATGCGCTCAAGGGAGCTGCCTCTACCGGCGCTTATCCCCTCAAAAGCTCAGACTGACACCACGCCCGTGAAGGAGGCCGCCTGATGGCCCGCATCAAACCCACGTCCACGGTATTCCTCACCGCCAACGACCTTTTGTCGGGCGCCATTGTCTACTGGACCGGCGACAGTTGGAGCACCGATGTGAAGAGGGCCCGTCACGTGTCGGGCGAGGCGGCCCAGGCGGGGCTTGAGGCCGTTGGCAAGGCCGAAGAAGCCGCCAACACCGTGGTCGGGGCCTACTTCGTGGCGCTCGACCCCATCAACACCATCCCCCTGGAGCTGCGTGAGCGCCAACGGCGCGCCGGCCCCTCCATCGCCCTTCCCGCAAGCTGAGCGCCACTGCCATGTATCAATACGACGGATATGACCAGGCCTTCGTGCGCGACCGCGCCGCAGAGTTTCGCGAGCAGGTGGGTCGCCGCCTCGCGGGCCAACTTTCTGAGGACGAGTTCAAGCCGCTTCGGCTGAAAAACGGCCTCTACCTGCAACTTCACGCCTATATGCTGCGGGTTGCGATCCCCTACGGCGTGCTGTCGGCCGATCAGATGCGCACCCTTGCCCATCTCGCCGACCGCTACGACCGCGGCTACGGCCACTTCACCACGCGCCAAAACATCCAGTTCAACTGGACAAAGCTCGAAGACGTGCCGGACATGCTCGACGTTTTGGCCGATGCCGGCATGCACGCCATCCAAACCTCGGGCAACTGCATCCGCAACGTCACCACAGATGCCTTTGCCGGCGTTGCAGGTGATGAAGAGGTGGACCCGCGCCCAACGGCCGAGCTGTTGCGCCAATGGTCCTCGCTGCACCCTGAGTTTGCGTATCTGCCGCGGAAGTTCAAAATCGCTGTGATCGGCGCGGAGGATGACCGCGCCGCCATGAAATTCCACGATATTGGCCTGCGCGCCCGCCCTGGTGGCGACCGTCCGCGCTATGATATTTGGGTGGGCGGCGGTCAGGGGCGCACGCCTCGTGTGGCGCAGCTCTTTGCCGACGACGTCGCGTTCGACGATCTGTTGCCAACGCTCGATTCCATGTTGCGCGTCTATAACCTCGCCGGTCGTCGCGACAACAAGTACAAGGCGCGCATCAAAATCCTCGTCGCCGAAATGGGGCTCGATGCGTACCGCGAGGCGGTCGCGGCAGACCGCGCCACGCGGGACCGGGCCGCCTTCGAGGCAGCTCGCGCCGAGTATGACAGGATTGCCGCGCACTTTTCGGCCGCGGCGGTCGGGGCCGTGTCGCCCACCCGCGTCCAGGCCGACGGGGCGTTTGGCGCTTGGCTTGACCGAAACGTCACCGCCCACAAGGTGGAGGGCCACGCGGTCGTCTCCATCTCGCTGAAAGGGGATGGAGAGATCCCAGGCGATGCGACTGGCGCGCAAATGCGGGCCATCGCCGACCTTGCTGAGCGCTATTCTGCTGGCGAGCTGCGGGTGACCCACAGGCAAAACCTGGTTCTGCCATGGGTGCCCCAATCGGCGCTGCGCGATGTCTACGCTGCCCTTGTGGAGCTTGGCCTTGCCACCGGCAATGTGGGGCTGACGAGCGACATCATCTCCTGCCCTGGGCTCGACTATTGTGCCCTCGCCACCGCCCGTTCGATCCCCATCGCACAGGCGCTCTCCACGGTGATGCGGGCGCGGGAAGAGCGCGCGTTGGCTGCGGGGCGCGATCCGCAGGGGCCGAGCGTCAACATCTCGGGCTGCATTAACGCCTGCGGCCACCACCATGCGGCGAACATTGGCATCCTCGGCCTCACCAAGGCGGACGAAGAGAGCTACCAGATCACGCTCGGCGGCCGTGCGGATCAAAACGCTGCCATTGGCGAGGTTCTGGGCCCTGGCTTCAAAGCCGAAGAGGTGCCGGGCGTTGTGGAGCAGCTCATCGCCGTGTGGGAGGCTGAACGCGCGGGCGGTGAAAGCTTTGCCGACACCTATGCGCGCTTGGGCAAAGCCCCGTTCAAGACAGCAATTTATGGAGAAACGGCCCATGTGGCTGCTTAAGTCCGACGGCTCGTTTGGCGCGATGGACGCGCCAGCCGAGGTCGAGATCCCAGGCGATGCCGCCATCGACCGTGTACCTGTGGCGCATAGCATTGCCGTGTTGTTTGGTGGCACGGCCGACGGTCGAGGCTTTTCCGTCGCCCGCCAGTTGCGCGCGCGGGGGTATGGCGGGACCCTCATCGCAACGGGGCCGCTCATTCCCGACCAGGCGCGCCATGCGTTCCAGTCGGGCTTTGACGCCATCGCCATCACCGATGAGCGGCTAGAGCGCCATGGCGAGGGCGCCTGGCGCGATGCTGCGGCCGTTGCCGTGCGCGAGCTTTATGTGGCCGACACCACCAGCCGCGGCGCTGAGCGCGGGATCTGGGCGCTGAGGCACGCATCGTGAGAGCGGCTCAGAACGCAGCACAGCCCCTGCTTCAAAACGGGCAAACCGTCCTTGCGGTGCGCCACTTTACGGATAGCCTCTTTTCCTTCCGCACCATGCGGCCCGCTGGCTTTCGCTTTCGCTCCGGGGAGTTTGCGATGATCGGCTTGCCGCAAGAGAACGGACGTCCGCTGCTGCGCGCCTACTCCATCGCAAGCCCCAACTGGGACGATGCGCTGGAGTTTTATTCGATCAAAGTGCCCAACGGGCCTCTCACCTCGCGCCTTGCCAAAGTGGCTCCCGGCGATGAGGTGATCCTTAAACCCCGCCCCACAGGCACTTTAGTCACCGATGCGCTGATCCCCGGCGGCACGCTGTGGCTTGTCTCAACCGGCACCGGCTTTGCGCCGTTTGCCTCCATCATCCGCGACCCTGAGACCTATGAGCGGTTTGACAAGGTGGTGGTGACCCACACCTGCCGCACCCGCGCGGAGCTCGAGTACGGCAACAAGGTGGTGGACGAGACGCTCAACCATGAGTTTTTGAGAGAGGTTGTGGAAGGCCGTCTCACCCACATCACCTCGCTCACTCGGGAGCCCACGGAGGGTCTTGCGGGCCGCATCACCACGCTCATCCAGTCCGGCGCGCTCTTCGATGCTGCCGAAGCACCCAAGTGGTCGCCTGATCGCGACCGCCTCATGATCTGCGGCTCCACCGCCATGATCAACGACACCAAAGCGCTCGCGGAGGCCGCCGGTCTTGCCGAGGGCTCCAACGCCAAGCCAGGCCTTTACGTGGTGGAAAAAGCGTTCGTCGGCTGACCACACGGCCGTGAGGAGGCAAGCCAATGCTTGATGTTCCTGGGCGATCTTCGTCTGCGGTCGGC
>JBCDLN010000203.1:0-7837 GCA_038745295.1 Pseudomonadota bacterium | reverse complement strand
GAATTGGTCCGCTTATTGAGCTGATCTTGCAGCTGACTCATGTTTAAGCCAAGGTCACTAAGAGATGTCGGCCAAATATCGCGAGCGTGGTGGCCACTGGTGCGCCAGTAACTCTTTGCTGCTCGGTTCATGATTGCGATATCATAGTGATCATTGGCAAGGATGACGGGAACATCGAACGTCTCGACAAGTTCAGCACGGATCCGTGCCAGCTCCCGAATGCGCTGTGTTCTCAAAGTGAGGACTCTGGACAAGGATTGAGAGAACTGGGTCAGATGCTCGATCACGGCCACACGGGTACGCTTAGGCGCAGCCGGGGATAGGAAGGCACAAAGGAGGGCGCTGTAGGTTTGATCGCCGCCCAGATCTGTCAGGCCCGGTGCAAGCCTGGAACGGAGGATGGTTCCAGGGTGCGGACGACGGGGATCTGGCAACACCTGCTCTGCTTGCGGCTCAAGGAATAAAATGTCTTTCCAGAGGGCGTCTTTAGACAGAAAAAGGTCGTCCTCGCTAGGTGTGTGGGCCCAGGCAGCATTGCCCAAAGCCTTATGTATGAAGGCTTCATCAAAACCTTGCGCGAAACCAATATAGACATTTTCGTTGGCCCAGCTGACAAAGCAAAGCATCGTCGCACCACCTGCATTGAGGCCATGGAGCCCTGCGCAGGCGGTTTCGATGGCGTGGTCGTCAAAAACCCCGGCATAGAGATCGTCGAAATTATCGTCCACGCATCACTCCTTTTTCGGGGGGCGTAAGCGGTATCGTAGGCGGCTCCCTCAAACTGTGGTGTCAGCAAACCAAGGTGTTGATCCTTGGGTTCCCGACCTTGCATTCACATCCCTTAAAACTGTCAGCTCTCATATATCCATAACGGAGCGGAAAATTTTTTTGCGCTCGTGCGTTGTAAAACCGTTGGGTTCCGCCGCGGCCGCAATGTGCCAAAACTGTGGCGTAAACATGGCTAGTGACCTGAGGTTTTCGGTTGCGGCTAACGAAAGTGCCCAATCTGCCTTGCTATCTTCTGCCCGAACCATCGTGCGCCACATCCTCAGTTCCATATCTTAAGTATCTTGTTCAGCAAAAGCCTGATGCATATCAAGCGTTGTAACGTGGTTTTTGTAAGTCTTGAGGACGAGTGGACATGGCGTTCGTAGTGGGAACGAGTGGGGACGATAAGATTAAGGCAACGCAAGACAACGATATTGTCTTTGGGCGTGATGGCGATGATTCACTCAACGCATCGCGTGGCAATGACTTTGTCAGCGGTGCGAAGGGCGACGATCTCATCCTGGGCAAAGGTGGTGAGGACACGCTCATTGGTGGTCGCGGTAATGACACCATCGATGCAGGCCGTGCGGACGACCTTGTTATTAGCGGGAAAGGCGACGACTCGGTTGATGGCAGCCGCGGTGAAGACACACTGATTGGCCGCGCCGGGGATGACACGCTAAACGGCGGTGATGGTGACGATAGTATTCGTGGCGGTAAAGGCGAAGACTCCATTGAAGGGGGCGAAGGTGACGACAGTGTTCGCGCCGGCCGTGACAATGACACCGTCGACGGTGGTGCCGGCGAAGACACGGTGTACGGCGGACAGGGGGACGATGTTGTCAACGGCGGCGACGACAACGATGAACTCTATGGCAACACCGGAAACGATGACCTAAACGGCCAAGCTGGCGACGACACGTTGTCAGGTGGCTCCGGCGACGACACCTTGCGCGGCGATGATCCCCGCATGATCGTCGTTGGCGACGACTTGATCGTCAACGGCTCATTCGAAGATACCCGTGGTCTCAGCCCCCGGGATTTTGGTTTTGTGGGCAATAACCTTCAGGGTTGGACGAGCACAGGCAACGGCACGCCCGAGATTGTTCTGGACGGTGTGGTGGGGATGCCGTCCTCGGAGGGCGAGTACTGGTTGGACACAGGTTCAATCGATGACAAGATCATCGATATTTCACAGACTGTCGCCGGTGTCGAAGAGGGGGCAACCTACAAGCTGACATTCGACGCCGGTCAATGGGACCCGCCGAGCGATGCCCCCGATGAAACCATGAATGTCTACTGGAATGGCGAACTCGTCGCGACCATTTCACCTGATGCCGTGGATTCTTATGAAACCTTCGAGTTCGTCGTCGTTGGCGGCAGTGGTGATGGAACGAACACGCTCCGGTTCCAGGGTGTGACGGACGGTTCCGAAGATGATCAAGGCGTCGTCCTCGACAATATCTCACTTGTCGAAGTGAAGGTCAGCGAGCAGGGCGATGACCTGTTGCTCGGTGACGGCGGTAACGATGAACTTTACGGTGAGGGCGGTAACGACAGCCTTCAAGGCGGCAATGGCAATGACGTCAACTCTGGCGGCGAAGGGTTTGACAGATTCATCTTCGACACCAGCGATGGTACTGACACAATCATCGACTTTGAGCAGGGCATCGACACAATCGAAATCATCGGGCTGGAGTCGCCTGAAGAAGAGCCCCTCTTCGACGTATTGGAGATCAACCAGATCGCGGATGACACGCAAATTATTGCCGGCGGCACCACCATTATCGTCGAAAACACGCTGGCCACTGACATGGATGAATCGGACTTCATCTTTTCATAGCAGCGCTCTCGGTCAGGCGGCGGCGTTACCCGCCTGACCGAGTGTATGGTGGTACTGGTGAACGCCACTAAGGGTGAATTGAACCTGATTGGATGAGCGCTGACCGACCAAAGCTTTGTTACTGGGCGGCAGCTTAGGGCATGCCGCTGGTCGAGAAGCGGCGGAAAGTGACGCCTGCCTTGGAATGAACGCCCAAGGCCCACATGCACAATGAGCGCGTGCGGGCCTGCCGCGACGCGCTCATTTTTTTAAGCATTTTCTTGTTTCCTGCATTGCAAATCTGCCGTCTGCAGCCAGTGGCCCGCCGGCTTTCATGCGGGCTTGAGAACCCCATAGAGATCGGCACAATGAGGGCGATAGAACCAGCACGCCCGTGAGGCCGTTGTGGCGACCAAGATGCGACGCGATGTGGATCCTTCCAGACCTTGCCAATTTGCCAGGTGCGTCCCGGCAGGTTGCCTCAAGGCTTGGCTTCGCGCTGCCAAGACGTTCCGCTGATGCGTTGGCGTAAACAAGGGCGACGTGACGCCCCGGGAGCCTATAGGGTGGTCGTGTGGCGATGGGTCGTTGTGGGGCTCCTTTTATTTTGGGGAGGCGTTGCCGCGCTCGTCGCGGCCATGGTGACATGACGCAACGCGCGCTTTTTTGCGTCTGTCCGTGATTGTGCCAAATCAACGACGCTCTTTGGAGACACTGCCATGAAGCCTCAAACGTCTGCCGCTACGGAGGGGATGATCGATTATGATCGCCACTCCCACATGCAGTATCAGCATATTCTGAGCCGCTCTGATGTGATCAGCGATCTTGTTGCAAAAATTGGCCGCGTTGATCCAGAATTCGTGATAGCCGATTACGGATGTGGACCCGCGTCAAGCGCTTTGGAATCTGTGCGGCCGGCTGTGGAGACCTATCAAAAGCTTCATCCCGGTGCCCCTTTGACGGTGCGTCACTCCGATCAGCCCGGAAATGATTGGAACGCGCTGAGCGCTCTGGTGTTCGGGCCGAAGGGTTATGACAAGGGCACCGGGCCTGTGAGGACTGAGTTCGCCGTTGGCTCTTTCTACGACCAGATGGCGGGGGACAACACCCTTTCGCTCAGCACGTGCTTCACCGCCAGTCATTGGCTAAGGAGCGCCGTGAGCATCCATTCGCCAGGCACATTGCTGTTTGCCGACCTCACCGGGGATGCGCGCCAAGAGGTGGCCGCGCAGGCCGATCGCGATTGGGATCTTTTCGTGCGCAACAGGATCGCTGAACTGCGCCCCGGTGGCTACACCATGATCTCCACGCTTGGCAGCACGCCCGACCCCAGTGAGATCAATGGGGTACGCTCGGCAGCGTGCAAGCTATACCGAGGCCTCTACAAGGTCGCCGAAGGCATGGCACAGGACGGTTTGGTGCAGCAGGACGCGCTTGACCAGTTTGTATTCCCCCTCTGGTTTCAGACAGTTGAAGAGGCAAAGCGGCCATTCGCGCGCGATCCGGGTTTGCTGGAAACGGTGGAGATTATCGAGGCGTCTCTCCACCCCGCCGCGTACCACCCCGACGATCTTTATGAGGATCACCTTTCAGATCCTGAAACCTATGGCGCGCTCTACTCAGCCTATGTGCGCGGCTTCGGAGAATCCTCTTTAAAGCTCCACCTCTTTGAACCATCTGCAAACTCTGTGGCCGAAGCTGAGGACCTCACAGAGACATTCTTCGCCCGCCTTGCTGCGCTTTATCGCGATGAGCCGGGCGTCTACGCTTTTGAATCGATGATCGTCACACTCATTTTGCGTAAGCGTTAAGACCCCCGGGCACGCAGCCAATGGGCAGAAACACAGCGCATTGTGCTGCGCCGGCGCCCCCAGCGGCGCAGTTGAGCGCCACCGCCCGACGCCGGGTGGTGGTGAGCTTAGCTGGACAAGATATAGGCGCGCATGTCGTCCCGCTCGCGCACGGCGGCCTCGATCCGTTGCTTCACCACGTCACCGATGGACACAAGGCCAATGACTTTGCCGTCGTCCACCACCGGCAGGTGCCGGAAACGGGCAGCGGTCATGCGCTCCATCACATCATCGATCAGATCGTCGATCCCGCACGTTTCCACTGCCTGCGTCATGTAGTGGGACGTGGGGGCGGAAAGGGCGGCGGCACCGTCCTTAGCAAGGGCGCGCACCACGTCGCGCTCCGATAAGATCCCGGACAGCGTCTCCCCTTCCATGATCAGGAGCGCGCCGATCCGTTTGCTTGCAAGCTCTGAAGCAACCTCAGCCAGCGTTGCCGACGGCGGCATGGAAAACACCGCGTTGCCTTTTTCATCAAGGATTGTTTTGACGGTCATTGGTGACGTTCCCCGCTTATCTCTGACGGTTTGGGGGAGTGTAGCTGAAAACTGGGCCGAGTGCCTAACGTGGCACCGGATCAAACAATCTAAAGGCGAGCAATCCCACCACAAAGCCGCCCAGATGGGCCTCCCAGGCAATGGAAACGCCGCCTGCAACGCTGCTGCCAACGCCGACGATCAGGTTTACCGCAAACCAGATGATGATGAACGTGAGTGCGCGTTTATTGGATAGCGTGTCGGCAAGATTGCGGGCGGGGCGCTTGTAGCGTGCGGCTTCGCCGCCAAAGCGGAAGGAAAGCGGGCCATATTCATCAAACACGAAGCGGGCGGCGGCGGCCATCTGACCGGATATGGCAGCCGAGGCGCCGACCACCGGCACCGTATCGCCCCAATGAACGAAAAGGTGGGCGCCAGCACCCCCCGCAGCGGTGACGAGGGAAAAGAGCCAAAAGCGCCATGCACCAAACCGCCGCGCAACGGCCGAACCGAACGCCACCATCCAAATGACGTTTGTGACGAGGTGCATGGTGGACCCGTGGAGGCCCGCGTAGGTGAAGAAGGTCCACACATCCGCCGCGATGCCGCCGGGTAACCCGGCCCACTCGCTGGTGAAACGTGCGGGGATGAAGGCGAACCAGGCAAGCACCGTCAAATCGTCGTGGAAGGACAGCGTGCCGCGGATGATGTGGATCACGGACAAGATGGCGGCCATGGCCAGAACCGAGCCCGGGATGGTGAACATGGGTTCACGGGTGGGGGGTTGGCGATAGGGCGGGCCACCAAAGGGTGGGCCGCGAAACGGCCGTGGCGCATCCTCTGCGCGTGGGATTTTGGGGATGTGGTTCATGGGGCGAGTGCCCGCATGGGGTCATTCCCGCGGCGGCTTTGAGGCACAGGCCAAAAGCCAACCCTGCTGATGGGTCCGCCCACAGTCAGCCGCGCGAGAAGGGGCCGCTGCACCAGACGGAGCACGCGCGGAAGAAAACGCAGGTGTTTAAAAAACGGCAGGGGCGACGTTGGCAGGCTAACCATTCTCCACCAACTGGGTGGGGGAGAGGGTTTTGCAAGATGTGGCGTATCGCATCCAGTTATTGACGTAGCGCTTGGCGGATGCGGCAATGGCCTCGATCTCGGCGGCGTCCAATGTGCGCACCACCCGGGCTGGCGCGCCGACCGCGAGGCTTCGTTCTGGGATGGTTTTGCCCTCGGGAACCAAAGCCCCCGCGCCCAGGAGGCATTGAGCGCCAATGGCGGCATGATTGAGCACGGTGGCGCCCATGCCCACCAGCGCACCATCGCCGACGGTACACCCGTGCAAAATGGCCCCGTGGCCTACCGTAACGCCTGACCCGACGGTGAGAGGGGCGCCCATATCGGTGTGGCAGATCACGCCATCTTGTATGTTGGACCCCTCGCCCAAGGTGATCCACTCATTGTCACCGCGCAGGACCGCATTCCACCAAACCGACGCCTCATGGAGGAGCCGGACCCTGCCGATGAGCACCGCGGTGGGCGCAACCCAGTGAGCGGGCGCAAGGTCTGGCAGAGCGCCATCGAGCGCGTAAAGCGGCACGGTTTAGGCGCCTTCCAGGTCCACTTCTAAAATTGCCATACTAAAGTTCCAGGACAGTTCGCCCTCGTCCTCGTCCCGGTAGAGCACGCCGATGAACTCTTCGCCCAGGTAAACCTCAGCGGAGTCGTTTTTGCGCGGGCGCGCGCGGACCGACAGTGTGTCGTTGGCGAAGGTGCGGCGCATATACGCTTCCAGCTTCGCGATTTCGTCCTTGTCCACGGCCTATCCTTCCCATTGGTGGATGGTGGGGCGCTGACCATCGACACGGCGCCCGGCCCTCCCTTTGAAGGCGGGGGGCATGCCGCGCACGCTGCCTCAACCGGCGCTTTCAATCAATGGGTGCCGGCGGTTCAGCGACATTGTCACCACAAGGCTGCGCGGTCGCAGATGGACCGCGCGGGCCCCGGTCATCGGCGACGATCACCAGGATATTCACCGGATGAGCTCGCAAGAGAGTCGTCTTACGTTAGCCGCCCTCGGCGAGGATTTGGTCCATGGAGCGGGAAGGCTCGGGGCAGCCTGCGGTCCCCACAACCCGAGCTGGCACCCCTGCAACCGTGACGTTCGGCGGGACGGCCGACAAAACCACAGAGCCGGCAGCCACGCGAGAGCATGATCCAATGTCAAAATTGCCCAGCACCTTGGCGCCGGCGCCAAGGAGAACGCCTGACCCAATGTTGGGGTGCCTATCGCCGCGGTCTTTACCGGTGCCCCCCAGGGTGACGCCTTGCAAAAGGGAGACATCGTCACCGATCTGAGCTGTCGCGCCAATGACAACACCTGTGGCGTGGTCAATGAAAATGCCGCGCCCCATGGGGACAGCGGGGTGGATATCCACTTGGAGAGCGGCCGAAGCACGACTTTGGAGCATGAGCGCTAGATCGCGCCTGCCCCTTATCCAGAGCGAATGGGCGATCCTGTGGGCGGTCAGCGCGTGGAAGCCTTTAAAATAAAGGAGCGGCTCAATGAGCCGTTCGCACGCGGGGTCCCGGTCAAGCACAGCCACGAGATCAACGCGAAAAACATCCGCCAAAAGTGGCTCATCCGCCAGCGCGTCGATAAAGGCGTTGCGAATGTGGGCGGCCGGTAGGGCAGGGTCGGTGAGGCGGCTTGAAATGCGCTCTGCAAGCGCATCTTCCAGGCTGGGCTGGTCCAGCACGGTGGCGTGGATAAGGCCCGCCATAGTGGGCTCACGTTTGGCAATGGCTTCTGCTTCGTCACGGATCCTGCGCCAGACAGGATCGTGGACGAGGACTGGGGCGTGTTCGCTCACAAGCGCCTCCCTTTTCCAACAGCAAAAAGATAAGTGCCATGACAATCATTG
>JBCDLN010000202.1:0-7864 GCA_038745295.1 Pseudomonadota bacterium | reverse complement strand
CTTCACGGCTTCCAGCGCCACCTTCGCCTTGAACGCCGGTTTGTGCTGCTTGCGTGTCGTCATTCGCTGATCTCCTGCCTCAAAGACCAGCAGGCCCCTTCCGTAGCTTACGCCGCTGTCCAATTTTCGGGGAGCACCTCACACTTCAGCGTCGCCGCGGTGGGTCTTGGCGGGACGGGGCCGGGCGCGCTCATGTGCCTGGCGCGGACTGGTTCGCGAGAATGAAAGGCCGGCTGTAGTCAAAGCTGCGATTGGCGCTCGGTCGGAGCTGCTTGTCGCTTTGAAGATGATAAGGGCGTTGGGGGCCAGGGCGGTGATCGAAGCGTTGAGAGCGTGTTTGGTGTTGGCCAACTGCGGGGGCGCCCAATTGGGCAAACTGTGGAGGTCGACGACGGCGCCAGAGAGATCGCATCATATGACGGTGCGCGGTATGCGCTGGTCCTGTCCATTGTCGTGCGGGATCGGGTTTCCCAGCTGCTGTTCTGGGTTCAAGGTGAGTGCGGAAAAGGCCCTTCCATTTTAGCGGTTTTGCAAACCCTTCTGAAGGGAGGGGAGGGGCGGTCTTGCGTACCTTAAGCGCGACCACTTCTTCAAATGACCCGGAGTGGGCGCGGCCCCGTTCAATATGACATCCTGAAGTGCTGGCGGTCGGGCAGATTGCGGTTGGCGGTGCGGCTGGCTGAGCACCGTCTGGTCTCATTGGGTGAGTGAGACCAGACCAGACCTTGGTGGGGCTGTCGCCTGAGCAGTCGCCCCGTCTGGGCGGTCAGGGGCGCTGGTCATGGGGGTTCGCGCTAGATGAAGGTGAGATCGTCGGCGGTCTCGGTGACGAAGGCGTCAATATCAAGATCGCGGCGGCGCACTTTCATGGTGATGGTGACACTTTCATGCTGGGCGAGGGGGGTGGCCGGGTCATCCTCCAAGAGGGCTGTGCCACGGCGCACGGCGCCGCTGGCGCCTTCGATGTCTTTAATCCTGAACGGGGCCTCGAAGGTGAGCGTCCAGTCATCCACGAGCGTGTCGAGATGGTTGGTGATGGTGAGTTCAAGGATGGCCCGGTTGCCGCGGTCCTCCACCACCACAAGGCTGGTGGTGAGCTCTGGGGGCTCAGAGGCCTCCTCGATGACCATAATGTCGGTGTCATTGCCGGTGGCGACAAAGCCGAAGGTGGTGGTGCTGCCAGCTGCGAGGGCGGTGTTGTAGTCTTTGGGGCCGAGGGTGACTGTGTTGCCGTCGGTGGCAAGGACTTCAGCGTTCCAGATGCTGGTGATGTCCCCGTCGAAGGCAAGGGTGACGCGCCAGTCGTTCACATCCTCCGTGGGGCTGAACGCGTACTCAGCCACGAAGCCCGTTTCCCAGATACTTTGGATGGTGAGGGCGTAGTCGCCCGGGGTGCTGCCGGTGCCGGTTCCATCGCCGTGGTCGTGGCCATCGCCGCCATCATGACCATCGTCGCCGTGATCGCCATCGTTATGAGCGCCGTCATCACCATGGTCGCCCGGCGGGGTGCTGTCGTTGCCGCTGAGGTCGGCCAAAAACGCTTCAAAGCGGCCCTTGAGGAGGCGGCCGTCTTCGAGGGCAGCGTCCCGGCGCCACAGCATGTCAAGGTTTGATAGATCTTCGGGGGTGATGGAGGTGATGACGGTTTCGCCCCACACATCATTGTAGCCGCCCCAGTCTTCGCCGAAGTGGCGGATGGTGAGGGTTTGGGTTGCTGGGTCGTAGCTGGCATCAAGCTCGCGCCCGGTCATGGTGACGGCGTTGAGGACAACCGTGTCATGCGCCGCGCTGAGGGCGGCATAGTCGTAGGTGGTGGTGACGCCGGCTTCGTGGGTGAAGATGGCGATATGATTGTCGGGGATCTCGTCCGCGCGGGTGAGGGCGAAAACGCTGGAGACCAGGTCGTCCTGGAAGTGATTGTTGGTGGGAGCCCAGCTTTCCACCAAAGTGGGCAGCTCTGACAGTGTGAGGTTTTCGATGGACGCGATGGGGGTGGTGCTTTCAAACCGGCTCACCGGCATCACGTGCAGGGTGACGGTATCAGGTCCGGTGCGCTCCCACAGGACGCAGTAGTTGTGGGCGTTCATCTCCAAGACGCCGCCCGACCCGTCGCGGAAGCCGAAGACCAAAATGTCCTTGTCCGGATTGTAGCGGGACACATCATCTGAACCGGCGACGACGATTTTACCGGCGCTCGGGCCGCTTCCGTCCGGCCAGCGCGCCGTACCGCCGGTTGGCCAAGTGGATTGGGGCGCGACGGGGTAGTCGATGTTGAAAGGGGTGAAGTATTCTGGTGATGCGCCAGAATAGTCGGTCCAGTTGACGGGGCTTTGCATTTATTTCTTCACCTTGATCAGTTTTTTTGGTGAAGAAAGACTTCATGTCTTCCTCGAGGGGCGTGGTAAAATCTGAATATGATGAGATATTGTCTGAAAATTGTTGTGTCCGGGCGAAATTGTGTCTGGGTTTAAATTTAATGTTTCGTTCCTCTATTGGGCTTTTGTGGAGCACTTAAGGTTAACTTGTGGCCTTGGAGTGTTCCTGGCGAAGAGCACCGGCCTTGTGCCGACTTTTGGGCGATGGGCTTGCTGGGGCCACCGCACTCTGAGGCGGCGTGTGACGTCGCCGGGGATGGTGCGCTCCCTTGGCGGGCAAGGAGAGTTCTGGACGTTGCCGCGCTTGGCGGTGAGTTAGTGCCTCATCCGTGACCGGCGCTTGATTGCTCTGTGGGGTGCGCCCACGGGGCCACACCGTGCCGCCCTTGAGGCGGGGCGTGCGATAGGGCGTTCATCTTGCAGTGCCACCTATCGAGAATTGTGCTGTGATAGCAGATGTTCTTTTCAAAACCTGAGATTTGGGCAAAGCAGCCTTCTGGCGGTCAGTCGGCAAGGTCGGCTTTTACACACTGGTGGGTCGTTCATCCAAAGCAGCGGTTCATCCGTATTAGCGATTAAGTCTTGCTGCTCAACGTAGCTGGGCAAAGCGTCATACGTTTCAAAAGGGGAAGGCCTCACACCCGGTTGTCAGCGTCAAAACACAGCTGGCGCACTCAAAGGTTAGGAGAGGTAGGATACGTATGCTGAACTTAAGGAAAGCGGTAGCAGTTGTTGCAGCGGTTTTGAGCCTCACGTTTGTGGGGTCAAATTTTCTAGTACCCGATTTCCGTGGGTATGATGATAGCCTGTACCCAATACCCGTTCCAGATCCGTTAGTTGTACCTGCTGCTTACGCCTTTATTATATGGGGTCCAATTTTCATCTGGTTGATTTTGAGTCTGTTTTGGGCATTATTTAAACGCTCCGATGATGCACAGTGGCACGCCACGCGGCTTTCGTTGATTGTATCTTTAGTTGTTGGGACATTCTGGCTCCCTGTAGCCGTCGCAAGCCCCGTTTGGGCGAGTGTGATGATTTGTATCATGCTCGGTGGCGCTGTTGTTGCCCTTTATCGATCCCCGAAACAAAATCCTCTCTTAGGTGCATGGCCCATTGGGCTCTATGCGGGCTGGTTGTCAGCAGCGTGCTGCGTTTCGGTATCGGTTGTTTTAACTGGTTACGGCGTCCTTCCAGAGAGTGTCTCAGCAGTGTTATTTATTGTTCTATCGATCAGCATCGGCTTCATGGTCCAGTGGACGCTGAGAAGAGCTCCCACATACGGGGTTGCCATTAATTGGGCTTTAATCGCTATCGCAGTCGATACCTATGGGCGGAATGAACTGATTGCATATCTCGCAATGGCCGGTGTGGTGCTGGTGTCTCTGCCCACTCTCAGATCTATAAGTTTAATCAACCGTGGTGCTGATTGAGCTTGGCGCATTGTGCTACGTGACCACTCCAAGATCGTGTCGCTTTTATCACAATGGATCAAAACAGATACGTCGGTCTGCAGTTGAGGGCGCGCCTGCCGTCCGGCAAGCGGCGGGGGAGCCGAAAAGTCGAGAGGCTCCGACCGAGTGGCCGCCCATGTTGGAAAACCGCCCACATGCCTCTCGCGCGCGAAGGCGGTAGCTTTTTCCCTTCCTGCGGTTTCCACGTCACAATGGCGTTTCGCGGGGCGTATCACTCTCTATGAGGACTGCGCTCGCGCTGGTCGGCATGAGCCTGCGTGCGGGAGCCCGCATTTCTCAATCCATGTCCGTGACTGCAGGAGGGGCTGTCAAGATTTGAGCGAGTCACCTTGCGGGCGCGAGAATGAGCGGCGACGCCGGTGTTTCGGGCCACTTGTGGTGTTCGTGCATGGCGGCCGTACACAATTGCAGCTTTGAGCTTGGCTTTGCCGATCCCATTCAATTTGAGCGGCGAGAACGATTGCCGTGGCGAATAATCGAGACGGATCAGTCACTCTTTATTGTAGGAGGAAACAAAAATGGCCGATGCTGAACCTCAAGATGCGTACATGTCTTTTTTGCCCGGTACCTATCAGGACTGGAACTCTGCCGACCAGAGCGCCGATTTTGTGATCGGTGACGATACTGACACCAACCAAGCCTCCAACGGTTCGTCGACCGCTGCGTTTCGCATCGGGCATACGATGGTTTCATCGACCAATCATTCGGCCAGTAGTGCTCCTGAAGACAACGCCTCCGTAGACGACAGTATTATGACTGGTGAGAACTTCTATACGTCGAGCATCGATGTCGATTTCCTGAGCTGACGCTGGCAGCGTTGGCCCGTTGCCAGCCTAGGTCGGTGAGCGCAGGCGTTCATTCGTATGCCTCAAAGATACACTTCCAAGACTGTGGGTCTGCCAGCTTAGCCGACGTTTTGCGTGATCAGACGTCAATCCAATTTCCTCCTGGCCCGAGGTTTTGCACCTTGGTTGACCCAAGTTGTCCGCGCATCCCCCATGAATGGTGGATGTGGCCGCATAAAAGTCACTTCGGGTTCTTGGCGGATATCAGATTAAGGATTGCTTTGCTGCCCTCGTGATCCCCATTCTTCTGAAGATCAGCAATGCCGAAGGGGGGTGTGTGGGTGACGACGATCGCCTGCTGCTGGCAAGTGTTGAGGAGTTGAACTGCGCGATCTTCATGATCGGGCAAAGCGCAGCAGGATCGCGCCCAACAGGGTGGCCATTGTCGAGAAGACCTTGAGGAGACTGAGGCGCTCTTTGAGAAAAAAGACACCGATCAGCAATGCGAAGATAATGCTGGTTTCGCGCAAGGCTGTGACGAGCGCGATTGGCGCCTGCGTGAAGGCCCACGTCACAAGCGCATAGGCGATGAAAGACGCGCCTCCGCCGAACACCAACATGGGCGCGCCCTGACGCGGAAGAGCGCGCAGGGTTTGGGGCGACCGGATTGCCAGAAAGACAACCATCAAGAGCCCGTTTCCGATGGCCAGCCAGCTGTAAAAGCCCAAGGATGTCCCGGCCAGCCTCGCGCCAAGGCCATCGACGAGAGAATAAGATGCGATGAAGCTGCCTGTGATCAGCGCGACCACTGCAGCGTTGCGGTTCTGCAGTCCGTCGCTTTGCCTGACAAGCGCCAGGCTAATGATCCCCGCGCCAATGATCAAAACTGCGAGCGCTTCTAGACTGTTCAAGTGGACGCCAAGAAATACCACCGAGACAAGGGCAACAATCAATGGCGCTGAGCCTCGTGCGATCGGGTATACTTGGGTGAGGTCCCCCATCTGGTATGATTTCAGAAGGAAGATTTGATAACCGAAGTGGAGCAACGTTCCTGTCAACAAATAAGGCAGGCTATCGACTGTTGGGAGTGATACAAATGGAAGGGCGACCAAGGCGATCGGCATGTGGCCGATGACAATAGCGCCCATGCTGAGCGTCTTGTCTGAGCCGCCCTTCACAAGAGCGTTCCACGTCGCATGGAGAACGGCAGCACCGATCACAGCCAGAAAAACGATGCCTTCCATTTAGGACAGTTCTCCTATTTATGCCAGGGCGCGGACGTTAGCCGCGCCAGCGGATTTTGGAAAGGTGGGCTCGAATGAGACATGTTGGGCTCCACAACGGTGCGGCCCTGCAAGGGGGCTGGCGGCGGGGTGACCAAGGGTAAGGTGTCGCCGGCAGGCAGGTCCTCTGACGCGGTGCTAACCGGCCCAGTGGCCTCGCCCGCGCCGGGGCCCGCCGCCGCTTGTCTTTAAGCGTTTTGGATAGGGGCTGAAGCTGGTCTGCCGGCTGGCGAGTTATGCAGCCCTGCGTGCCATCGACTGAGACGGCACGCGTGCTGATAGCTTGCCGGCCGGAGCCACTGGCTGCCGGGGCCATGGTTGTGCAGTGCGCGCCGTGGAAGGCGGTGTCAACCCAACCTAGGGATCAGCTGATGGTGGCCGTGGCGCCGCGACCCCGCCGCTCGTGGCGAGGTCACCTATGAGGCGCTGGCTCTACTGGCCTGTGGGGACTTGTGGTGTGGCGGGTGTTCCCGGCACGGCCGGCGCATCTTGTGGTGCTGTGGGGGTCGACGCGGACGCATCATCGCCAGTGGGGGGCGCGACGGCGGCCGGCTCGCCTGACGATTGACGCAGCGTATCGAGCAGACCCTCACCAGAGCCGCGTGTGGCGTCATCGCCCAGCGGCACACCGGCGCCGGCTGCCGGCGCGGATCCATCCAAAATCGACGGGGCGCCTGACTGCTGCTTTGCAAGCAAGCCCAGGCCCAGCGACGTCACAAAGAATGTGATGGCGAGGATCGTTGTTGCGCGCGTGAGGAGGTTGGCACTGCCCCGTGCGGAGAACATGGCCCCGCCGCCGCCACCGCCGATGCCCAGAGCCCCCCCTTCGGAGCGCTGCAGCAGGATCACCGCGATCATGGCGATCACGATCATCAGGTGGATGACGATGATAACGGTTTGCATAACAACATTTCCTCAACCGGCGCCCGCCGTATGTAGACCCGGCAGGTGGGGCGGTGAAAGGGGTGGTGCGGTAAAAAGCGCAATACCGTGCCCGGCAAGGCCTGGCGCGGCACAGTGCTTCCAGGGCGTTGCCGTTGGCCGGGCCGCGCGCTGATGTGCAATTATTGCACGCTCTTGGTCAATGAGACAACGTCTCTCAACGGGCATGTGGGCGATGGGGCGCCCGTGGTGGTGACCTATAGTTTTGCCACCGCCGCCGATCTTGCCGGCACACGCTACACCCCCGCTGACTCTACGCTGCGCCAAAATGTGCGCCTTGCCACGGACGCCGCTGAAGCAGCAGGCGGCCTTAGGTTCGTGGAGGTGGGCCCGGGCGCCGACACGATGATGCGCTTTTATTATAATGACGACAAAAACGGAGTGTCTTGGGCCTATTTTCCATCGTCCTCGCCGGTTGATCCCAACACCTCGAGCGATATTGGGATGAATGCCTTTTACGGCGACTATGCGCCCGGGAGCGGCGGCTTTCAGATCATCCTCCACGAAATCGGCCATGCGATGGGGCTTAAGCACCCCCATGATGGCCGCAACACACTTTCGCGGGGGCTGGACGGTACGGACAACACCGTCATGTCCTACGTTTGGCGCGGGGCCCCCAAGGACGATTATCAGGCGTTGGACAAAGCGGCCATTCGGGCCCTTTATGGCGCCAGCAGCGCGTTTGATGGTGTGACAACCACCTTCCACAATGCCTCAAAGACCATGCGCATTGAAGGGAACTCCAAAGACAACGTTCTGTTGGGCGTCAACGATGACAATTACATCGAAGGGCGGATGGGCGCTGATACGCTGGTGGGCCGGATGGGCAACGACACCCTGATGGGCAATTTCGGCAGCGACCGGCTTGAAGGGTTCGACGGCAATGACAAGCTGGTGGGCGGCTACCGCAGCGATCCGTCACCCTTGGCCTCCTGGCAGCCTACAGCTTCAGCCGCGCCCAGCTGTTGATCATTACCGCGCTCATGAGCCTCGTCGTGCTTGCGCAG
>JBCDLN010000201.1:0-7869 GCA_038745295.1 Pseudomonadota bacterium | reverse complement strand
ATTGTTGGCTTTTCCCTGCCGACCTTTTGGGTGGGGATCATGCTCATCTTGATCTTTGCCGTGATGCTGGGCTGGCTTCCCTCCACGGGCCGCGGTGACACTGTGGATGTGTTGGGGGTGGAGCTTTCCTTCCTCACCCTTGATGGGCTCAAGCACCTCGCGCTGCCGGCGTTCAACTTGGCGCTCCTCAAGATTAGCCTTGTCATCCGTCTCACCCGGGCCGGTGTGCGTGAGGCTGTTCACATGGAATATATGAAGTTCGCGCGGGCCAAAGGGCTTTCACCCACCCGGATCGTGGGCATTCACCTTCTTAAAAACATCCTGATCCCTGTGGTGACGGTCCTGGGGTTGGAGTTCGGCTCGCTGATTGCGTTTTCGGTGGTGACGGAGACGATTTTTGCTTGGCCAGGGATGGGCAAGCTTTTGATTGAGAGTATTCAAACGCTCGACCGGCCGGTGATTGTCGCCTACCTGATGTTGATTGTCTTTGTGTTCGTGGTGATCAACCTCATCGTCGATCTTGTTTATGCGATGCTTGATCCGCGTGTGCGGCTCAGCGGACAAAGGGGCTAGGCGGATGGTCGATGTGAGTGATCAGGCGACCGCCGCCTCTGAGACGCGGGCTCAGACCGTCAAAGTCGAGACGCCGTTTCAGCGCTTTTGGTCGGAGTTTGTTGAGAGCAAAGTGGCGCTTGGGGCGCTTGTGGTCCTCTTGGTCATCATCTTGGCGGCCATCTTTGCGCCGTGGATCACACCGCAAGACCCCTATGACCTGGCAACCGTCTCGATCATGGATTCGCGCATGCCGCCAGGCTCCCAAGCCTTTGATGGGTATACCTTTTGGCTCGGCACCGACGGTGCAGGGCGCGACCTTTATTCGGCGATCCTTTATGGCCTCAGGGTCTCGCTGAGCGTTGGTGTGATGAGTGCGTTCATAGCGCTCATTGTGGGCACCAGCGTTGGGCTGATTGCTGCCTATACCGGCGGTAAGGTCGAAAGTGTGATCATGCGGGTGGTTGATATTCAACTTTCGTTCCCCGCCGTTTTGATTGCACTCATCTTGCTGGCGCTGCTGGGTAAAGGTGTCGATAAGATTATCATCGCTCTCGTGATTGCGCAGTGGGCCTACTACGCGCGCACCGTCCGCGGGTCTGCCCTGGTGGAGCGCTCCAAAGAATACGTGGAGGCGGCGCGATGTTTGGCGCTCCCCCACCGACGGGTGCTTTTTAAGCACATCCTTCCCAACTGTCTGGCGCCGCTCATTGTGGTGGTGACGGTGCAGACCGCGTCTGCCATCGCGCTGGAGGCAACGCTCTCCTTCCTCGGCGTGGGGTTGCCGCCGACGGAACCCTCCCTCGGCCTCCTCATCTCCAACGGGTTTGAATACATGATGTCAGGCTCTTACTGGATTGCGATCTTCCCAGGTGTGGCGCTCCTCATCACCATCATGTCCATCAACTTGGTGGGGGACCGGTTGCGCGATGTCCTGAACCCGAGGCTGTCGAAATGACGGTGGGCCGTGCCGTCACCCCGGTTTTGGAGGTGAGCGATCTGCGCACCCACTTCTTGACGCGCGGGGGGGTGGTGCCGGCGGTGGATGGTGTCAGCTTCACGGTGAACCGCGGCGAAGTGTTAGGGATCGTGGGGGAATCAGGGTCTGGCAAATCCGTTACAGGGTTTTCCATCATGGGGCTGGTGGACCCGCCTGGGCAGATTGTGAGCGGGTCCATCAAGCTCAACGGGATGGAGCTTGTGGGGATGAGCGAGCGAGCCTTCCGTGACATTCGCGGGCGCAAGCTGATGATCATCTTCCAAGATCCGATGATGACGCTGAACCCCGTCCTGCGGGTCGACACGCAGATGATTGAAGCGGTGACGGCGCACGAGAAGGTCTCCCGCAAGGCCGCGCGGGCGCGGGCAGTCGATGCGCTGAAGGCCGTCGGCATCCCATCCCCCGAAGAGCGGCTGACGGCCTATCCGCACCAGTTCTCCGGCGGCATGCGCCAGCGGGTGGCGATCGCAACGGCCCTCCTCAACCGCCCGGACCTCATCGTCGCCGATGAGCCCACCACCGCGCTTGATGTGACGATCCAGGCGCAAATCCTCTTTGAGGTACAAAAGCTTGCCGCCGAAACGGGGACCGCGCTCATCTGGATCAGCCATGATCTGACGGTGGTGTCCGGTCTCGCCGATCGTGTGGCGGTGATGTATGCGGGTAAGATTGTGGAGATGGGCGGCACCGACACCGTGCTCGATGATGCGCGCCATCCCTATACGGTGGGCCTCATCGGCTCGGTACCAAGCCACAACAAGCGTGGCGAGCCGCTCAAGCAAATCCCAGGGATGACGCCATCCCTTGCTGACCTTCCGCCGGGGTGCGCCTTTGCCCCGCGCTGCCCCCGTGCGGATCGCACGTGCCGGACCATGCCGGAGCTGCTCCCGGTGAATGGGGCCCTCGCGCGCTGTCACCATCCGCATCTGCCGGCTGAGGCAGCCGCATGAGCGAGCCCATCTTATCCCTCACCAATGTATCCATGCGGTTCACCAAATCGCTGGATGCTGCTGAAAAGATTGCCAATCTGATCGGCGCGGGCCTTGAAGAGGTGACGGTTCATGCGGTCGATAACGTCTCGCTCGACATTGAGAAGGGTGAGGTGGTCGGCCTTGTGGGGGAATCGGGCTGCGGCAAGTCCACGTTAGGGCGCGTTGTGGCGGGGATCTACCAGCCGTCGGAAGGGGAGGTTTTCTTCCGCGGCAAGCGTTTTACTGAGATGAGCGATGCTGAGCGGCGCGATGCAGCGCTCAAGGTGCAGATGATCTTCCAAGATCCGATGTCTGCGTTGAACCCGCGGATGCGGGTGAGTGAGATTGTGGGCGAGGCGCCGGCCTATCACAACATCATCCCGCGGGCGGAACTCTCTGATGCGCTCGATGCGCTAATGATGCGGGTTGGGCTCGATCCAGCCTACAAAAAGCGCTACCCGCACCAGTTCTCTGGCGGCCAGCGCCAGCGCATCAATATCGCCCGCGCCCTGGCGGTCGAGCCTGACTTTTTGGTGTGCGACGAATCGGTGGCGGCGCTCGATGTGTCGATCCAAGCGCAGATCATCAACCTCTTCATGCAATTGCGCGAAGACTTGGACCTGACGTACCTCTTCATCAGCCATGACCTAGGCGTGGTGGAGCATATCTCTGACCGCGTCGTCATTATGTACTTGGGGCGGATCGTTGAGATTGCGTCCACCGAAACCCTGTTTGAGACGCCGAACCACCCTTATACGCAGGCGCTCTTGGCGGAAGTGCCGCGGCTTGATCAGCGCAAGCGCACCTTTGCGGCCATCAAGGGCGAGATCCCCTCGCCCATCCACCCGCCGTCGGGCTGCCACTTTCACCCAAGATGCCCCCACGCGTTTGACCGCTGCCGCGAAGAACGGCCGCTTTTGCGGCAGGTTGAGCCCGGGCATATGGCCGCCTGCCACCTCAACGAAGCGCCGCGGGGGAAAGCGCTTGACGGGCTTGCCGCATGACGCCCACCGCGCTTGACGGCGCCTTAAGCGAGACGGTCCCCCTCCTCCTCGACAGCCCGCATTCGGGCTGCACCTATCCGCCAGATTTCAAACCTATCCTGCCGCTTAAGGCCTGCCGCCGCGCCGAAGACTTTCAGGTTGATCAAGTCTTCGGCGATGCTGTCCGCCAGGGCTTGCCGCTCTACAAAGCGCTGTTTCCGCGGATCTATGTGGATGTGAATCGCGCGAAGAGCGACCTCACCCCAGAAAGTGTTGATGGGGTTTTGCCGTTTCCTTTAGCGCCCAGCGCTAAGGCGAAACTTGGAAAAGGTGTCATCTGGATGGATGCGCCGCCGCCAAGCTATACCGCGCTTTACCCTGAGCCTTTGGGGGCAGATGAAGTGGCGCGGCGGCTTGACGCGTGCTGGGTGCCCTACCGGAGCGGCTTGGAGGACTTGGTGGCTGCCGTGCGGGAGAAGCATGGTGTAGCCTATTACTTGGATTGTCACTCCATGCAGACCGTTTCCACGGCAATGCATGAAGAAGGCGCGGGGCAGACCCGCCCTCACATCGTGCTCAGCGATCGCGACGGGGCAACCTCGGGGTTGGCATTTCGGCAACTGATGGCCGAGGCGCTGGTGGCGGAAGGGTTCGAGGTGTCCATCAACACGCCCTATAAAGGTGCTGATCTTGTCCAAACCTTGGGAAGGCCGGCTGAAGGCGTCCATGCCCTCCAAATAGAGTTACGGCGAAATCTTTACATGGATGAAAAGGCGCTGGTCCTTAATGACCGTTTTGCCGATACCCGTGCCCGTGTCGGCCGGGCACTGCAGGCGGTCGCCAAAGGGTTAGCAGCAGCGCCTTAGATGGCTTGGGCCGCTTGGAGCCAGCCCAGTGTCGGTTCAGTATTGCCGGCTGGTTTATACTCTGCGCCAATGGGGTCAGTATAACCTTCAGCAGCAATCACCTTGAAGATGTGTGTATAGTTGACCTCGCCACCGTCTGGCGCGCCGCGGCTTGGAACGGATGCGAATTGGATGTGTCCGATGAGCGGCATCAGCGCGAGAAGGCGATTGGTGAGATCGCCCTCCATCAGTTGGACGTGATAGCAGTCAAACATGAGTTTGACGTTGGGGGTAGCTACATCGGCAATAATTGCGGCGGCTTGTTCTGTGCGTGAAAGAAAATAGCCGGGGGCATCGTACCGGTTCAAAGGTTCCAGCAAGATGGTGATGTTGTGGGGTGCGGCTTTGTCCGCGGCGTAGGCAAGGTTCTCCACAAAGGTTTTGTGTGCGGTGGGGCCGGCTGAGAACCCCGGCATCACATGGACTTTTTGGGCGCCTATGGCGGTGGCGTAGGCAATGGCTTCATCGATGGCGGCACGGGCATCCGCGTCCCGGCCCGGCAGTGCAGCAAGGCCGTTTTCGCCGCGGGTTGTGTCGCCGCGCCGTGTGTTGAGGCCAAGCATTTTTAAGCTGCTGGTGTTGAGGGCCGCAGTGACGTCGCCTGTGGGAACGTCATACGGCCAGTGGCATTCTACCGCGTCAAACCCCGCTGCTTTGGCGGCGGCAATGGCCTCTGGCAGCGTCAGTTCGGTCCACAAGAAGCCGAGGTTTGCGGAGATTTTCATGGTGAGGCTTTCCGCCGGGTCGGCTTGCTAGGGTGTTGGGAGAGCTTTGAGTGCATCTTGGAAGAACGTTTGCGCGCCAAAATTGCCGGACTTGAGAGCCAGGGCAATGTCATGCTCGTGGCTTTTGCAAAATGTCCACGGCACGCCGGGCGCAATTTCAGCGCCAATGTCGAGCCGGGTGACGCCGAGCGCTTTGGTCACCGCGCCGGAGGTCTCACCGCCCGCCACAACAAAGCGCCGAGCGCCCCGTTTGAGCGCGGCAACAGCAAGGGTGGCAAGGGCCTGCTCTACCAACTCGCCAGCTGGCCCGACGCCTAGCCTATCTTGGGCCTGGCGGACCGCCTCCGGCTCGGCGGTGGCGTAAAGGAGCGGGGCTGCAGCTGGGGACTGCGCATCGAGCCAATCGAGGGCAGCGCCAGGGCCCTCCTGCGCCAACTGGATGGGGTTGAGCTGGAAGGCGGGCGCCTGCGCGCTGTAGGCGGCAACCTGGGCGCGGGTCATTTCAGAGCAGCTTCCCGACAAGATGATGGCCCCATCATCCAAACTGGGCGGTGCGAAGCGTGCTGCGTCTTGGCCGAGCGTGCCGCCGGCGCGATAAAGGTCCGGCAGCGGCATGGCGATGGCGCTACCGCCGGTGATCAGGGCAAAGTCTTGGGAGGCGTCTGCGATGACATGAAGATCTTCGTTGGCGACAGCATCCATCACCACGTGCGCGATCTTGTCCTGTGCTAAGCGCGCAAGGGCCTCCTTCACTGCGGCAGTGCCTTTTGCGACGGTGAGGCGATCCACGATGCCCACACCGCGCGTCACCTGCGGGGTGAGGAGCCGCAAGAGGTTGCTGTCGCGCATTGGGGTGAGGGGATGGTCTTTCATCGGGCTTTCGGCGAGGGGCTGGCGGCCCACAAACAGATTGCCCATGAAGATGGAGCGCCCGTTTTCGGGAAAGGCCGGGCAGTAAATGGTTTGGTGTGTTTGAAGGTCGTCCATCAGCGCTTCGGCGACGGGGCCGATATTGCCTTCAGCGGTACTGTCGAACGTGGAGCAATACTTCCAGAAAAAGCGCTGTGCGCCTGATGCGCGCAGCCAGGCGAGCGCTGCCCTGCAATCCGCCACCGCTTCAAAGACGGGGGCGGTGCGGCACTTGAGAGCAATCACCTCAAACGGGGCGGTGTCTGAGGGAGATGCGTCGGGCACGCCAATTCTTAAAGACACCTTGGCGCCGCTGCGGGCCAGGAGGCCTGCAAGGTCGGTGGCGCCGGTGAAATCGTCGGCAATGGCGCCGAGCAGCGTCGTCATGGGTGGTTCTCCTCAGGCGGCGCGGAAGAGGCGCCATGCCGGCACGATATCCGCTGTGCGAATCCTCCCGCAAGCCAGCGATGGGATGGCTCGGTACCGGGCGGGTCTAGGGCAGCGCGATCCCGACATTTTTGGCATAGACTTTGGCAACAGCTGCATCGTCTTCATGGCCAAGGCCCTGGCCTGCTGCGGCAAGGTATTGTTGGAGGGCAGCTGCCGTGATGGGGGCACTAAACTTTGCGTCGCGAGCAATATCTAAGACAATGCCAAGATCTTTGGGCCAGATGGTGACAGCACTTTTGGGGGTATAGTCGCTGTCCACAATGTGGGGGGCGCGGTTTTCAAGCATCCAGCTGGTACCGGCGCACTTGGGGATGACCTCTAAGAACTTTTCAGGTGAGATCCCTTGGGTCATCCCAAACACCATCGCTTCGGCCATGGTGGCGATGTGCACCCCCGCCAAGAGTTGATTGACCGCTTTCATCGCCGAGCCTGCGCCGGGTGCATCCCCTAGCTCGAAGACGGTGCTTGCAATGGCATCAAGCACGGGGCGGGCTGCCGCGCGCGCATCAGGAGTGCCTGAGGACATGACGGAAAGGTCGCCATTGGCAGCCCGTGCGGCACCGCCTGAGATCGGTGCGTCGAGATAGTGGACGCCGTGCGTGGACGCTTGTTCGCCGAACCCCTTGGCGGTGTCGGGCGCCATGGTGGCGCTGGACAGGACAACGCTCCCGCGCTTCATTTTCGGCACAACGCCAGATGGTCCGAACAGCACAGCCTCGGTTTGTACAGCGTTCACCACCACAACAAGGACAGCGTCAAGCTCGCCCGCAACATCACTCAGCGCGCCGTCCGCCCCGCCTTCACTGCGAAATTGCTCCATTCGCTGCGGGTCAATGTCGATCCCCCACACCGTGTGTCCGGCGCGCAGCACCGAGGCCGCCATTCCATATCCCATGGCGCCCAGCCCAATAACGGCGACATTGTGCGGCTCTGACATAACAGCGTTCCCTTGTTGCAGCAGGTCGCAGCTTAAAGGGCGCAGCGGGCCACAACAAAGGGTTTTGCCGACGCCCCCACCGCGCAGGGGCGGACCGATTGACCTTTTTGGCGCGCGTGCTGATCAATCGGTTGCTTGGGCCAACCAAGAGCAGTTCGCGCCGCATCCTAAGCGAGGAAAACGCTCGCCCTTTTGAAGTCCGGCCCGGAACGCCTTAGCGCCAGGTCAGACCGCAAAAGTGGGCGCGGGCGGTGGGAAGGTCGCAGTTGCAGTTGGGCGTGCCTTGTTGGGGCCACAGGTAGGGCGAGCGATTGCCCCAGGTGTCGACCGCTGAAAGCAGTTCCCACGTGTATTCTTTGACGTTGACGGTGCCGCGTTTGGTTTGATTGCCGCCCAGAAGCATCACATCGCGTGAGTTGCGCCCGGGGACATTGCCT
>JBCDLN010000200.1:0-7945 GCA_038745295.1 Pseudomonadota bacterium | reverse complement strand
TTCCTTTGGTGGGACACCAAACAGCGACGTTCCTCCGGAGCCGACACCGTCAGGATCCCGGGGTGGGCCTGATGGGTCAACCCCACCGAAACGCGCTTGCGCGTTTCGGCAACGTCTGAGGCCGGCAACTGTGCCGGCTGAGGCGAAGCCGTGGGTTGATGCATCAGGCTCACCGCGGGACAATCGACGATAGGCGGGAGCAGTGAGGCACGGCCCCCATGGCGGTTCCGCCGTGAACAACGTTGATAGAAACGACAGCTAGGGCGTTTTCGACTGACTCGTCTGCAGAGGAATACTTGGCGAGATGGCTGCGGGATGCGTCCGGTATAAAAGTATGGAGGAGACGGCCGATGGTCTGCTTGAGGTCTTCTCGGGGGCGGGCGGCGGCTTGGCCCACAAGCGCGTTGGCGATGTCGAGCTGGTCCTACTCCGCCGCCCTCAGCGACTTTTTTGCATGATAAGCCAAGCCGGCGCAGCGTCTGCCATATCGTCGAAACCGGCGCCGCCGGGCGACTTTTCTCAAGGTTTGACCGAACACCTATGCCGATCACGCTACCGTTCACTTAAGTCTTGATGGGGTCAGCGTGCGGTGTGCGCGTCTTCGCAATGATGAGAAGCATGATCGCAATATTGAGAGCATTCCACGCAATGCCGTTGAGAAATGCCATCTGGTAGGATCCTGTCACATCGTGGATATAGCCGGAAATCCACCCGCCCAGCGCCATCCCGACAATCGTCGACATGATGACGAAACCGATCACAGCACCGGCGACGTTCGGGGGAAAGTACTCGCGCACGATCACCGCGTAAGACGGGATAATCCCCCCTTGGGACAACCCGAAGATAAAGCTGACAATAAAGAGCGCCGAAACACCGTCGAGCGGAAGGTAAAGGCCCAGCGCAAAGCATTGAAGCGTTGAACCAATGATCAGCGTGCGGGGGCCCCCCAACTTGTCTGCGATTACCCCGAAGATGATCCGCGAAACCACACCGCCAAGAAGCATCACCGAAAGGATCTGCGCCCCGACAATCGGCGCGCAGCCAAGGTCGACGGCGAGCGCCACCATGTGGACCTGCGGCATCGACATGGCGATGCAACACCCCACTCCCGCAACCGCCAGCAAAAGGCGCATTGTGTCGAGCGAGATGTCGACTGAGCGGCTGCGCTGCGCGCTCACCGTTGCTGCGTAGTGCAGCGCGGCGGCGGGGATTTTCCGCCGCAGGCAGAACGCCAAGGGCACCATTGTCGCCACCGCGATCGCTGCGAGGGCGATGTAAACGCCGCGCCACCCATGTTCCGTCAGGATGCCACCCAACACGATCGGCCAGATCGCCCCGGCCAGATAGTTGCCGCTGGCGGCGAGCGCGACGGCGATACCACGCCGGCGCGCAAACCAATGCGATATGTCGGCAAGGAGTGGCCCGAAGCTCGCCCCCGTTCCGATGCCAATCAGAAGGTGAAACAGATCAACCACCAAGATGCTGTTGGCGAGCGCAGCAAGACCGAAGCCCAAGGCGATGAGAACGGTCGCGATCAGGAGCGTAACGAAAATCCCGATCCGGTCGACCAGACGGCCCATAACAAGGTTGCCGATGGCAAAGCCCGCCATCGTCATCACGTAGGGGACTGAGCTTGCCGCCCGATCGATGGCAAACTCTGCCTGAAGCGCAGGCATGATCACCACCACCGCCCAAATGCCCACGTTGCCAACCGTCGCCACCCCGAGCGATGCCATGAGGCGAAAGCACGAGTATCGGCTGTCGAGGATGTCGGGCGCCGCCATTGAGAGTCCCCCGCAAACGCCCCAGGCGAGGGGCTAGAGCCGTTTTGGCTTGAGTGTAAGCACGTGAAGCCGCCAAAACGGCTCAAGAATTCAAGTCTGCAGCGCCTTTGGACCGCTTGTGGTGTTTCCAATCCAACCGAAAGCGCTCTAGTAGAAAGCGCGCCGAGGCCGGTTCAAAGAATGGCATTCACCCGTCGTCGTCCATGTGCCGGCCGAGCTGGTCGGTGAAACGCGGCGCCGACCCAACGAGCGCGTCTTTGATCGGCCGCGCGATCCACAAAAGCCGGCTCGGGACTTAAATGGCGGTCAGCGCCCAGGCGACGACGTCGCTGGCAAGGTTTTGCGCGGCGGCGTTGAGGCCCACGGCTGCTGCCTCAGCGCTGTCGCCGGCCATCGGGGCGACGGCCACAAACACCCTGTCGCGGATCACACGCCCGTTGGCATCGTTGAGGAGCTTGGCAGAGACTTCGATGCGAGCGCGATTGCCGTTAAACGTCTCGGCTTGAAAGGCTCGCACCTCCGTCACCACCTGGTAATTGATGAGGAGGCTTTGGCCGGGGAGCCCCACGGCATTGACGCGCCCGGTGTTTTGGAAAGTATCCAGCATGATGCGCTGCAGCACTTTGGGCGCTGAATCTTCAAGGGCAACGGAAGGATAGTAGGCGAGCGTCAGCGGGGTCGGTTTGACAGCAATTCTGTTGGACGCGAGCGACTCCAGCGCACGGGGTTCAGGCACCAAGATCTGCGCTGACGTCCCGCCTGCGGCCGCCGGGTTTTCGGCCGCCGACAGGGTGTAGATCGCCTCAATGCTGTCGCGCCCACCGCACGCTGCCACCAGACCACACAAAAGGGTGACCGCGAGGGCGCGGCGAAGCCACGTCATCGGCGTTGCGGCTGATACGTGGGGCCTTTGGCCCCGCCGAAGATCACCCGGCTCGGATCGCGATCGATACTCGACACAGCAGTCTCTATGGCAGACAAAGTGCTGCGACCTTGGTTGAGGACGGCGCGGAAGTCGTCAAGGCCGGTGGTGCTGAACTTGGAGAGCCCGCCGGCGATTTCGTCAGCGCGTGACGCAAATGCAGCAGAGACGGCCCTAATATCGATGGCGGCAAGGGTCACGTTGGCCACCATGGTTTGGATGGGCCCTTCCAGAAGGTCACCCGCGCGGCTCACCACCCCTCTCACTTGCGCCGAAGCGTCTTCCAGATTGGTGGCGATGTTTTTGGCTTGGTCGAGGATCTGGCGCAACGTGCCATCGGCCCCGCCCAAAGTGCCAAGACCTTCAGAAAGGCCGCGCGCCGCGTTGGACACATTGTCGATGGCAACGCCGATCTCATTGGCGCGGCTGCTAAAGGTCTCTGTCACGGTTCTCACGTTGCCGATGATCTCGTTGACGGCATCGGCGTTGAGGGCGTTGACGGTGTTGCGCACCGCATCAAGGGTCTCGCGCGCAGTTGTCACGAGGCCGCTGAACTGAGCGCCTGTGCCGCTGATGTCACTGGTGAACCGGGCGGTGCTTGTGATGATGGTGTCGATCTGATCGAGGCGGGCCGTCACCGCTTCGCTCACCGTTGCGATGTTTTCAGTGGCAAGGCGTGCTGAGCGGAGGGTTTGGGCGAACTCTCCGCGCGCGTCGCGCAGCGTGGCGGTGATGGACTCAATGCTGTTGACAATCTCGCTCACCGCATCGGGGTCGATCCCTGACAGCACCGCGCTCAGGTTTTGAACCCCGGGGCGAACCTCATCAAGGAGCGCTGGGAGGCCAGACGCGAACTGGCGCGCATTGGTGAGGGCCGCCCCAGCATCGTCAATACCTTGGGTGATGGTGTCGAGCTGGCCGCGGAACGTGGCGGCAATCACCGACGCGTTTTCGCTGGTGAGCGTCAGGTTATCCATGATGACGCTGATGCGCGGCGCCTCCTGGGCAAGGACACCCGATAGCGCGGCCACGTCAGCCACAATGGCATCGATGGTTTCAGGATCGATCGCGGAAAGGGCGTTTGAAAGGTTCTCTATGCCAGGCTGAAGGGTTGCCGCGATCTCAGGCAAGCTATCAGCAAAGCCGCGGGCCGACGCGATGGCGGCGGAGGCATTGTCAATGGCGCCCTCGATTTGCGGGGTGCGCTCGGACAGTGTGGTTACCACGCGGCTCGCCCCCGCGGCGGCCACTTGGGCTTCGTTGAGGATGACGCGAATTGTCTCGCCTTCGGAGGCGATGACGCCCACGAAGTCGCCCGCACCGTTCACAATCTCAGTGATGGTGGCGGGGTCGACAGCCGATAGTACCGAAGAGAGGTTCTCAATCCCCGGCCGGAGCGTATCGGCAAAGCCTGGAAGGGCGGCGGCAAACTCCTCAGCGGAGCCGACGGCGCGGCTGGTGCCATCGATGATGGTTTCAATCTGCGGCGTGCGCTGGGCAACGCTTCGCGCCACCGTCTCAATGTTTTCTGCGGCGCGGGTTGCGCTGATGATGAGTGCTTCCACCTCGGTGCGCTGCGTGGCGAGAGCGTCGGCGAAAGAGGCAACATCGCGCTGGATTTGGGCGATGTCATCGGGGCTGAGCGCGGAAAGAGCCGCCCCAGCATTGCGAACCCCTGGCTCGATGGCATCGATGAGGCCGGGAAGATCCGCAGCCGCATTGCTCACATCGTTTGCCGCGGAGGCGGCGTTGTCAATGAGGTTTTGAAGCTCGGGCGCCCGGTCGGCAAGGCTGGTGGCGACGGTGCGGGCGGCGGTCGCTGTGCCGCGCACGTCGGCGATGATGGCGTCGATCTGAGGCCCTTGCTGGCGAAGTCCGGTGACGATGAGCTGGACTTGGGTGAGGACATCGTTCACGCGCGCTGGCGTCACGACCTCGATCGAGGCGGCAAGTTGCCGGACGGCGGGCGACACATCGCGGGTGAGGCCCACAAGCTCGTTCGCAAGGTCTGAGGCGCCGGCCGCGGCAGCGCTAGCATTCTCGATAAGGGAGGCGATTTGCGGCCCTTGATCGTTCAGCGTTGCACCAAGATCAGCCACTTGCCGGGCCGCATCGCCAGCGTTCGCCACAAGATCGGCAATGGGCTCGCGCTGCTCGGCGAGGCCTTCCATGAAGCTGTCCGCGCTCGCCACAATATTGCCCAACGCGTCAGGGTCGATGACGGTGGCAATGGCGGACACGTTCTCAACGGCGGGGCGCAGGGTTTCGGCGAACTGAGGCAGCGCCGCTGCAAACTCTTGCGCCGATGTGACCGCAGCCTCCACCCTGTCGATCACCCGCTCGATCTGCGGAACGTTGATGGCAAACGAAGAGGCAATGGCTTCAACCCGCCGCGCCGCGGCCTCTGCGGCTGTCATCAGCGAGTCAATCCTGCCGCTCTGGGCCGCGATCGTCTGCGAGAAGGCTTCAGCATTTTGGACAAGCTGTGCGACGGCGTCGGGGTCGATCGCCTGCAAGATGCCGCCAAGCTCACCGAGCCGTGCGTTGACTTCGTCGACCACCTGAGGGGCGCCGGCGGAGGCAGTGCGCAGGTTTTCAAGGAGAGCGCCGGCGTCGACCACGGCTTGGTCGATAGCATCGCGGCGGGCGGCAACGGTTTCAGACACACTGGCGACGCTTCGGGCCGCAGACGTTGCTTCGGTGATGAAGCTGTTCACATCGGGAAGTTGACGGGCAATGTCAGCGGCAATCTGGTCCACGTTGGAAAGGATCGCTTCCACCCGCTCCGGCGTCACCACCGCCAGCGCCTCGCCGACCTGCGTGATAGCAGGCGCTGCGCTTGCTACGGCCCGGCGCGCGTCTTCGATGAGGCCGGTTGCTTGATCGATGGCTTCCCCAATCTCATCCCGCCGCGCCGCAAGGGTGCTGGTGACAGCACGCACGTCCGCGGCAATAACGGCCGCATCATCAAGGGTTGAGCCGATGGCGGTGGCACGGCCGGCAATCACCTCGGTCGCTGTGCGCACACTCTCCACGATGTCGCTCAGTGCACTGGGGTCGACATCGCTGACAAGCGTTTCCACCGCTTGGACCGCTTCGCCCAGCGTGCCAGCAACACTGTCGAGCCGCGTGACAAGGCCGTTGACGTTCGCCACCACGGTCCGCGCATCGTCTCCGATGGCCGGGAGGTTGGAGGCAAACGTGTCCACGTTTTCAACGATGGACGTCACCCTTTGGGGTTCCACCGCCGCCAAGATCTCATTGGCCCGATCGACCACGCCTGAAATTTGAGGCGCCGCCCCAGCGACTTCGCGCGCGGCGCTCGAGATATTGTCGATCATGCTGGAGATCTGCGGCGCCGCTGCGTTGAGCGTGCCGGTGAGATCAGTGACGTTGGAGACCACCTGATCAAGATTGGGCCGGTTTTGCGTGATGAAGCCGTTCACCTCATCAAGGGTGGTGTTGATGCGGGCGAGCACGCTTTGCGCCGAATCGAGAACGTTGGTGAACGCCGAGGTGGCCGCGCGGATGGTGGGCATTTCGCCCTCAGCGGTGCTGGAAAAAAGGCTTGGGCTCGTGTTGGAGCCACCTGTCATGGAGATATAGGCAACACCGGTGAGACCTTGGAAGCCGAGTTTTGCCACCGTGTCAGTCTTAATAGGGGCGCGCTCGCTCACCCTGATGATGGCGTCCACGTCATCCCCGCCTTGGGGCGAAAACTCCAGCCGAGCGACCTCACCGACCCTGATGCCGTTGAAAAGCACGGCACCGCCCGTTGAAAGGCCTGTGACGGGCTCAGGGAAGATGATGCGCACAAGGTTGGTGGCGCCGGGCTCTGAGGCTTTATAGAGCCAATAGAGCGCGCCCAAGATGCTGAGCATGACCAGCACCACAAAGGTGCCGATAGCCACGTAGTTGGCGCGTGTTTCCATGGCTTTACCTGATCGCCCGGCGGGAAGTGAGAGCCATGACCCCAACCATCAGTGGGACACGAAGCGCTTCCCGCGCTCGCCTTTGAAGTAGGATCTCACCCAAGGGTGGTCGAAATCGAGCATCTCGCTCACCGGAGCGTTCTTGATGACGTGCTTATCCGCCAGCACTGCGACCCGGTCACAAACATTGTAAAGGCTGTCGAGGTCGTGGGTGACCATATAAACGGTGAGGCCCAATGTGTCGCGCAGGTTGGCGATGAGGTGGTCAAAGGCGGCGGCACCAATGGGGTCGAGGCCGGAGGTGGGCTCATCAACAAAGAGGAGCTCTGGGTCAATGGCGAGGGCACGGGCAAGGCCTGCGCGCTTGATCATCCCGCCCGATAGCTCGGCGGGGAGCTTGTCGGCCGCGTTTCGGGGCAGCCCCACCATGTGGAGGCGCAGGAGAGCGAGTTCATCCATCAGCCGCTCGCTCATGCGATGATGTTCGCGCATGGGGACTTTGATGTTCTCCCGCACGGTGAGTGAGGAAAAGAGCGCCCCCATCTGGAAGAGGACGCCGCAGCGCCGCTCCACATCGCGCCGATCTGCCTCACCAACGCCGCTCACCTCCTGGCCGAAGATGCGCACCGTGCCCGCTTCCATGGGCACAAGCCCTAAGATGGCCCGCATGAGCACGGATTTGCCGGTGCCTGACCCGCCCACAAAACCCAGGATCTCGCCGCGCCGCACATCAAGATCAAGGTCTTTGAAAATGGTGAAATCGCCAAACGCCACGTGCGCGCCGCGCACCTCGATGACGTGCTCTTTGGACGGCGTTCGTGGCGGAACGGGGGGGCGGACGGTGGGTGTGGCCATCTGCGCGCGCCCCCTAGATGCCCACGGCGGCAAAGAACACCGCAAAAAAGCCATCCACCACGATGACGAGGAAGATCGCCTTCACCACGGCGCTGGTGGTGTGCCGGCCAAGCGACTCTGCGCTGCCACCCACTTTGAGCCCCTCACTGCATGCCACCAGCCCAATGATCAGCGCCATGAAGGGGGCTTTGGCGATCCCCACATAGAACTCCAAAGGAGTGACCGCCTCTTGCAGGCGCTGGATGAAAAGATCAGGTGTAATCCCAAGATAGGCCCAGGTGATGAGGGCAGCGCCCACCAGGGCAGCAATATCGGACAAGAAGGCCAGCACCGGCAGCGCGAGCATCAACGCAATCAGGCGCGGCACAACAAGGACCTCGACCGGGTCAAGGCCTAAGACATGGAGCGCATCCACCTCTTCTCGCATGCGCATGGAGCCGATTTCGGCGGTG
>JBCDLN010000199.1:0-7993 GCA_038745295.1 Pseudomonadota bacterium | reverse complement strand
CACATCAAGGACGTCCTGGTGGATACGCCCAAAGCAACCCTTGAGGTGAAGCCGATGGGACAAGGCCAGCTCGCCGGCCACTTTAGCCCCATGGCGGGCGCGCTCAAGGCTGACGGCTACACTGGGGTCATCTCCTATGAAAGCGTTTACCACCCCGGCAACGGTGACTTTGAGCAAGGCTTCCGCACCAACATCGCCGCCTTCAAAGAGTACTTTGGCTAGAGCGTCTCGCGCCGGATGCAGCGCGAGGACAATGCTCGCCCCTTCGAAAACCGCCCTCGCGGATGACTGAAATGAGCGACGTAGCAATCGGGGTGGTGGGCGCAGGGGTGATCGGCACCCGGCACATCAAAACCCTTTTGACGCTTGATGGGGTCCGTCTCGTTGGGATTGCCGACCCGTCTCCCAGCGAAGAGGCCCGCGCCGTTTCGGGCAACCAACCCATTTTTGAGACCACACAAGCGCTCATCGATGCTGCCGCGCCCGACGGGGTTATCGTGGCAACGCCCACTGATCGTCACCTTGCCCCTGCCCTTGCCGCCCTTTCCTCAGGGGTGGACGTCTTGATCGAAAAGCCCATCGCCGCGACCGATCAGGAGGCGGACCTTCTGATCGAGGCGGCGGAGCGGACGGGCCAAGCCATCCTCATCGGCCACCATCGCCGCCACTATCGCGCCCTCGCCAAAGCGCAAGAGATCATCCAAAGCGGTGTCCTTGGCCAGATAGTGTTGGTGTCAGGGGTCTGGGCGCTCCGCAAGCATGACGAATACTACGCCCCCGGCTTTCGCAACCAGCGCACTGCCGGTCCTGTTCTGATCAATCTCACCCATGAGATCGACCTCATCCGCGCCTTGTGCGGGGAAATCGAAAGTGTTTCGGCTGAGCTTTCGAACGCTGTCCGTGGGACCGACAAGGAAGACGCCGCCGCGGTGATTGTGCGGTTTCAAAGCGGGGCGTTGGGCACGTTTGCCATCTCTGACCAAGCAAACTCGCCCTTCGCCTGGGAGTTTGCCACCGGAGAGACGCCGCAATACCCGCGAAGCGGCTGCAACACGCTCAAAATCATGGGGACCGCAGCAACGCTCGACTTTCCCAATCTGACGCTCTGGCAGCCTGATGGCCCGCCGGAGTGGCGCGTGCCCCAACGGCCAGAGCCCATAGAAAGCGTGTTCGGCAACGCCTTTGCCGATCAGCTCACCCACTTCGCCGCCGTCATCCGGCGGGAGGCAGCGCCTCTTGTGAGTGCGGACGATGGGGCTCGTACGCTCGCAGCGACAACAGCCGTCTTCGAAGCGGCTGATAGCGGCAGGCGCGTCTTTCTCTGACCGCCGACGGCCCACCACCTTCACATGACATCACAGGAGTGCGCGGCTAATCCACCTTCACCCAGCGCAGGATGAAAAAGTCATCAGGCCGCTGGACCATGCTGATAGTGTCCTTCGTGCCCCAGATGAGCGGTTGTACGTAAAGAGGCACATAAGCGGTCTCATCCTGGGTGATAGCCACCACCTCATCGATCATTCCCTGGCGCGAGCCATCGTCGATTTCTGACTGGATGAGCGGCAAAAGCTCATCCACCCGCGCGTTGGAGTAGCCGCCAAAATTCCAGGAGCCGAGCTTCTTTTCTGCGTTGGGCGTCGCCAGCAGGAAGCGGATGGGATGCTCGTGATCGAAGGTGCCCGGTGACCACCCTAGGAGATAAAGATCGGAGGGGTTTTCGCGCATCGCCGGGAAATAGTTGCGCACAGGCATCGTCTCGAGCTCGGCGCGGATATCGGCCTTGGCGAGCATTGCCGTGACCGCTTGGCACACGGCCTCATCATTGAGGTAGCGGTCGTTGGGGCATTTGAAGCTGATGTCGAGGCCGTCGGGGAAGCCGGCTTCGGCAAGAAGAGCGCGGGCCAGCTCGGGATCGGTCGACGGACGAGCGGTGCGGTCTGTTGAATAGCCGCGCATGGCAGGGCTCACCAGCTGGTAGACACCTTGCGCATTGCCCCGCATCAAGGCGCGCAGGATCGCGTCCACATCTACCGCATGGGCAACAGCCTGCCGCAGTTTCGGTTCCGCAAATGTGTCGTCAGGATCGTTTTGGTCAAATCCCAACATGATCACCCGGGCTTCGATCCCGTTGATGACATTAAGCCCGCTCGCAGCACCGATGCGCGGTGCATCTTGTACAGGGACAGGGCGGATCATATCCACCTCGCCCGACAAGAGCGCGGCGACGCGCGTTGCATCGGTGGTGATCGGCAAGAATGTGCCGCGCGTGATGCTGTGCTCGGCGTTGTCCCACCAGCCTTCAAACGGGGCGAGCACGGTCTTGAAGCCGGGCTCGCGCTCCACCACGCGGAAAGCGCCGGTGCCGTTGGCGTTAAGCGTTGCGTAGGTGGTGGTGTTGGGGGAAGGCGACTCCACCCCGTTTTGCGCCGCCCAACCGCTGTCCATGATCATCCAATTGGCGATGGAGTCGGGGAAAATCGGATTGGGGTTTGTGGTGTAAAAGTCGACAGTGGTGTCGTCCACCTTCTCAACGCGAGAGACGGGGGCGAACCAGGACTTGGTGTCGGCATCTTCCGATGATGCGCGCTCATAGGAAAATATTACATCATCGGCGTTGAACGCCTCCCCGTTATGGAAGGTGACGCCTTCGCGCAGGTGGAAACGCCATCCCTCACCATCGTTAATGGGCTCCCAGGATGTGGCCAGCGCGGGCTCGATGGTCATGTCCTTGCCCCGCCGCACAAGCCCTTCATAGACATTGTTGAGAAAGCCCAGCACGGGGGCAGCGTTCATGGCATGGGGGTCCATGGTGGCAGGATCGGTGGTGCCCGACCACGTGAATTCTGTGGCTTCGGCAGGGGCGCAAAACACAAGCAACAGCGCCAGACATGACGTGGTCGTGCGCACCATGGCGCGTCTCCCTCTAATGGTTTTGGTTTCGCTCTTGCGGCCTAGAGCGCGGCACGCCTCCACGCAAGCGCACCGCGCCTTGGCTTTTTATATCGGTCGCAGGTGTGAGGGACGCCTTGTGATCCCATCCAACTGTGCCCCGGTCGAGGAGAACGCTATCGCCTGATAAGCGGGCAGTCGCAACTCCAACGCCCTGATGTCTCAGCCGGGTTCCGCCTCGCCTGTCGCGCCAAACGCGGCGGCCTCCGCTAAGTCAACACCCAGCCGCTTGCCGTCAGATGCTCTTGGGGCTGGAACCTTGTTTTATAATCCATCTTCTCAGAGCCGTTCACCCAGTAGCCGAGGTAAACGTAGGGAAGGCCCATGGCGGCGGCGCGCTCCACATGATCAAGGATCATGAACGTGCCGAGCGATTGGGCCGCTGCGTCAGGCTCAAAGAAGGAGTAGACCATGGACAGGCCATCGGCGAGCACATCCGACAACGCGCATCCGATCAACGTGCCGCGGCCGCCGCTGGGGTCGTGCTCGCGATACTCAAACAGGCGCGTGTCCACGTGGCTGTCTTCCACCATCATCGCGTAATCGAGCACGGTCATATCGGCCATGCCGCCTTCAGCATGGCGCCAATCAAGGTAGGCCCGGAAGACGGAGTATTGCTCGGATGAGGGAAGCGCGGCGCGCTCTCGCCGCTCAAGGCCCTTGTTGAGGCGCATGATGCGCTTCAGCGACTTGGTCCACACAAAGTCCTTCACCACCACACGCACCGACACGCACGCGCGGCAACCATCGCACGCAGGGCGATAGGCGATGTTTTGGCTGCGCCGAAATCCGCCTTGGGTGAGGAGGTCGTTGAGGGGCTCTGCCCGGTCGCCCACCAGGTGGGTGAAGACTTTGCGCTCAAACCTGTCGGGCAGATAGGGGCAAGGTGACGGCGCGGTGAGGTAAAATTGCGGGTGTTCGGTGAGGCGGCGCACGGTAATGCGCCGGCGCCGGCGGGGCGGCTCGATCGTAACTGTGTCGTGCGGACGGGTGGCGTCCGCTTCGTCCTGCACGGTTTCGGTCTCGTCGAAGCGATCGTTCGACTTCACCATGGGCTGTCGCTCACGTTGCCATATCCCGCCTTAAGTGCCGTGCCGCCCCAGCGGGAGAGCCCGCCTGACAACAATTTCCCCATCAAATACCGTACCACCACGGTCCGACAATGGAGAATGCGCCCCATAATAGCAAAATGAGGGGTCCTCCAGCGACCAGAAAATCGCGGTAACGATAATGCCCTGGCCCCATCACCAGGAGGTTGGTCTGGTAGGCGACCGGCGTCGCGAAGGATGCGTTCGCAGCTAATATGACTGTGACAACAAAGGGTTCGGCCGGCAGATTGAGGTGCGTGGCCACCCCGATGGCAATGGGGGTGAAGAGCACGGCCGCCGCATTGTTGGTCAAAATATTGGTGGTGAGTGAAATGATTAAAAAGAGGGCTGACATAACCACCGCAGGGGGGGCGTCGGCCAATGCCCCCAAGAGCGTGGTGGCAATGATCTGAGCGCCCCCGGTGGCTTCAAGCGCGGTTGCTGATGCGATGGCCGAGGCGATCAGCATGACAATGCGCCCGTCCACCACCCGGGCGGCCTGGCGCGTATTGAGGCACCGTGTGCCCAGCATCGCGAAAGCTCCGAGCACAGCCGCCGCGACAATCGGCATCATGCCAGATGCGGCCGCCAAAATAACCAGTGCGAAAATCACAAGCGCTACAGGCGCCTTTTGCCGCGCCGGGATATCGGCGGCCGTCCAGTCGATCAGGAGAATGTCGCGATTGCCGCGCAACTCTTCGATCCCGCGGCGCTGGCCTGCAAAAAGCAACACGTCGCCTGCGTCCATCCTGATGTCGGCCAGCGGCATCCGCGGCATGCGCGAGCGTCGCTCAATGGCAAGGACCACGCAGCCCGTCTCACCGCGAAACCCTGACTGCGAGATGGTCCGCCCAATGAGCCGCGAGCCCGGCGCCACGATGGCTTCGGCCAACGTGACCACCCCGGGGGGGCGTGGACGGGGTCGCTCATCGTCGGTTTCGCTCATCACGGGTGCTTGGACCGACAGGGCCCGCTCCAAAGCATTGCGGGTGGCGGCCACAATCACAATGTCGCCCGGCTGCAAGGTGATGCTCTCAAACGGTGGCAGATAAGGCCGTTCACCCCGCTGGATCAGCCGCACCGTCATGTCTTTGAGCTGCGGGAACATGCCTGACTGGGCGGTCGCCCCCACCAGCGGGTGGCCAGCGCGGATCGGGATCTCGGCGATGAACTGCTTTCCTTGGCCGCCGCGCATCGCGTCGGCCATGGTGGCGCGTTTGCGCAAAAGGAGCGGCACCACACCAAAAACGTAAGGCAGGCCCACCAACGCGAGCATCAGCGCCACCGGCGTGAACGAGAAGAACGAAAAGTCCACAGCACCTGACTGGCGCGCCACATTGGCCGCCAAAAGGTTTGTGGAAGAGCCTATGAGCGTGGTCATTCCGCCCAAAATCGTCACGAACGACAAAGGCATCATCACTCGGGATGCATCGGTGTTCATGGCGTGGGCCAAGGTGGAGATGATGGGGATGAACATCACCACCACAGGGGTGTTGTTCATGAACGCCGAGAGGACGGCGATCACAAAGAACACCAGTCCCAGCCCGACCATTCCTGTGTCGGAGACCCAGCGCACCAAAGTCTGCGCCGGTCGTTCCAGCGCATCGGTGTGGAAGAGGCCCTGCCCTACCACCAAAAGGGCCGTGATGGTGATAAGGCCCGGGTTCGCAAAGCCCTTCAAAATGTCCACAGCGCCGAGCGGACCGTCCTGCGCCGGCATGTCCAGCACCACGAAAATGACGAGATAAGCTGCGATCACACCAAGGCTGATTGCCTCGATGGAGTAGCGCTCGATCGCATAAAGCACCGTGGAGGTGGCAATCACGATCAGCGTTGCCGCCATGGCAAGGTTGGCGTCCATCAACAGGGTTCAGCTTCCCGCGCGTGTTGACTGATCAGCATCCACGATTCTCCCCTGTGCCAGGGCCCCGCCTAGAGGTCAAAGCGGGTCTGACGCTGCCAGCAGTGTGCCGAGCGTGTCAAAGCGGGGGTATGGCCTTAGAGCCACAGGAGGTGTTGGAAACCCGGAAAAGGGTGGGGCCCTCAGTACTCGCCATCCACGTCGTGATCGACACGGACCTTGAGCCCGGCCGCCGACACCGCATCGATGACCCGTCCGGTATGCGCATCGTCCCGGGTTTCAATCACCAGCCGGATGGAGGTTTCACGCGCCAAATGGCGCAAATCCAGCCGGTTGTGGGTGACCTCCAAGATATTGCCGCCCGCCGTTCCCACAGCGGCCGTCAGGCGGGCGAGGAGGCCAGGCTCATCAGGATAGTGGGCAACAAGGGCAATGATCCGCCGCTCTCGCGCCAGCTCACGCACCATGATGGACGCTAAAAGCCGCGGGTCGATGTTGCCGCCGCACAAGACCAGGCCAACATTTTTGCCGTGGAACCGGTCCGGCGCGGTCAGCATTGCAGCGAGCCCGGCCGCGCCAGCACCTTCTGCCATGGTTTTTTGGAGCGTCAGATAAAGATTAACCGCGCGCTCAAGCGCCGGCTCATTGACGAGAATGATGTCGTCCACATGGGTGGCGATGACGGGCAGGGTCAGGCTGCCGATCCCTTTGACAGCAATGCCCTCGGCTATGGTGGTTCCGCCCTGAACGGCAGGTGTCCCATGAAGCGCCGCAGTGGCTGAGGGGTAGAGCACCGCTTCGGCCCCGATCAGTCTGAGACTGGGCTTGATGGCTTTGCCGGCAATGGCAATCCCGGCCATCAACCCGCCCCCGCCGATGGGCACGACAATGGTGTCAAGCTCAGGAACATCGGCAAGCATTTCGAGGCCCACCGTGCCCTGCCCGCGGATAATGTCCCTGTCGTCGTAGGGGTGGATGAGGATCCGGCCCTCACGCGCGGCAAGCTCTGCGCAGTGGCCAGCCGATTCGAAGAGGGTTTCGCCGGCAAGCACTATTTTGGCGCCGTGAGCTTCGGTGGCGGCCACCTTCACCGAGGGCGTGCGCTCAGGCATCACAATGGTCGCCGAAATGCCAAGCTTAGCCGCATGGTAGGCAACTGCCTGGGCATGGTTGCCGGCCGACATGGCGGTGACGCCAGCGGCCCGCTCCGCTTCGCTCAGTGCGCTCAGTTTGATATAGGCGCCGCGCTCTTTGAAGGCGCCCACAGCCTGCATGTTCTCGTACTTTACCCAAACGTTTGCCCCGGTCAGAGCCGAAAGGCGGGGCGAGCGCAGGCAAGGGGTTCGGGTCACCACACCATCGAGCGCGGCGGCAGCGTCCTTGATATCGGCCAAGGTGACCGGCCGTGCGGCCGGGCCTGACATGGCGCCGTCAGCCTTCAGCGAGGCGGCGAGCAACCCGTGGTGCGTGGTAGGTTAAGACACCATCGGCACCGGCACGTTTGAAGCTGAGGAGGCTTTCCATCATCACCCGCTCCCCATCGATCCAGCCTTGTGCAGCGGCCGCTTCAATCATCGCATATTCGCCGGAGACCATGTAGGCGAACGTCGGCGCGCCGAATTGGGCTTTCACCCGCCACACAATATCAAGGTAGGGCATGCCGGGTTTGACCATGATCATATCGGCCGCCTCAGCAAGGTCGAGCTCCACTTCCCGCAGCGCTTCATCCCCATTGGCCGGGTCCATCTGATAGGTGCGCTTGTCGCCCCTTAGCGCACCTGATGCGCCAACAGCGTCGCGGAACGGGCCGTAGAACGCGCTCGCATACTTGGCGGCATAGGCCATGATTTGGACGTGCTCGTGACCGTCCCGATCGAGCGCACGGCGGATCGCACCCACGCGCCCGTCCATCATGTCGGAAGGGGCGATGATGTCGCAACCGGCATCGCTTTGGACGATGGCTTGGCTCACGAGTTGGGCAATGGTCTCATCGTTGAGGATTTCTTCGCCCGCCATCACACCGTCGTGGCCGTGGCTCGTGTAGGGGTCGAGGGCAACGTCGGTCATGATGCCTATGTCGGGTGCTGCCTGTTTG
>JBCDLN010000198.1:0-8029 GCA_038745295.1 Pseudomonadota bacterium | reverse complement strand
TGGCGGCTAGCGCGCGGATTGCCGCTTCGTCGATGTTGGATTGAGCCATTCCCGTTTGCGCGACAGGCTGTGCGCCGCGCGCCCTTTCTTTCGAGACCAAGCCGGACAGGACGTCCAAGGGGAGAGTGCGCCGAGCGCTCCACAGAGCGCAAGCGCTTCAGACGATCACGGCAAGGCGTGCAAAGGGGCCTCAAAAGCAACGGTAGGACGTGTGAAGGGTCCCGCAGCCTGTGAGGATCTGCAGAATGCCAAGACCGCCACCACCGCCTTCGATCTAAGGCACATGCGCATACACGCAAGACCTATGCGGCAAGTCTCGGTGTGGAAATGCGCAAGCGGTCAGACTTTTTGTCGGACCAAGCAACGTGTTGCAGTGTTTGGTTGTCCCGCCCCGCTGAGCCTTCGTCAACGAGCACTCACCCAGCCACTTAAACGCCGCCGCTGGCAGGCGCCCATAAAAGCATGGCGCGCCACATGCGGCGCGAGATCAATGCTGATCCTTTGAAAAGCGGCTAGCTCTCACCGAAGAAGCAAAACCCTTTGATCGGGAGCTGCCCTAGCACTCTGTGGCACCGCACCGGGCTTGGTTGATCCGCTCCTTGAGCTGATCGTATCCCACAGCGCCAAACTCAATGGCATCGCCCACCACATAAGAGGGCGTGCCCGAAAGGCCGAGCGCCTGCGCCACTTCATAGCTTTGCTGCACCACATCGCGCACGTGATCGGAGCGCATGCTTTCTTCGATGGCATCGCGCGGCAGTTCCATGTCTGCTGCAAGGTCAAGCGCCGTCTCGCCGTTGGCAGCCCCCTCCAGCCGCATCAAACGCTCGTGGAATTCGCCGTAGGCCTCTGGGTGAAGCCTGTTGACCGAAATGGACACGGCGGCTGCTTCCATGGACTGCTGGCCAAGCACCGGAAACTCTTTGAGCACCACGCGCAAATTGGGATCGCCCTCCACCAGTCGCTCAAGGTCGTCCATCGCGCGCCGGCAAAAGCCGCAATTGTAGTCAAAGAACTCCACCAGGGTGACATCACCATCAGGATTGCCCATCACCGGATCCAAGGGCGAGGCGACGAGTGCATCGCGATAGACCTCGAGGGACGCCATTCTAGCCGCAGCCTCTTCGGCCTGGCGGCGCTCCTGTAAAAGGGCAAATGCCTCTTCAAGCACTTCAGGATTGGCGAGGATGTACTCGCGCACAATGGTTTCCACATCCCCCCGCGAGAGGGTGTCGGACTGTGCCACAGCCGTGGTCGTCAGGACGGCGGCAACTGGGAGAGCCAAGAGCAAGCGCAGCATGATCATCCTCAAACAGAAAAAGCGGTGGATGGGCAGCGTGCCCGGCCGACCGTGTCATCACCCCGAAGAACTAAGGGCTCAAGGAGGGCCTAGTCGGTCATCCTCTCGCTCGTTTGACCCCGAATTCCCACACACCGCACCCTTGCCTTAACCTCTACCAACTGCCTCAGCTGGTCCAACCCCCACTGCGCAGAACCAATCTCACATTCAATTGATGGGTGCCTTCCAGCCGCCGGAGCCGGGCCAGGGAAGACACCCGTGTGGAGAGGGGATCATTGGCCAGCCATGACGGGCAGGCGAATGCTTTTGCGCGAGCTTCGCCTGCACAATAGCGCTGTCAGAAAAACGAACGGCGCTGCCACCAACCCACGCGGCGGGGCCTTGTCGGCTCAGGCGCTGGCGCAGGCTCAGGCTCAGGCGGCATTTCAACCGACCCGGCTTCCTCCTCCGCGCCCCCGTTGAGGGTGCCATTGGCACCTTCCGCCACCACGCCTTCCTCAGCGTCGGTCTCACTTTCAGCACCGGTTTCAGCAGCTATCTCAGTGTCGACGCCTTCGTCGGTATCGGCATTTGCGTTGTGGGCAGCTTCATCCGCAGCAGGCTCTGCAAGAGGCTCAGAGGGTGCAATACTGCCCGTTTCAGCGTCCGCATCCAGCTCGCTGCCGTCTTGAGCAAGGCCGTCCTTTGCCTCCACTGCTTCAGGCGTCGGCTCGGCGGTCTGATCGGCGTCCGGCGCTACGGCGAGCACAGGACTGTCGCTTGCTCCGCCCTCAGCGTCGGTGGCTTCAACCCGTTCATCTGAGCCTTCCGCGCTGGCCTCAACGCCGTCATCTTCGCGGCGGTGACGACGGCCACCGCGGCGACCTCTGCGGCGACGGCCTCGTGGGGCATCGCCGTCGCCCTCGCCGTCAGCCTCGCTGGAGGGGCCATCAGCGGCGGCCTCTGCGAGGCCTTCGGTGAGCGGTTCGTCATCCTCGGCCGATGCTTGGGTCGCCTCGGCAGTGTCATGTGGCTGCTCGGCCTGGGCCTCCGCAGAGCCACCGCGACGACGCCTGCGCCGCCGCCTGCGGGAGGATGAGCTGCGCTCGCCGCCCGCTCCCTCATCGGCCGAAACCTCCCCGTCGGCCTCTGTGTCTGGCTCAACCACCACGGCATCGGGGGCCAATTGCGCCACCGGCGGCTCCTCGCCCGGCGCACGCTCCACCGGCGCTCCGGTCACGATCTCCATCAACTGGCCGCTTAACTGCTCATCGGCATGGACGCCAATATCAAGGCCGAACCGGTCCTCCAGCGCTCTGAGGTGGGTGCGCTTCTGGTTCAAAATGTAAAGCGCCACCGCTGATGACGTTCTGATGGTCACGTGGTTTTCCGATCGCTTGAGGAGATGCTCCTCCAGCGAGCGCAAACAGTAGAGCGCCACCGACAGCGTGGAGCGCACCTGTCCTGTTCCCTGACAGTGAGGGCAAGGGATCATGGAGGTCTCGACCATCCCCTGGCGGATCCTCTGGCGGCTCATCTCCATCAGGCCAAAGGCAGAGATGCGCCCCACCTGGATGCGCGAGCGATCCATCTTCAACGCGTCTTTAAGGCGCTTTTCCACCTGACGGTTGTGGCGCTTATCGTCCATGTCGATAAAGTCGATGACGATAAGCCCGGCCAAATCGCGCAGCCTCAGCTGCCGGGCCACCTCGTCGGCCGCCTCAAGGTTCGTCTTGGTGGCCGTATCTTCAATGTTGCTCTCTTTGGTGGACCGGCCTGAGTTGACGTCGATGGCCACCAGCGCCTCGGTGGGGTTGATCACAATCGACCCCTTAGAGGGCAGCATCACCGTGGGCGAGAACATGGCGTCAAGCTGAGATTCCACGCCATAGGCCGTGAAGATGGGCGTCGGCTCCCGGTACGCCTTCACATTCTTAGCGTGGCTGGGCATCAGCATTTTCATAAAGTCTTTGGCTTCACGGTAGGCCGCGTCACCAGAGACCAACACCTCGTTGATTTCCTTTGAGTAAAGGTCGCGGATGGCGCGTTTGACGAGGTTGCCTTCCTCGTACACCAATTCGGGCGCTATGGACTGGAGCGTCAGATCACGCACGCTTTCCCAAAGCCTGAGCAGATACTCAAAGTCCCGCTTGATCTCGGTTTTGGTGCGGGCAGCGCCCGCAGTCCGCAAGATGATCCCCATACCCTGAGGCACATCCAGCTCAGCCACCAGGCTCTTCAGGCGCTTACGGTCAGCATTGTCGGTGATTTTGCGCGACACGCCCCCGCCGCGATTGGTGTTGGGCATCAACACCGAATAGCGCCCCGCGAGCGACAGGTACGTGGTCAGCGCCGCACCTTTTGTCCCGCGTTCCTCCTTCACCACCTGCACCAAAAGGATTTGGCGGCGTTTGATGACCTCTTGGATTTTGTACGTCTTTTTGGGAGTGCGCCGGCGCCGCTCAGGGATCTCTTCAAGCACATCCGCTTCGCCGATCGCCGTCACCTCGCCAGCCTCGTCGTCCTCGGTGACGACGGGATCGGCAAGGCCATCGTCTGATTTCTTCGTGGTGGTGCGCCGGCGCCGCTTAGGGGCAGGCTTTTTAGGTGCCTCGGCAGCCTCTTCGGTGGCGGCCTCCTCGGTCCCGGCTTCCGCCGCTGCTTGGGTGCCGGCTTCAACCGGTGCGGCATCCTCCTGGGGGGCCGCAGCCGCAACGGTGTCGGCGTCAACCCTGGCCTCGTCTTCGCTGGCAGGGGCTGTTTCGTGTGTTGCCGCGTCAGCAGGCTCGGCAGCATCGCTCTCTTCTTGAGGGGATGCTTGAGGGAATGGCGCAGCCTCTACCGGCTCGGCCGCATCTGCCGTCTCATCAGATGGCGCGGCCTCCTGCGCACCGGCAGCGTTTTCCCCGTCCGCCTCAACCTCGCCCGATGGGGCATCGACTTGCGCAACAACGGCGTCATCGCCGCCGGGCTGCTCGCCAGGGGCAGAAGACTGTAGATCGCCCGTGCTCTCAGCATCTTGCGATGGCGCGGTGGCGCTTGCCGTCTCCCCCATAGCGTCGATGACATCTTCTGCCGCAACGTCCGGCTGGGGTGCATCTGGGTCGGTGTAGGGTTGGGGCGCGCTCTCCGCCTTTGGGCTGCGCGATCGTGAGCTGCGTGATGAGGTTCTGGTGGACTTGCGCGTGCTGGGCTTTTTGGGGCGCGGTGCTTCCTGCGCGTCATCCTCTTCCAGCTCTTCCAGCAGCGCCTGCCGGTCGGCCTGCGGGATCTGGTAGTAATCCGGGTGGATCTCCGAAAACGCTAAGAAACCGTGCTTGTTGCCGCCATACTCGATGAATGCGGCCTGCAGCGACGGTTCCACCCGGGTGACTTTCGCCAGATAGATGTTGCCGCGCAGCGGCTTCTTGGTTGCCGTTTCAAAGTCAAAGTCTTCCACCCTTTTGTCGCGCAGGACGACGACGCGGGTTTCTTCCTGGTGGGTCGCGTCGATGAGCATTTTGTTGGACATGAAATCGCTCCTGAGGCCGCGAGCGGGGAGGGTCGACAAGGTCGTCCCCGGCATTCGAGCGGGCCATGGTGTGGGATAGATCAAGCGGGGCCTGGCGCCCTATGGAGCTGGTGCGCCAGGGTAAAACGCTTGTGATGAAGCCGGTCGCTAAACGAGATCCGGCTTGAAGGGAGAGCATCGCGGTGGGTGGTGTGACCCGATGTGACGGTCGCGACCCTGTCAGTCGAGGGCTGCTGGCGCTAAGCCGCCGCTGGCAGGTGCTGCCGGAAAGGCGAGCCCCCAAAGGGAATTCGCCAACCGTATTCGCCAGCCCGCTCAGCGGCCGTTGCGCCATTGCGTCATCATCTCCTGCGCCAGACCGTCGCATCGCGCGCGTAACGCGGATGAGCGAGCCCTGGCCTTGATGCAAATCAGTGCCGGCAACAACGGCCAAGCCTCTGATAGTCCGGTCGGTGCGACCGCGCCGTTCCGCAGAATCAGTTTCGGCTTCGGCCTCATCAACCTATCGGCAAAGATTGCCGTCCACAATAAGGCATGCACGAATCATCATGTGCGCCAGTGGGATGGGTGGGACGCGCGTGTCAAAGATGACCCTGGCAGATGGGCGGGCTCAGCGGTGAGATGGGTGAGCGCCTTAAGGACCCTGTTGGTGCTGCTCTTGAGCGCCCACGCCGCTCTCGTTGTGGGCGTTCAAGGGGCGACCGCCGCGCGGGCGCAGGGTGAAATTAGCGCCACGCGCGCTGCCTTTGCCGCGCCTGAGGGCATCACACGGTTCGTCCTGGAGCTGTCGGACGAGCCGGCACCGCGCTTCTTTGTGGTGGATGGTCCACCCCGGCTGGTGATGGATCTTGACGGCGTTGCCTTCGACATCACCGCCGAAGTGGAGACCGCTGGCGTCGTCTCAGCGTGGCGTTATGGCGCGCTCAGCGGCGAGACAGGCCGCATCGTCTTTGAGCTCAGCACGCCCGCGCTCATTGCCCGGCACTTCTTTGTGGCCGGGCGTGAGGGGCGACCGGACCGGCTTGTGGTGGACCTTGAACCTGTCCAGCCCGACGTTTTCACAAGCGCAACACGGGGCGCCGTTGCCCATAAGTCCGCCTCCATCAAAGCCGAAGGGGCGGGCGATGAGATGGTGGTGGTGCTCGATCCCGGTCATGGCGGGATCGACCCTGGCGCCACAAGCCCCGGCGGCATTGTGGAAAAGGATCTTGCCCTCATCTTTGCCCAGCGCCTCAAAGGTGAGCTTGATGCACTCCCTGGTGTGCGGGCCGCTCTCACCAGAACAGACGATCGCTTCTTGCCCCTTAACCGCCGTATCCGCGTCGCCCGCGCCTACGGGGCCGACCTTTTCATCTCCATCCACGCCGACGCAGCGCCCCAAGACTATGTGCAGGGCGCAACGGTTTACACGCTATCGGAGCGCCCGTCGGACGCAGAAGCCGCAGCCCTTGCAGCACGGGAAAATCTCTCAGATGCGGTTCCTGGCGGTGTTGAGCCGGATGCTCAGGAAGACGTCAGCGGTATTTTGGCTGACCTTTTACGCCGTGAGACCAAGTCGTTTTCAAATGCCTTTGCCCTCGACCTGGTGGATTCGCTCAAACCCACCATCCGCATGAACGTCAGCCCCCATCGTTTTGCGCGCTTTCGCGTGCTGATGGCCCACGACATTCCATCGGTGCTCCTGGAGCTCGGCTACCTCACCAATGAAGACGACGCGCGTGTTTTGATGGACCCTCAATGGCAAGCCAAGGCAGCGGCGGCTGTGACAAAGGCGGTTGCCACGTTCTTTGGTGTGGGCGACACGGCGCAGGCCGGTGCGTATGCTGAAAAACTAGGCAGTGCGACTCGAATGCAACAGTGAGGCGAAGCCGATATGCCGGTGCTTGATGCACACCCCGTTTTCAATTACGCGATGGTAGCTGTGAAGGGTTGTCGGTGGGGCATCCTTTGCGCAAGCGTCACGTCAGCTGGCGGTGCGAAGGGTCGGGGCGCGATGGTGCGCAAGCGGCAACCCTTATGGGAGGCGCGTGTCAGTGTTTAGATTTTTTGTCGGCTTCCTTGGTTTTTTGTTTTCCCTAGGCTCAGTGATGGGCCTGATCGTGGCAGCAGGCGTCGGGGTCTACATCTCCCAGCTGTCTGATGATCTGCCCAGCGTTAACGTTTTGCGAAACTACGAGCCCCCTGTGATGACGCGGATCCATGCCGCGGACGGTTCGCTGGTGGCTGAGTATGCCCGTGAGCGGCGGCTTTTTCTGCCGATCCAAGCCATCCCCGTGCGGATAAGAGACGCATTCTTGTCGGCTGAGGACTCAGGCTTCTACAAGCACTCAGGCATTGACCCGCAGGCGATTGTGCGCGCGCTGGTGACCAACTTGCGCAACCGCGGGTCCGACGCTCGCCCAGTGGGTGCCTCGACCATCACTCAGCAGGTGGCCAAAAACTTCCTCCTCACCAACGAGGTGAGCTACGAGCGCAAGGTGAAGGAGGCCATCCTTTCCTTGCGGATCGAGTCGGCCTTCACAAAAGACCAGATACTGGAGCGCTATCTTAACGAGATTTATCTTGGCCTCGGGGCGTATGGTGTGGCGGCTGCCGCGCTTGTCTACTTCGATAAATCGGTGCACGAGCTCACACTGGCGGAGGCGGCGTACCTTGCCGCTCTTCCAAAGGCGCCCAACAACTATCACCCCTTCCGTGAGACTGAACGCGCCATCACCCGCCGCAACTGGGTGCTCGACAGGATGATGGTGGATGGCGTCATCACCGCCGAAGAGCGACGTGCCGCAATGGCAGAGCCGCTGGACGTCAAACCACGTGCCCGGTCGAAGTTTCTTTTCGCGTCTGAGTACTTTGCCGAAGAGGTGCGCCGCGAGCTGATCGACCTTTATGGCGAGGACGCTCTTTATGGCGGCGGCCTCTCGGTGCGAACCTCCCTCGACCCAGACCTTCAAGCCAAAGCCCGCAAAGCTTTGATGGATGGTCTGATGCGCATTGACGTGCAGCGCACCGGTTGGCGCGGGCCCATCACCCAGGTGGAGCTTGAGGCAGGGGCGGACTGGGGACCTGCGATCGCACAAGTTGATCGCCTCGCGGATGTGCCCGAGTGGCAGGTGGCTGTGGTGCTCTCGGTGAGCGGCAACGAAGCCATCATCGGCATCCGACCCAAGCGCGAGGTGTGGGGCGAGATCTCCACCGTGCGTGAACGCGGCCGGATCAGAATGAGCGACGTGGCCTGGCGC
>JBCDLN010000197.1:0-8056 GCA_038745295.1 Pseudomonadota bacterium | reverse complement strand
ATAGGGAACGGGGCTCAGATCGCCGAAGTGATACGCGAACTTTTCATGCTCTGTGCCGATCATGAAGTCCGCCTCGGGCTTTTCGCCGTCAGCAAGGTAGGCCGTCAGTTGCGCACGATCGTCGAGCGGCGTGTCGTCTTGAGTATCGCGCGCCATGGTCTTGTCCCGTTGAAGCGCGGCGGACCATAGGCGCGCGGCGGCCCACGCGCAATATCGCGTGTCATGCCACGGATGGGTGTGCCACCTCCACCAGCGCAAGCAGCGCGACCGCGGCTGTGTCGGCCCGCAAAATCCTCGGCCCCAGCGAGACTTTAATCGCATCGGCGCCGAAAAGCGCCCGCTCCTTGTCTGAAAAGCCCCCTTCAGGACCCACGAGGACGCTGAGCGGTGGGGTGGCACGCCGGATGGCCTCAATGGGATCCATCGCCGCTCCTGCGATCGCCTCATCAGCCACCACAAGGCTGCCGCGGGGGACCGACGCCAAAAACGCAACAAGGGGTTGGGGCTCTGCGAGCGTCGGTACGGTGAGGGTGCCGCACTGCTCGCATGCTTCGATCATGTTGGCGCGCAGACGGTCCGCGTTGATGCGGCGAACCTGGCCATGCTGGGTCAGCACCGGCACCACCGCGCGTGCGCCCATTTCCGCCGCCTTTTCCATCATATAGTCGAGCCTGGCTTGTCTGAGCGGAGCGAATGCCAAGGTGAGTTGTAAAGGTTCAGTCTGCCCCCTCACCTTGTCTGTGGTGTGCGCCTCCCCGCCTCGCTTACCAAGACTGGTGATGCTGGCGGCATACTCACCGTCTTGCCCGTTGAACACTAAGATCGCATCCCCGGGGCTCTTGCGCAGCACGTTGCGCAGATAGTTTGCCTGGTTCGCCGTCAGGGTCAGGGCGCCAGGAAGGGCAGCATCAACGAAGAGACGTGGAGCATTGCGGTCGGTCACGGCGCGTGTGTTCCCCAAACGTTTGTGAGGGAGTATCGTCCCCCCATGAATGCCCCGTTCCCCGACACCGGCGAAACCCCGCGCGGCACCAATGCCGCCGAATTCACCGTTTCAGAACTGGCCCGCTCCGTCAGGCGTACGGTGGAGGACGAGTTCGGATATGTGCGCGTCCGGGGGGAGATCGGCGGCTTTCGCGGCCGTCACTCTTCAGGGCATGCGTACTTTTCGCTGAAAGACAGTGACGCCACCCTCGACGCGGTTGTGTGGCGCAGCGCCTGGTCAAAGCTTGGCACTGCGCCCGAGGAGGGGCTTGAGGTGATTGCCACGGGCCGCCTCACAACGTTCGCCAAGAAGTCGAGCTATCAAATTGTCGTTGAGCGGCTGGAGCCGGCCGGCATTGGCGCGCTGATGAAGCTATTGGAAGAGCGGCGCAAAAAGCTTGCCGCCGAGGGGCTTTTTGACGAGGCGCGCAAGCGGCCGCTCCCCATGCTCCCGGGCGTGATCGGTGTGGTTACCTCGCCCACAGGCGCTGTGATCCGCGATATTTTGCACCGGGTGTCCGACCGGTTCCCCTGCCGCGTGATTGTCTGGCCCGTGCGCGTGCAGGGCGACACATCAGGCGCTGAGGTGGCGGCTGCGGTTAAGGGCTTTGCCACCTACGCCGGGCCTCGGCCCGACGTGATTATCGTCGCCCGGGGCGGCGGCAGCGTTGAGGATTTGTGGGGCTATAACGATGAGGCGTTGGTGCGCGCGGTGGCCGCATCGCCCATACCGGTGATCTCGGCTGTGGGGCATGAGACGGATTGGACGCTCATCGACCATGTGGCCGACCACCGCGCGCCAACCCCCACGGGGGCCGCTGAGCGGGCGGTCCCGGTTCGTGCTGACCTTTTGGCCAGTCTTGCTGATCGGGCGCGGCGTTTGGAGATGGCCGCCCAAACCGGGCTTGATCGACGGCGCGACCGCTTGAAACTCTTGGCGCGTGGCCTGCCCACCGCTCAGAGCCTGCTCGATGGGCCGCGCCAGCGGGTCGACGTGGTGGGCGACCGGCTGAGCGGTGCACTGGTACGCTCAGCGGCAGCGGCACGCCAAAGGTTTACCGCGGCTGCGGCCCGCCTTTCCCCGCGGATTGCGAGCACACCCGTTGAGCGCTCGCGCGAACGCCTTTTTGCCCAGACCAACCGGCTTGACCGCGCGCTCGATGTGGCGGTGGGCCGCAAGCGCGACATCTTGAGCCGGCAAGCCCAGCGGATGACCCCGGCGCTGATTGCACGCCAACTGGAGGCGGCCCGCAAAGCGCTGGACCAGCACGTTGCAGCGCGCGATCGGGCCATCGGTGTGCAGCTTTCCGCAGCCTCTACGCGGCTGGCATCAGCGGCGAAGCTCCTTGGCGCCGTCTCCTACCAAGGCGTGCTGGAACGGGGATTTGCCCTGGTGCGCGGCGCCGACCAAAAGCCCATCCGGCGCAAGGCTGATGTGCCTGAAGGCGGCAGCCTTGAAATCGAGTTTGCCGACGGCCGCACCAGCGTGACGGCCGCCGGCAAAGGGCCAAGCCGGCGGGCTCAAAAGGCGGCGGCCAAGCCGGTTCGTCGCAGCCGCCCGGCAGATGACAAGCAGGGCGTGTTGTTTTAACGCCACACATGCTTTTTGGTGAAACGCCAGAGCACGCAAGAAAATCCTCACACCCCGCTCAACGATTTGTGATGAGCTTGTCCACATTGCTTGCCCGCTCAAGGCTTGGATGAGGCTTTCATGTCGCAAATCGTTGTTTTCGGAACACACATGTGTCGCGACGTGTTGCGCAGGCTTCGCGACGCCTTGATCGGCTACCCCGTCGTCTTGGAATCATGAGCTATGACTTTATGGCGGTGGGCAAACGGCGTTCGGCCGCGTCCACAACGTGGCCAGACACCAGCGGACCAGGGGAACACACAGTATGTCGAGCCAATCGGGACACTTGAACCGACGAGCGTTTGTTGCGCTCGGCGCGGGGGCGGCAACGGTGGCCATCGCCGGCTGCACGCCGGATGGATCACCAGGGAACACATTTCCGGGGGCAACTCTGGGCTATAAGCCCGTGCCACAATTGGGCACGCCGGAAACCGAGCCCTTCCAGGTGCCGCGCGTTGACATGAAACGCATCCCCACCCAGTTCCACCGGCAGTACGTGACCCATTCGGGCAAGTACAAGCCCGGGACCTTGGTGGTGGATACCACCAACCGTCACCTTTACCTCATCGGCGAGGGAGACAGCGCCATTCGGTACGGCATCGGTGTTGGCCGCGCAGGCTTTGCGTGGGGCGGTAAAGCGCGTGTGGGCCGCAAAGCCCAATGGCCGCGGTGGACGCCGCCGGCGTCAATGATCCGCCGGGAGCCCTCGCTCAAAAAATGGGCTGGCGGCATGGAAGGCGGCCCGGCCAACCCACTCGGCGCCCGCGCGCTCTACCTCTATAAAGGCGGCCGGGACACACTTTATCGCCTCCACGGCACCAACGAGCCCTTCTCTATCGGTCAGGCCATGTCGTCTGGCTGCATCAGGATGCTCAATACCGACGCCATCGACCTTTATGAGCGCGTCCAGGTGGGCGCCACCGTGGTGGTGAGCCAAAAGGCAGCGTCCGTCTAAGCCCCGGTGTGTTCCCTTCTGGCGTGGCGGCAGCTCAATCTGCGGCCACGCTCCGCTCAGGCGTAAGGGTCAACGTTTGGATCAGCGCACCATCGGGCAATCTGCGCACTTCAATGCGAGGTGTGTCGCCGCCGATGGTGAGAATGAGCCGATCCTCGGACGTGCTGGTCGATAAAATCGCGCTGACGGGCACATCAAGGGCCACAGGCGCAAGGGGCTCGTCGCCCTCATCAAGCTGCGAGACACGGTAGAAAATTCCGGCGATCACGGCGCCAAGGCCGATGACCATAATCCCTGTCGACACAAACAGCAGCCGTGCGAGTTTACGCCGAACCCGCTCCATGGCCGGATCAAGCTCGTCTTCCTCGTCAGTCTCGGTCACACTCACCCCATGGAGCTTGTTGTGGATCATGGCGGCCGCGCCGATGCCGCCCTCGCCCGGGTTGCGCCGGACCTGTCGCGCACGCGCTGCCAGGCGCTGATACGGGCTGGCGCCGTGGAACTCAACGGCGCGCCACTCACTGACCCGTCCCGCAAACTCGTTCCTGGCGATCGGCTGACGGTGAGCATCCCCCCGCCTGCGCCCGCAGAGCCTCTCCCAGAGCCCATCGCGCTTGACGTCATCTATGAAGATGCCGCCCTCATCGTCATCAACAAGCCGGCCGGCTTGGTGGTTCATCCCGCGGCCGGCCATGGCACGGGGACACTCGTCAATGCGCTGCTCGCCCACTGCGGGGATAGCTTGTCCGGCATCGGTGGCGTCATGCGCCCTGGCATCGTCCACCGGCTCGACAAGGACACCACCGGCGTCATGGTGGTGGCCAAAACCGATGCAGCCCACCAGGGTCTCGCCGCGCAGTTTGCCGACCATGGCCGCAACGGCCCACTCACCAGGCGTTATGAGGCGCTCGTATGGGGAGCGCCCCATCCCCCAGCAGGCACCATTGATAGGCCTTTGGGCCGCCACCCTGCCGACCGGCAGCGCTTTGCCGTACGCGCTGACGGCAAAACCGCCATCACCCACTATGAAACCAGTGAAGCGCTTGGGACGGCAAGTGCCCTCACCTGCTGGCTGGAGACCGGTCGCACCCATCAAATCAGGGTCCATATGGCCGCGATCGGGGCCCCGCTTGTGGCCGATCCCCTTTACGCCACAGGGTTTCAAACCAAGGTGAACCGGCTGGGGCAGCGTGCGGCGGACGCTGTGATGGCGCTTGGCCGGCAGGCCCTTCACGCCGGTCACCTGGGGTTTGCACATCCAACCACAGGTGAGGTGATGGCCTTTGACGTGCCGCCTCCCACTGACTATAAGGATGTGCTGGATTCGTTCCGAACGTGCGGTTAGCAGATCGTCGCACCGCGCGCGGACCAATCAGACACCGGCGGACGGCCTGTTGCGGCCCTTTGGTGTAACGCTGGTGGGTTTGTGGCGTATCGCGTTCGCGGGGACATCGCAGCGGTCCGCCTGTTCATCAACCGGTCAGCGTCATCGCGGTAACGCTTTGGTGAGACTTGGACAACGACGTCGCTCCGTCGGCGGGGGCTGGCTTGCGCTCCCTCGCCGATCGGACGCGCCAACGATATGGAGGGTGCGATGGCGCAATCCTTACCGGCGATCGCCTCGGGTGAAGCGGGCCTGTCCCGCTACCTCGATGAAATTCGCAAGTACCCCATGCTGGAGCCGCAGCAGGAGTACATGCTCGCCAAGGCCTACCTTGAGCATGATGATCCTGATTCGGCCCATAAGCTCGTCACCAGTCATCTGCGGCTAGTGGCCAAAATCGCGATGGGGTACCGCGGATACGGTCTGCCCATTTCTGAAGTGATTTCAGAGGGCAATGTGGGCTTGATGCAGGCGGTGAAGCGCTTTGATCCTGAAAAGGGCTTTCGTCTGGCTACCTACGCCATGTGGTGGATTAAGGCCGCGATTCAGGAGTACATCTTGCGCTCTTGGAGCCTTGTGAAGCTGGGCACGACCGCGAACCAGAAGCGGCTCTTCTTCAACCTGCGCAAGGTCAAAAGCTCGATCCAAGCGCTCGACGATGGGGATTTGCGACCCGATCAGGTGCAAGCGATTGCTGAAAAGCTCAACGTTCCTGAGGCGGACGTCATCTCCATGAACCGTCGCCTTTCGGGCGATTCCTCACTCAACTCGCCCATCCGCCAAGAGGCAGATTCGGGTGAATGGCAGGACTGGCTGGTAGACGAAAGCACCAACCAGGAAGAGGTGCTGGCCGAAAACGAAGAGCTCGACACGCGCCGGCAGCTGTTGAAGGACGCGCTCGACGTGCTCAACGACCGCGAAAAGCGCATCTTCCAGATGCGTCGCCTTGCTGAAGAGCCGATGACGCTGGAGGCCCTCTCAGAGGAGTTCGGCGTCAGTCGCGAGCGGGTGCGCCAAATCGAGGTGCGCGCGTTTGAAAAAGTCCAGAAGGCGGTGGTGAGAGCCTCACGCGAGATGGAACGGCCGACGGCCGAACTGCCGAGCCCTCGGGCCTAGGCAACCGCGCACACTATGGCGCCGGGCCAACATGGTCCGGCGACCGTTCTGGGCATCCTCGCAAACGCAAGGGGAACGGGGCAAGGATAATGCCGGCGCGGCAGCCGCTCTGACCTGATTGGAGCTTAGGCTGGTCGCCGAAGACGGCTCGCTCTCATCACCCCAGAGCCATTCATGTCAGGGTGACTGGCCAAAGCCATCCCGCCCTTCTCAAAAGCCCCCTTGCCCGCACCGTGAGCCAAGCTCGTCCAACTTAATCCGGCGGCCTGCCTGCCACCCATGGTTGGCGGCTCGGTTGGCCTGGGCGACCCATCACCTCGTCAAAAAGGCTGAGCGAGGCTGAGCCACGAGGGCGCGGAAAAAATTCTCCACATTGTCGAACTTCGCTGAGGCGGTTCGTCATACTATCGGCGCCAAGGACGGCGTCGATGATCTGGAGAACCGCTCATGCAGTATGCGCTGCTCTTTTACGAGTCACCCACCGAAACCGCCCGGCGCAACAGTCCCGATGCACAGGACTATTGGGCCGCCTGGTCCCAGTACATGGAAATGATGCGCGACAAGGGTATCATGCGCGGCGGAAACGCCCTCCAACCGCCGGAAACCAAAACAAGGGTGCGCAAAGACGGCGACACACGCATCATTGAAGACGGCCCGTTCGCCGAAGCGCGGGAGGAGTTGGGCGGGCTTGTGGTCATTGAGGTCGACAACATCGATACCGCGCTCTTGATGGCCGAGGCTGCCCCTTGCGCGCGGACAGGTCATGTTGAGGTGCGCCCGATCCTGATTGCGAGCGATGACACAGCAGGAGAGGCCGGCGCACCGTGATCCAGCAACCGGCGCCTCCAAGCGAGGGTGCGCCCGCTGCTGGCGCTCGGGACGGTGAGCCAACGGCCGGTGAGGCCTCAGCCGCTGCAGAGCGGGCGGCCCGCCAGGCCTACGGTAAGCTTCTGGCCCGCCTCACCACCCGCACCGGTGACATTGAGGCGGCCGAAGAGGCCTTGGCCGAGGCGTTCATGAAAGCGCTCACCACCTGGCCGAAGCGTGGTGTGCCAGATGCCCCGGAGGCCTGGCTCACCACGGTCGCCATGAACGCTGTGCGCGATGGTGCGCGCCATAACGCTGTGCGGGCGAGCGCCCAACACACACTGATGATCCTCCACGAGGAGCGGGACCTCTCCCTAACAAGGGGACCCGATGAGCGGCTTGGCCTCATTCTCGCCGCCTCCCACCCCGCCATTCAGCCTGCCGTCCACGCGCCTCTCATCTTGCAGACAGTGTTCGGCGTGACAGCTGAGGAGATGGCGCCGGCTTTCCTGCTCTCTGCCGCCACCATCGGGCAGCGTTTGGTACGGGCAAAGTCGAAAATCAGGCTTGCCGGCGTTCCTTTCCAAAAGGACCCCGCCGATAAGGTGGAGCGCCTGGCCCGCGCGCTCGATGCCATTTACGCGCTCCACACCCTTGCGACTGCAGCCCCACCCTCCCCAGCCGCAACGGCACGGGCGGCAGACGCCTACCATCTTGCCCACCTTGTGGCAGACCTTGCCCCCGAGAATGCCGAGGCAAAAGGCCTCGTCGCCCTTATTGCCTATTGTGAAGCGCGCCGGCCTGCCCGCCGCACCGCCGATGGCGGCTACGTCCCCCTCTCTCGCCAAGATGTGAACCTTTGGAGCGATGCCCTCATTGGCGAAGCAGAGGGCCAGCTTGCCACAGCAGCAAAGCACCAAACCCCTGGCCGATACCAAATCGAGGCCGCGATCCAATCGGTGCACTGCGACCGCAAACGCACCGGGCGCACGCAGTGGAGCGCCGTTGCAGCACTTCATGATGCACTTTCGTCACTTTCGCCATCAACTGGGGCTGCAGTGGCCCGTGCGGCCGCCCATGGCGAAGCCTTCGGCGCGGAAAAAGGCCTCGCCATCTTGGATGAGATCCCATCGTCGCGGGTAACATTTTACCAACCCTACTGGGCAGTCCGCGCAAGCCT
>JBCDLN010000196.1:0-8063 GCA_038745295.1 Pseudomonadota bacterium | reverse complement strand
GATGCCCCCGTGAGGGACTTCCTTACCGCACGCCGCGCATCATGCGCACATCCAAATCGCGGATCTTCTTACGCAGCGTGTTGCGGTTGACGCCCAACAGCTCAGCCGCCTTGATTTGATTGCCGCGGGTGGCGGCAAGGGCAGCGCTCACCAAGGGATACTCCACGTCCCGCATAATGCGGTGATAGAGCCCGGGCGGGGGCAAAGAGGTGCCAAATTCGGCAAAGTAATCACTGAGATGGCGCTCCACAGCCTCTTGCAGCGTCTCTGATGGATTTCCCACCGCCGACACAGGAGCTTGGGCAGGGGTATCGTCAAGCTCGTGGTCAATGTGGGCGGCCGTGATGACGTCTTCGGGATAAAGGGCCGCTAGGCGCCGCACGAGGTTTTCCAGTTCGCGCACATTGCCTGACCAACGGTGGGCCTGAAGTGCTGCCACAGCATCTGTATCGAGCCGTTTAAGGGGCAGGCCTTCCTGCTCACACAACGCGAAGAAGTGCCTGGCAAGATCGGGCACATCTTCTTTGCGCTCCCGCAGCGGCGGCAGCCTCAAAGGCACAACGTTGAGGCGGAAATAAAGGTCTTCGCGGAAAAGTCCCTGGCCGATCCACTGGCGCAGATCACGGTTGGTTGCGGCCACAATGCGCACATTGGTGCGGATGGGCGAGCGCCCGCCCACGGTGGTGTACTCCCCTTCCTGGAGGACCCGCAGAAGCCGGGTCTGCGCCTCCATGGGCATATCGCCGATTTCATCGAGGAACAGTGTTCCGCCTTCAGCCTGCTCAAACCGTCCGGCATGGCGGCTGGTGGCACCGGTGAACGCACCCTTTTCGTAGCCGAAGAGCTCAGCCTCGATCAGCTCTTTGGGGATGGCGGCCATGTTGATGGCAACAAACGGGCCTTTGCGGCGCTTGCCATAATCGTGAAGCGCGCGGGCGACGAGCTCTTTGCCGGTGCCTGATTCGCCGTAGATGAGCACGGTGAGGTCGGTCTGCATGAGCCGGGCAAGAACGCGGTAAATCTCCTGCATGGCAGCAGAGCGTCCCACCAGCGGCATGGGGTCGCCCGCTTCGGTCACCTGCTCGGGGGGCCGGGCCCTTGGCTCTGAAAGCGCCCGCCCGACCACCGAAATGAGCTCCTTCAGATCGAACGGCTTGGGCAAGTATTCGTAAGCGCCACGCTCGGACGCTCGAATGGCCGTCATGAAGGTGTTTTGGGCGCTGATCACCACCACCGGCAGATCGGGCCGGCGCTTCTTCACCCGCGGCAGCAACTCAAACGCGTTCTCGTCTGGCATGATCACGTCGGTGATCACCAAGTCGCCGTCGCCGCGGTCGATCCAGCTCCAAAGCGTCGCCGCATTCCCCGTGCACCTGACATCGTAGCCGGCCCGCGATAGCGCTTGGTTCAAGACTGTGCGGATCGCCCCGTCATCGTCGGCAACCAGGATCGTCCCCGTCATTCAGTATCCTCGTCGTGGTGGCCCTCAAAGGCCGGCATCAACACCCGCACCGTCGTGCCCAAACTGCCCGAATCGAACTCGATCACCCCGCCATGGTCACCGATGATCTTCGCCACCAAGGCAAGCCCGAGGCCAGTGCCGTTGGTTTTTGTGGTGACAAATGGTTCGAACACTTGGGCGATCAGGTCTTCAGGCACCCCGGGCCCATCGTCTTTGACACAAAACTCAAGGGGCAGCCTCACCTTGTGGGGTGAGCCTGGGGCCGCGACCCGCATCCCCGGCCGAAAGGCGGTGGTGAGCATCACCTTGCCCGTCCCGTCGGTGGCCTCCACTGCGTTTTTCACCAGATTGAGGAAGACTTGGACCAGCTGATCACGGTTGGCATGAACGAGCGGAAGCGACGGGTCGTAGTGCTTTCGGATCTCAGCTTGGCGGCCAAAGCCGCTGCGCGCGAGGCGCTCCACATGATCAAGCACGTCGTGGATGTTGACGGGTGTGCGCTGGACGGGCCGCGCGTCGCCAAATACCTCCATCCGGTCGATGAGCTTCACGATCCGATCGGTTTCAGCCGTGATCAGCTGGGCAAGCGGCCGGTCGTCTTGGCCCAGGGCCGGCTCGATCAGCTGGGCGGCCCCGCGGATACCAGAAAGCGGGTTGCGGATTTCGTGCGCCAGCATCGCCGCAAGGCCAGACACCGAGCGGGCTGCACCGCGGGAGGTGAGCGCACGGTCAATCTTTTCAGCCATCGACGGCCGGTCGAGGGTGAGGACCACAATGTCGGGGTCTTCGGGGAGCGGCACCGCATGGATATCCACAATATGCCCGTTGCCCAAGCGGGGCGAGGACAGGTCCACACGGTACTCGACCATGGTGGCGTTTTCCTGCCGGACCTTGGCGGGAAGCGTCAAAAGCGGTGAGCCAAACGGCACAAAGCTCGACAGCGGCCGTTTGCGCAAATTGGTGAGGCTGGAGCCGAAAAAGGCCTGAGCGGCATCGTTGGCGGAGACAATGTGGTCCGCCTCGTCAAGCACAAGGATTGCGTGGGGGAGCGCACTCAAGATGGCTGGCGCGGTGACTCTGAGGGCCGTTTCGTTCATGCCGCCACCGCTGCCTGTGCGCGTGGCGAACCCGCGCTGGAGGAGAGTGACGGTGAAAAGGGTGTCGCCGCGTCGAACGCCGCCCGCAGCGCCTGCCGCGCCTTGGCGGGATCGTCGGCGGTGAGGGCCGCTTTGCGCAGACCATCCGGTATTGTGAAATGGGCCATATACGCCGCCGTGTGTTTGCGCGAGAGGCGGAGGCCTCGTGTGGCGCCCGCTGCCTCGCACAACCACTCTTGGTGTTCTACGGCAAGGTCGCCGAGCGCCGCGGCGGTTTGAGGTGCCTGTGGCCCGGGTGCCCCTTCAAGCCCAGCGGCGATGGTGGCGGGCAGCCAAGGCGCGCCCAAAGCAGCGCGTCCGATCATCACAGCGTCAGCGCCCGATTGGGTGAGCATGGCACGGGCATCGCCCACATCCTGGCAGTCACCATTGGCCACGACGGGAATGCTGACAGCCTCTTTCACCGCTTTGATCGCCGGCCAGTCGGCACGGCCTTTATAGCGCTGGCAACGGGTGCGGCCGTGGACGGTCACCAGGCGCGCCCCTTCCGCCTCGGCACGGCGGGCAAGCTCTGGCGCATTGCGCTGGGTGGTATCAAAACCGAGGCGCATCTTCACCGTGACCGGCACCGAGACAGCCGACACCACTGCGCCGATCAGCTGGGCGGCGTGGTCAAGATCGCGCATCAGCGCTGAGCCTGCCCAGCCGCCCACCACGCGCTTGGCAGGACAGCCCATATTGATGTCGATGAGGTGGGCCCCCGCCCCTTCTGCGATCTGGGCCGCCTCTTTGAGGTCGTTTTCGCGGCAGCCGGCCAGCTGAACGGCATGCACATTGAGCCCGCGGCCCTCCACCTTGAGCTGGGCCTCAGCCTCCCGCGCCACCAGTCTGTCGGATGCCACCATTTCACTCACCACAAGCGGCGCGCCAAACCGCGCCGCAAGGCGACGAAACGGCCAGTCGCTCACCCCGGACATGGGTGCCAATATGGCCCTGCCCGGAAGACGGATGGGACCGATCACAAGTGCGTCCATAGGATGGGCAATCCGGCTCCTTAGTTGCAGCGCCTTGCACACATTTTCACCATGACACCAAAATTGGCAAGTCAGACGAGGGGCCAGCAGGCTTAAACAGTGTTAATGGGAACGCATGACGACGTTATCGGCCGATGCGGTGGTGTTGGCTGCTGGGCGTGGAACGCGCCTCGGCGGGCCAGTGGCGAAGCAATATCTTGAGATGGGTGGGCGTACAGTGGTGGCCCGCTCAATTGATGCATTTTTGACGCACCCGCGAATCAGGCGCGTGTGTGTGGCCATCGGCGCCCACGATTGGGACGCGTTTTCTGACGCGATCGGCACCCGAACCGACAAAGTGATGACGGTGGTGGGGGGACAGTCGCGGCAAGATTCGGTCAACGCCGCCCTTGAAGCGCTGCGCAGTGATCCGCCCGATTGCGTCCTCATTCACGATGGAGCGCGCCCGTTTGTCAGTGGTGAGCTTATCACAGGGGTGCTCGATGCCCTTGAATGCACCCCAGCCGTCATTCCCGCGATCCCCGTGGCCGATACCTTGAAGCGGGTGGAAGACACCGTCATCACAGAGACCGTTCCGCGCGATGGCCTCCACCAGGCGCAAACGCCGCAAGGGTTTCATTATGGCGCGCTTGTGAGTGCTCACGCCAAAGCACAAAAAGCACTCACTGACGATGCTGGTGTGATGGAAGCGGCCGGCCACCCTGTGTCGGTGGTGCCGGGTGAGCGGTCGAATTTCAAGTTGACCACCCAGGACGATCTCATTGAGGCGAGCCGGGCCATGGGCGGCATCACCGCCATCGGTCAAGGATTTGATGTTCATCAGCTGGGCGAAGGCGGCCCGCTGATCCTTGGGGGACTACGCCTTCCCGAGCCCATGCATCTTGTGGGGCATTCTGACGCCGATGTGGCGCTCCATGCTCTCACCGATGCCCTCTTTGGCGCCATTGCGGATGGGGATATCGGGCATCATTTCCCTCCCTCAGACCCGCTATGGAAGGGGGCATCCTCTGACCAGTTTTTAGCGTTTGCGGCGCAGCGGGTGGCTGAACTGGGCGAGATTATCCACCTTGACCTCACGATCATCTGCGAGCGGCCTAAGATTGGACCCGTCCGGGAGGCAATGCGCGCGCGCATTGCTGAGATCTGCCGGGTTGGAGTGGAGCAGGTCTCGGTGAAGGCCACCACAACAGAACGCCTCGGCTTTACTGGTCGTGGTGAGGGGATTGCGGCCCAAGCCATTGCAACGATCCGCCGCGCCGCAATCGCGCAGGCATGACGATCCTCTCGCTTGGAAAAGGGTGTTGCGGGCCATGATCGATGCCGAGCTGATGAACCTTGCCGGCAAGACCCTCGACCATGCCCGCCGGGTAGGCGCCATGATCGTCACGGCCGAATCATGCACGGGCGGCCTTGTGGCGGGGACGCTCACCGCTGTTCCAGGCTCATCGGACGTGGTGTTCGGCGGCTATGTGACCTACGCCAACGAAGCCAAAGTGGCTCTGGGTGTGGATAGCGCGGTTCTGGCGGCCCACGGGGCGGTCAGTGAAGCTGTTGCCCGGGCCCTGGCGCAATGCGCCCAAAAGCAAGCGATGGCGGCTGCCGGCGCTCGGGTAGTGAGTGTGGCGGTGACGGGTGTTGCCGGCCCAGGGGGCGGCTCGTCAGAAAAGCCTGTCGGGCTCGTCCATTTTGCCGCTGCTGGGGACGCGGTTATCCACAAGCCGTACCGGTTCGGGGCATTGGATCGGAGCGAGATCCGGCGCCGGAGCGTCATCGCGGCGCTTCAACTTTTGGGTGAGGCTATGGGAAGCGGCGCTTCAAGCAGCCGGTGATGAGAGCGGGTTATCGCGCCCTTCTGCCCCAATCCGCGGAACAGCCGATCAAAAGAGACGCCAGATTTTAGCCTTTGCCACAACGGCCGGTGTTGTGCGCAGCGTTCAGGAGGTGAGCCGCGGCTGGCCAAACGCCATCGCCGCCTTAAGTGTTGCGCGGTCCGGCAGTTTGCGTTTCGTGGGATCGGCCGACGGTGCCATGCGCGCCGATAAAGGACCTTTGTGGAGGGCTGAGATTGGATAACTGGCTGATTTTACTTATCTTTATTGTGGCCAGTGTTGCATCGGCCTCAACCGGCGCGCTGTTTCCGCCGGGACAATGGTACAAAACACTCGACAAACCGTCTTGGACGCCACCTGATTGGCTGTTTGCGCCAGCGTGGACGCTGTTTTACGCGCTGCTCGCCTACGCGGGTTATACTTTCGCAACATCGGCCCAAGGCGGGGAATGGTTATTCCCACTCGTCATCTTTGGTCTCCATTTGATTTTCAACGGCGCGTGGTCGGCATTATTCTTCGGAATCAAGCGGATAGACCTTGCACTCGTCGACGCTATTTTGATGTTTTTGACATTAATTTTGACAATCATTCTGTTTATGCCCGTCTCTTCGCTCGCGGGTTGGCTGCTGGTGCCATATTTATTCTGGGTAGGGTTCGCGTCAGCGCTGAACTATAGTATGTTGCGGCGTAATGGCTCAGCTCCTAAGCCGGCATAGAGATCGGTGAAGCCAGTATCCCCCTGGTTCCATTGAGGTAACGGATATGATTGACGGTCAAGTGATCATCCTTATTGAAGCGGCGCTGATTTTAGGCGGCGTTTTGGCGTTTGCGTTTTGGGAAATCCGGTCCGTACGGCGCAACAAAAAAGGGTGAGCGTTGGGGTGCCGCCCCCCTCCACCCGCCGCGCTTAGGAAAACAGTTTTTTGCGGGTGAAGCCGATGGAGGCTTCGGCGAAATCGAGCCGAACTGGCGGGAAAGCTGCTCTCACGCGTTCCCAGGACCCCTTGGAATGACATCCCTTTCACACCGCCGTCGCCCGGCGGCCTGGGATCGGTAAACGTGCCGCTCTCCAAACCTTCCGCTGCTGTCTACACGTGCAGCCGCTCTCTGAGCGTGCCGCATCCGTGAAGACAAAGCGCGCTCGCCGTTTCACGACGCTCAGTCCTATCCAACCGACGTCAGCCTCACCACGCCGGCGTGGCGCAACCCAAGCCGCTTTTGCGCGATGCAGCCGGGTGCGCAAGGTGGGCGCCATACCCGCTCACGAGCGGTGGGCGCCATACCCGCTCACCAGTGATGGGCGCTATTGGTGCGGCCCATGATTGCGGCCCGCCATTGGCGCAAGCATCGCCGATCTACGCCTTACGAACGATGCGCGGCATCCTGAAAGGCAGCATGGCGCGCACCACAGGTGTGTTGAACTTCCTCAGCGACAGACTCTCTTGGATTGCCGTGTGCCGGGCGCCGAAAACATCTGTGTCCAGCTCGGTCCGCACATAAAACGGGGTGTCTTCCAGCGTGCGGCGTACGCTTGCCCCCTCCCCGTCCGACCAGCCGGCCCGGTCAACCCGCCACAACGTTTTGGGCAGCCGTTGCCGGGGAGGCGGTGCGACCGAGTGGGCTGACCCATCGCGATCGGTGGCGAGCGCCAAAGTTTTTCCGCCGCCCGTCAACTCCTCAGTTTCATAAAAGATCGCCGAGCGGCCTTCCCCGAGATCCACCCTCATCCAATCCCAGTGGGAAAATGTGCTCTCGAGCGGACAAGAACCCCAGTTCATGTCGAAATAGCCGGTGCCGCGCCAGGATAGGTTCGGTTCGGTCAGCCTCACCTCAATGGGCGATGCCGGAGCGACCGGGCGCCACAAATGGTCGCCAGCACGGTCAATGGTGTAGCCGGTGGTGCTGATGGCGTGGGGATGCATCACCACCTCGCCCTTCAAGCGGCGGGGAAAGGGTGCGCACCTCTCATCGATGGTGACACGCACCGCCCCACCCTCATCGCGAATGCCGCTGCGGCCGACCATGTAGGCATCAGCCATTTGGTGCGCGTCAGCCCGGCCGCGCTCCGTCATCGCCCAACGTGAAGGCTTTCCGTAGAGCGCCACGTTGACCGCCACATGGTCCAGCGGATCGCGCTTCTTTGCCCACACATAGTAAGGAGAAAACACGCTGCCGATGAACACGATGATGGTGATGGCATTGGCGCCATCATCGCTCACACCATCGAGGTACCACCAGATATAGCCGCCCGGCGGGACCTTTTCATCAAACCGAAATCCATCAACGCGCATTCGCTCGCCATCTGCCCTGAGAGGGCTGCCATCGGCACCCCCGGCCCCGGATGGACGCTCCCGCCCGCCAGGTAAAGCCCCTTGATCGACGTGCGCAGACCCCGGCGTTGGAAAGACGCCGTCCACCCGTGGGAGGCCCTCCCGTAAAGAGCGCCCCCCGTCGCCGGATAGCGATGGGCGAAGTCGCTCGGTGTCGTCACGCTCACGGTGCTGAGTGTCGTGGCGAGACCACAGCGGGTCAATGTTTCCATCGCTTGTGTCGTGCATTGTGCCACGTCCTCCTCGCCGTCGTGGTGGTCGGTTTGCGCCGGCGCGTTCATGACCATGAAGACACGCTGGTCGGTGCCTTG
>JBCDLN010000195.1:0-8076 GCA_038745295.1 Pseudomonadota bacterium | reverse complement strand
GCGGTGGAGATCCCTGAAAGCAATCCATCAAGCATCGGTGGCAGCCTCCCCGAGTGTTTGAAGCATCGCAGGCAGTGGTACTAAGAATATGCCGAGCACCTGGTCCACCAAGTACCAGACCACGCCCGCAGCAACGGCCGCCACAATGAAGACCCGCAAAAACCGCCGCTCACCTAAGACAATGCTGCCAAGGCCAAGAAACAAAACCGTCGAAATCAAAAAGCCGGCCGGTCGCAAAAGCAGCGCATAGCCTACCATCATGGCAAGGAGCGCTATAGCTTGGCTGATATTATAGTCGGTCAGCCGCTTATAGTTGATGTCCATCGCCTCGGCTTTGCTGGACTTTTCAAAGCCCAAGATCACCACCAGCGAAATGATGATGCCGCCGATGGCCAAAAGCTTCGGGAAGCTTGATGGCCACACCGGGTTGCGCTGCAAGATGGGCGGCAACAGACCGTCCATCGTAAAGAACGCCGTGTAGCCGTAGAGGCAAAACGCAAACAAAATGAAGAGCGCAATCCAACGGTCAAGCGCCATGGCGCCACCTTTCGAGAGCTGGGGCGGTGGGGAGCCTCAGGGCGCTCAAGGCATTGAACGTCACAAGGATGGGCGGGGTGGCAAAGCGGTGGCGCAAACGCACGAGTTGCGCGACGCAAGGGCCACGCATCAGCCCGGCCATGGGTCCTGATGGCATCGCTGTTGCCACAAAGGGCCTTGGCCGAGCGCACAGCACCCGGCCAACACGCCTGCGCCTAGAGGAAGCCGAGCTTCTTCATCAAGTCACCGATGACCTGCTCTTGGTTGACCAAGAAGGTCTGAAAGTCATCGCCCGAGTTGTGGATGTTGGCCCAACCGTTGCGGCTGCGCACAGCCTCCCACTCTTCGGTCTCATACATTTTGGCGATGGCCTCTTGGAACGCGGCGCGCTTGTCGTCCGGCAGGCCAGGCGCTGCGAAGAACCCCCGCCAGTTGACGAAGTCGACGTCAATGCCCTGCTCTTTCATGGTGGGCGCATCGTAGGCGGACTGGCGCTCATCGGCAGTGACACCAAGGATTTTCACTTCGCCCGCTTTGGCCAGCTCAATCGCCTCACCAAAGCCCGTTGCAAGCGCTTTGATTTCGCCGGAGAGGAGCGCCGCCATAGCCTTACCGCCTGCATCATAGGCCAGATACTTGACAGCAATGGGGTCTTGGCCGGCCGATTCCATCACCAGCGCAGCCACCAAGTGATCCATCCCGCCGGGGACGGAGCCGCCGCCAAAGGCTGTGCCATTGGGGTCTGCCTCAAATGCAGAAACAAGGTCGGCCATGGAGTTGTACGGGCTGTCCTTGCCCACAACGATGGCTGCGTAATCACCGATGGTGGACGACACCAAGGTGAGGTCGCGGAAGCTTTGCGGGAACACGCCGGTCAATGAGCGGATCACGATGGGGGTGGAGTTCACCATCATCGTGTCGTGGTTGGAGGCTGCGTTTTCAATGAGGTAGGCAATGGCCTTGCCGCCGCCGCCGCCGGACATGTTCTCAAATGAGGCCTGCCCCACAAGGCCAGAGCCGGTGAGCGCTTCGCCGGTGCCGCGCGCAGTGGTGTCCCAGCCGCCGCCAGCGCCGCCGGGGATCAAAAAGTGCACCTTGTCGAGCACCTGATCAGCCGATGCAGAGCCCGCAGCGCCAAACGCCATCGCAAAACTTGCCGCGGCAGCAAGGGCCATGCGGCGCGTGAGAAAGGCCATCGTCATTGTTTCCTCCACAATGGAATTGTCTCGGTTGTTTCTGGGTGTCCCAGCCGTGCGAAGGCCGGCCAAGACCAGGCGCCCATCCTCTCCACATCGCACTATTTGTAAAGGACAGAAGTCAGCTTCGCGCGGGCAATCCCGCCATTAAGCCGCCAGCTGCCCGCATAAGCTCGGCAAACTGCCCCTCACGGTGATAGGCTGCACGGCAAAACAAACACCAAGACCCAAGGGGAGAGACAATGCCAAAGCCTGCCCAAGATGCCCTTGAAGCCCTCACACCCGGACAGGTCGCGCACTACGAAGAAAACGGCTTTCTGGTGCTTGAACGGCGCCTCCCTGCTGACACCATCGCCGCCTGCAAGGAAGAGCTCGTTCGCTTTCACGATCTTGCCCGCACCATGGACGCAAGCGATGACCGGCTCGATCTAGAAGACAGTCATACGCGACAGGAGCCGCGGGTGCGCCGGGTCAAACTTCCGCACACCCAAAGTAAGGTTATGGCCGAGCTGATGCGCTCTGACCTCATCCTCGCCCCCGTGCGCGATCTTGTGGGGCCGGACGTGCGCCTCCACACCTCAAAGCTCAACGTGAAGTCGGCCCATTATGGCGCCCCTGTCGACTGGCACCAGGACTTTGCATTCTACCCCCACACCAACGACGATCTCCTTGCCGTCGGCGTGATGCTCGACGATGTGGATGATGAAAACGGCCCCCTCATGGTCTTCCAAGGAAGCCACAAGGGCCCAATCCTCGACCATCATTCAGGCGGCGTTTTTGCCGGTACCATTGATCTTGCCGCCAACGGCCTATCGGTTAGCGATGCGGCCGTGCTGAAAGCACCCGCCGGCTCCATCTCCATCCACCATGGGCGGATCATCCACGGCTCGGCGCCCAACCGCTCGCCCCGCGATCGCGGTGTGATCTTTTATGAGATGATGGCGGCAGACGCCTTCCCGATTTTCGGCTCCATGACGAAGTCGCCTTCCATGGAGGACTATGACAGCCGGATTTTGTGCGGCTCACCCACCAAAGAGCCTCGCCTTGCCCCCGTTCATGTGCGGGTGCCCCAGCCTCAGCCGGCGGCAAATCGATCCATTTATGAGGTGCAAAAGGCCTCCAGCGTGCGCGGCTTCGGCGAAGCTGCAGAATAGCGCGCCTCCGTTCACAATTTTCCTGGAGAGGCTTTAACGGCGTCGCTTGGTCATTATGTGCTATAGCACTCAAACTTCAGGAGTGCTCCACATGGCACGTTTTGACAATCAGCTCGTCCTTGTCACCGGCGGAACATCGGGGATCGGGCTTGCCACAGCCAAGAGAGTCCTCGCCGAGGGCGGCCAAGTCATTGCAACAGGAAGCCGCCCCCAGAGCTTAGAGGCTGCGCGGCCTGAACTCCCCGGGGCAACGCTCCTTCTCAACGACGCCGGCGACCCTGCCGCGGCCGATGCGCTTGCCAGCGCTGTGGCGCAAGCCGGCAGCCCGCTGGATGCGGCGTTCCTCAACGCGGGTTTCGGCCGCTTTCATGCGCTGGAGGACGTGAGTGCTGCCGAGTTCGACGCCCATTACAACGTCCTCGTCAAAGGGCCTCTCCTTCAGACCAAAGCCCTCGCCCCCACACTGAAAGATGGCGGCGCCATCCTCATCACCGGCTCCATCGGTCACCTTCTTGGCCTGCCACAAGCGGCCATCTACTCGTCGGCCAAGGGCGCTGTGCGCTCCCTCGTTCGCAATCTCGCCCGTGACCTCTCCCCACGCAGTATCAGGGTCAACGCCATCGCGCCCGGGCCCATCGGGACCGATTTCTTTGCCCGCACCGGTATGTCGGAAGAGGCGATGGGAGAGGTTGGCAAGATGATCTTGAGCCAAGTCCCCCTCGCCCGGTTTGGTCAGCCCGAGGAGGTGGCAGCGGTGGCCACATTCCTCCTGTCCAAGGAGGCCTCTTACGTCACCGGATCGGAATATGTGGTCGACGGCGGCATGTCGGAGCTCTAGGCTCCGGCTCCAAAGGGCGGCGCATTATCCATCGCGCCATCGCGCCATCGTGGCGCCATGATGACAGTGCCGCCCACCACCGTCCCACAACGGCAGTAGCGCCCACCACCGTCCCACAACCACAATGCCGCAACGGCAGTGGCGCAGGCGGGCGGTGCCTCAATGATTGTGCCGCCGCGCGCATTATGCCACCCATGCGCCCGCCCGCACCCATCGCGGGCGTAACGCGCAGCAGGCAGCCCATGAGCGACAGCAATCGACCCGCAATCGGCTTTATCGGCCTTGGCCTTATGGGCTCGGCCATGGTGGAGCGCTTGCAAGCGCTCGGCTATCCGATGACGGTGATCGCCAATCGCAGCCGCACCAACGTCGATGCTGCCCTCTCCCGCGGCGCCAGCGAAGCCACATCAGCTCAAGCGCTCGCCGGCGCGAGCGACATTGTTATGTTGTGCATGGACACCAGCCAGTCCGTCGAAAGCCGGATGCGCGGCGCCGATGGGGTCATCGCCGGTCTTAAGCCTGGCGCGCTGGTGATCGACTTCGGCACATCTTTGCCAGGGTCCACCACCGCTCTTGCTGCTGAAGTGGAAGCTGCTGGCGGCCGCTACATGGATGCCCCGCTCGGGCGCACCCCCATCCACGCCCGCGATGGCAAACTCAACATTATGGCGGCAGGCACCGGGGACGACTTTCGCCGTGCTGAGGCCGTTCTCAACGATCTGGGCGAAAACGTCTTCCATGTTGGCCCCGTCGGCGCGGGTCACACCCTCAAACTCATCAACAACTTCTTCGCCATGACCACAGCGTGCGCCATGTCCGAGGCCTTTGCCATGGCTGACAAAGCCGGCCTTCAACGCGACACGCTTTACGGGGTGATGGCGGCAGGGCCGCTGCGCTCCGGCATGATGGATTTTGTCAAAGCCTATGCGGTTGATGGCGATCCCATGCAGCTCGCCTTCAGCGTCAACAACGCGCGCAAGGACCTCACCTACTACGGCGCTATGGCCGATATGTTCAGCGCCCCCTCCACCATGTCAGGGGCGGCCAAACAGTCTTTGTCCCTCGCCAAAGCATCGGGACACGGCGACAAGATGGTCACCCAAATGGTCGACTTCTTCGCCGAACTTTACCGGGAGAAGTAAATGCGCCTTGCCGGAAAACGGATCCTTGCCACCGCCGCCGCACAAGGGATCGGCCGCGCGGCTGTAGAAGCCTTTGCGCGCGAAGGCGCCACCGTCTTTGCCACGGACATCAACGAGGCGGGCCTGTCCGGCTTGCCCGATACCATCGACGCCTTCGGCCTTGATGTCTTGGACCGAAGCGCCCTCGAGGCTGCCATCGACCGCGCCAAACCCGATGTCCTCTTCAACTGCGCCGGCATCGTCCACAGCGGCACGATCTTGGACGCCACCGACGACGAATTCGACTTTGCCATCGCCCTCAACCTGAAGGCCATGTTCCGCAGCACCCGGGCCGCTCTTCCGGGCATGATCGAGCGCGGCGGCGGCACCATCATCAACATGTCATCGGCCGCCTCATCCATCATTGGTGTGCCCAATCGGTGCATCTATGGCGCCTCGAAAGCGGGAATTTTGGGCCTCACCAAAGCCGTGGCGGTGGACTTTGTAAAACAGGGCATCAGGTGCAATGCCATCTGCCCTGGCACAGTCGATTCCCCCTCGCTCCAACAGCGCCTCCACGCCACCGGCGACTACGAGAGCGCGCTCAAAGACTTCATCGCCCGCCAACCGATGGGGCGCATTGCAGGGACGGATGAGATTGCCAGCCTTGCGGTTTATCTGGCATCGGAAGAATCAGCTTTTGTGACTGGCCAAGCCTTCGTCATCGACGGCGGCTGGTCGATGGCCTGATTGCCGCGGCCCACGGTCCATCTAAACCGCCGCTTACGACTGAGGAGACGTCTGACGTGAAACTGTTGCGCTATGGCCCAAGCGGCCAAGAAAAACCGGGCTGCCTTCACACGGACGGCACAATCCGCGACCTTTCAAGCATTGTGGCTGACATTACTCCAGCAACCCTTGGAGCAGGCCTCATCGATACGCTGGCCGGAACTGTTATCGATACCTTGCCCGTGGTGTCCGACCCCGGCCGTATCGGACAGTGCGTCGGCAACCCAGGCAAGCTTCTGTGCATCGGCCTCAACTACTCCGACCACGCTGCCGAAACCGGCGCGGAGCCCCCCGGCCAACCCATCATGTTCCACAAAGCCCTCACCTCGCTCTGCGGCCCCAACGATGACGTGGAACTCCCCCGCGGCTCTGAGGCGCTCGATTGGGAGGTGGAGCTTGCCATCATCATCGGCAAACACGCCAAGTATGTCTCTGAGGCCGATGCCATGGACTACGTGGCAGGCTTTGCCCTCTTCAACGATGTGTCGGAGCGGGATTTTCAAATCAAACGCGAAGGCCAGTGGACGAAGGGCAAATCCCACGACACCTTCGGTCCCCTCGGCCCCTGGCTCGTCACCAAGGATGAGATTGAAGACGTTCACAACCTCCTTCTTTGGCTTGATGTGAACGGCGAAAAGCGCCAGCGCGGCTCCACCGCCACGCTGATCTTCAACGTTCCGACGATTGTCTCCTACGTCTCCCAATTCATGAGCTTGATGCCCGGTGACGTGATCCCCACCGGCACCCCGCCAGGTGTGGGGATGGGCATGCGCCCGCGCCAATACCTCAAAGTGGGCGATGTGATGACCCTTGGCATCGAAGGTCTTGGCGAGCAACGCCAGACTGTTGTCGCAGCCTGAAGACTTGACCATGACCGATCTTCTCATCATGAAACCGCTGCTCCAAAGCGTTCACGACGCGCTGGAGGAGACATTCACGGTCCACAAGCTCTACGAAGCTGACGACGCCACCTCGTTCCTGACCAACATTGGCACCAAAATCAAAGGTGTCGCCACTGATGGTCATACAGGTTGCCCACCCGAGATCCTCAATAAGCTGCCAAAGCTTGAGATCATCTCAAGCTTTGGCGTGGGCTATGACGCTATCGACACCGAAGACTGCCGTGCCCGTGGCATCCGCGTGACCAACACGCCCGATGTTCTGACCGATGCTGTTGCCGAAATCACCTTAGGGCTCATGCTGGCGCTCTGCCGGCGAATTCCCCAGGCGGATCAATATGTGCGCGGCGGCCGCTGGCATACTGAGGGCAACTTCGGTCTCACAGGTGAGCTGACCGGAAAGACCCTCGGCATCTTAGGCCTTGGCCGGATCGGCAAAGAAGTCGGACGGCGCGCCCAGGCCTTCAAGATGAACGTCGTCTATCACGGGCGCACCGATCAGCCCCACGAGCCTTTGCCCTACTTTGCGGATCTCACGGAGATGGCAAAAGCGTGTGACTGGCTGGTGTCCATCGTCCCCGGTGGTGCTGCCACAAACAAACTCATCAACAAGGACGTGATGGAGGCGCTGGGTCCTGAAGGAATGCTCGTCAACGTCGGCCGCGGGGCTACGGTGGACGAAGAAGAACTCATCAAAGCCCTGCAAGACGGTCGCCTTGGCGGCGCCGCCCTTGATGTTTTCGAAGATGAGCCGCGCGTTCCTGAAGTCTTCTACACCATGGACAACGTGGTTCTGTCGCCCCACCAGGGGTCTGCCACACACAAAACCCGCTGGGCGATGGGCGATCTGGTGGTCCGGAACTTGCGTGCCCACTTCCAAGGTCTTCCCACAATAACCCCGGTCGTTTAGTCCCGAGCTAAGGGCGCAAGGCTTGTCACGGGCGGTCCGCAGGACCGGGCGCAGCCTTCACCCTTGACAAGCCTTGGGCCCGACCAAAGCTGCCAAAGGTTTGCTCGTGTCCTATGCCCGAAGGGCAAAGGTCATCGTGCAAACCTGCCCACCGGCGAGGTGGAGGGAGCGCGAGGGAGGAACGCCCTCGCCTAAAGACAAGATGTCGGCGCGCAGCGCCGTCCAAAGCCCTTTGTTGATGTTCATACGAACAGCTCGGCGTAAGTGTTCCTCAACGCGGCCTTTTGCACTTTACCCATCGTATTGCGCGGCAACTCATAGACAAAGATCACCTTTTTGGGCTGTTTATACCCAGCAAGGGTGCCGGCAAGGTCGGCTTTTATGGATTGTTCGGTCAAAGTGCTTTGAGAGGCGGGGACAATTACAGCAACAACACCTTCACCAAAATCGGGGTGTGGCACACCGATCACGGCGCTTTCGGTAACGCCGGCCAGCCCGTCAATCGCCTCCTCAACCTCTTTGGGATAGACGTTGTAGCCGCCAGAAATGACAAGATCTTTCGACCGGCCAACGATCGTCAGGTAGCCATCCTCGTCATATTGGCCAAGGTCACCGGTGATGAAAAAGCCGTT
>JBCDLN010000194.1:0-8105 GCA_038745295.1 Pseudomonadota bacterium | reverse complement strand
GCGGTGGCAGGACTGGAGGAGGCCATTGCCCTCACGCACCGTACAGAAGAGCACTGGTGGCGCGCAGAACTTCACCGCACGCTGGCGGCAGCCCAGAGCGCTGCGGGAGCAACCGCTGATGTCGTGAGCGCGAGCCTCCGCGAGGCGGTGAAGGTTGCAGCGTGTCAGGGCGCGCGGTCGCTAGAGCTGCGCGCCCTCAAGGATCAAGCTCTACACTATCGCAAAAACGGTGAGCTGGAGCGCGCTGCCTCCATCGACGTGGATATGGAAGCGCGCTTTGCCGGATCGCTTCCTTGACCGCGCAAAAGGCCCGAAGCGGGTCACAGCCCGGTGGACTCATCGGGCGTCCCGTGCACCCGCGACCAGCAAAGGACGCCTGAGCGCGGTGCGCGTCCGTGGAAGGCGTGACACACTCTAGATGTAGAAGCTTTGAAGGTTGTTCACTCTAAGCTCCGCCAAAACACCCTTCACATGTTCCTTAAGCGGGAGCAGTGAGGCACGGCCCCCTATGGCGGTTGCGTAATGAACAACGTTGATGGAAATGACCCCTAGGCAGCGCCCGCGTAGCGTTTGTGCCAATCCTCGGAAAGGCCCATAGCCTCCTTGACCACAGGGCGCTCCCGCCATGGCGTCGCCGATGCCTCGCTCACCGCGCGCAAAGCGGCAATGCGCGGTGCGGCCGTGCGCTGCAAGAAGGCATCGCGCGCGGCTTCATCGCGGATCGCCATCGCCTCTTTCCAAATGGCGCGCCCACCCAAAAAGCCAGACGCCCCGCCAGCACACGCGGCGCGCACCTGGTTCAAAAAGGCATCAAAAGCCACACCACCCGACAGCACCACCCAAGGGAGCCGCGTTGCCGCCGTAATCGCCTCGCACGCCCCCACCATTTCATCGAACGGCGCATCGGCCAGAAGCGGATACTCCAGCTTCAAAAGGTCCGTATGGGGGTCAAAGCGCTTGGCAATCTCCACCACCACGTTGGGCAGTTCGGCCACATAGTGAGGGTCGGTCCGGTCGCCGCCAGGGGCATAGGAAATGGGCTCCAACACCAACACCAGGTCATGCTCGCGGCAGGATGCGGCGATCTTTTCAACGAATGCTTCTTGTTCAGCAGCAGCGGCTTCCGCGGGGTGGAACTGGACAAGAAGCTTAATCCCGTCCGCGCCCATGCGCTTGATGGCCTCCACAGTCCACCCGGGCTCGATCACATTGATGCGGCCGCGCTCGGTGCTTTCAAAGCCGGAGCGCTCCAACGCCACCAGAAAGCCCACGCTGCCGGGGATTGCCCCGCGTGCCACCAACGGGCCGGCGGTGAACAGCGGGTCCATCAGCACAGCCGTCGCATGCCCGATCATGGCCCGGGCGAGGCGTTCTTTTTCAGCCACCACCTCGTCCCAACCGGCTGATCCGTCGAAAAGGCCGGCAGTCATCTTCGCAAACGAGCTGCGATGATCCAGCGCCAGCATGGAGAATGTCCCGTTGGGTGCTGCGATGGCATCAAGCCCGCGCAGTTTTCCGAGCGTCAACATGGAAGGTCCTTCATTCGTGCGGAAAGGTGGCGTGTCGAGCGTAAAGATAGGGCGCAGCATAGAGCGCGGCTTCGCTGCCAAGCTGCGCTTCGACGATTTTGACGTGATCGCGCGGAACAGGTGCCCTCAAATGCTCTTTGATCCCCCGCGCCAAGGCCTTGCGGGGGAAGTGCGCTCGGCCAAACAGCCCGCCGCCTATGAGGAGCACATGGGGGTCAAGCATGTTGACGGCAGCCGCCAGCCCATGGGCAAGCGCCTCGCGATAATCATCAACGCCCTTGCGCGCAGCAGGCGCTGTGAAGATGTCAGACACCGAAATGCCAAGCCGCGCCGCCAGCGCATCAAGCACATGGCCTGACGCGTAGGCCTCCAGACAGTCCACGTTGCCGCAAACGCATGGGCGCCCCTCATTGCGGATCGGCAGGTGCCCCACTTCACCCGCCCCGCCCGACGCCCCGCGGTAGGGCGCCCCATCAATCAGCATCGCGCCGCCAATCCCCGTCCCGATGAAAACACCCAAAACGGTGCGCGCGCCCTGTGCGGCCCCGGCGACCCATTCCCCCGTTGCCAACAAAACCGTGTCCCGATCGACAGCGACGGGGACGCCCAGCTGATTGGCAAGCTCACGGGCAACGGCGCGGCCTTCAAACCCTTCGATATTGGGCGATGACATGGCGGTGACCCCTTGCGCATCAAAGGAGACAGGAAGCCCAATCACCGCCCCGCCGAGCCGCTCGCCTGCTGGCACGGCAGCGCGGATGGCGCGGGCAAGGCCCTCCACAGGATCAGCGCCCAGCGCGGCACTCGGCATCCGTGTCATCGGTTCGCTCGCGATGGACTGGTTGGGGGACGACGTCACCAAACCGATCCGGGTGGTGGTTCCTCCCACATCAATGGCCACCAACCGCTCGCCAGGCTTGAGCGTTGCCTCCGCCCGCGGGGCCGCTGTTGGCAACATGACTGTCACAACAGGCCCCGCCAGACGGTGGACGGGGTGGGCGCAGCAGCGTCGCGGTGGTCAGCAAACGCTTTTCGCGTCACAGCGCCTTGGGCAATCGCCACGATGCCTGACTGACCGCGGCCAACCGCTGCGATGGCTTCGGTTGCCGAGGCAATCGCAACAGCACGATCGCGCGGGCTTGGGGCCCCACCACGCTGGGCATGGCCAAGGCGCACCAAGCGCAGGCGCGTTGCCACACCATCGGCAATCTCTCCCAAGACGTCATTAATGTTGGCGACCCCTTCGCCGGCAACCACCAGCGCGTGCGTCCCCTCCCGAAGCGCTGCGCCCACGGTGTCGATGGCAGCATCAATGTCGGGTCGCTCCTCGGGAATGAGGATGGCCGCAGCGCCTGAAAGCCGTCCCACAGCGTTGGCCAAGTGGCCGCTCGGTCCGCCAAGGGTCTCAATGGCGCAAAGGCGCGGCAGTGCGTCGGCCGTATCGCGCAGGCGGTCCGCCGCGTCGAGCCCATAGGCAACGGCCGTGTCAAAGCCGAGCGACAGGTCCGTGAGGCCCACATCATTGTCGATGGTGGCCGGGATGCCGACAATCGGGATGGGCGCACGCTGCGCCAGAAGCGCCGCGCCCGACAGCGAGCCGTTGCCCCCCAGTACCACCAGCGCGCTGAGCTCTAGGCTGGCCATCGCCCGGCAAAGCCCGTCAACCCGTGCTGGCAGATCGGGAAAGCGCGATGTGCCAAGCCACGTGCCCCCGCGGCGGGCAAACTGGCCAGCGATGACGGGATCAATGGGCCGCGCGTTGCCCTCATGAAGACCCTGATAGCCCGCGCGCACCCCAATCGCGTCAAACCCGTGGTCGCGGGCGGCGCGCTCTAGCTGCCAGATGGCAGCGTTCATTCCAGGGGAATCGCCGCCGGAGGTGACGATCCCAACGCGCATCACCCACCCATCATCAAGCGGACAATCTCTTCATCGTTGGTCTCAGACGGGCGGCGCTCACCGGCCACCCGTCCCCGCGCCAGAACGATGATCCTGTCCGCGGCGGCAAAGATATCAGGAAGGTTGTGGCTGATGAGGATAATCCCCACCCCATCGGCTTTTAGCCGTTCGATGAGGGCCATCACTTCACGCTGTTCGGGCACGCCAAGGGCAGCGGTCGGCTCATCCATAATCACAAGGCGCGCTTTCCAGTGAATGGCGCGGGCGATGGCAATGGCCTGGCGCTGCCCGCCTGACAGATTGTGCACCGGAAGGGCAGGGTTGGGCACCACAATCCCTAAGCGCTCCAGCACCTTGGTGGCGTCGGCGCGCATTCCTTTGCGGTCCACAAACGGGATGCCAAAGATCGCGCGCGTCTTTTCGCGGCCAAGATAAAGGTTGAGCCCCACATCAAGGTTATCGGCCAGCGCAAGGTCTTGATAAATCGTCTCAATGCCAGCGTCCCGCACGGCGCTGGGCGGCTCACCGGTAATCTCTTTGCCCTCAAACCGGGCCGTTCCCGCCGTCGGCTCATGGACGCCGGACAGCATCTTGATGACGGTGCTCTTACCGGCCCCATTGTCACCCGCCAGCACCACGCACTCGCCAGGGTAAACGGCGAAGGAGACATCGCGCACCGCCTCCACCCCGCCAAAGCGTTTGGACAGGTGCTCCGCCTCAAGGAGCGGGCCCGTCACGATAAATGCCCCGTCAGCTTATCGCGTGATTGGTCCACCAGCACCGCCACGATGATCACAAGCCCCACCGCCACAAACTGCCAGTAGGGCGGAAGACCTGAAAAGACGAGACCGAACTGGATCACCGCAATGATGATCGCCCCAATCACTGTGCCGATCACCGTGCCCTGGCCGCCCGTCAGCGAAGCGCCCCCGATGAAGACCGCTGCCACCGCGTAAAGCAGGATGGGCTCGCCCGCATTGGCCGCACCGGCTGAAAAGCGGCCGGTGTAGATGAGACCGCCAATTCCCGCGGTCACAGCGCTTAAGACAAACAAGATGACCAGATGGCGCTTCACATTGATGCCCGCCCGCTCGGCGGAGGCGCGATTGGCGCCAATGGCATAGGTGTGAACGCCAAACTTTGTATGGGCCAAAAGGTAATGGCACCCGATGACGAGGACGATCGCAATGAGGATCGGCATCTCCATGCCGTAAATGTCGCCGTTGCCTAAGAAGCGCGCTTCTTCGGAGCGGATGGAGACCGTTGCCCCGCCCGCCACAATGAGGGCCATCCCCCGGGCAACCCCATAGGTGCCCAAGGTGCCGATGAAGGAGGGCACATTAAGGCTTGCCACCAGCCAGCCGTTGACAAGCCCCACCAGAATGGCGGCAAAGATCCCTGCCAACATGCCGATGAACAACGCTGCAAGGCCGCCCACCGCGGGGTCGATAGCGCGGATCACAAGGGCCATCGCCACCGCCGCAAGCCCTGTAGTGAAGCCGATGGACAGGTCAATATGCCCCGCCACCACCACCAACGTCAGCCCCAGCGCGAGGAGCAGGATTTGCGCCGTCGCCACACCGATGGACTGAATATTGTAAGCGCGGAAGATAAAAGTGGTGCCGACATTGTGCTGCGCGTAGATCTCGAAAAACGCCAAGATCAGCGCCAGAAACAACCAAGACCAGCCGTTGAGAAGGGCTTTGAGCAGCCTCTTGCCGGCGCTGTCGCCACGCGGGGCCGAAAAATCATGGCTGACTGTCATGAGGGGCTCGTCGATCCCGCGTCATCTCAACAAAAAGAGGCGGGCGAACCCGCCTCTTGCACCACGCTACGTTCGGTGAGCTGAGCGGGGGCTCACTCAGAATAGATGAACTTTTGGACGTTCGGATCGCTCACATTGCCCGCATTGATGACGGTGAAGCCCGTTCCAATGGCTGGCGGCACGGACTGGCCTGTCAGGTGCGCGTAGGCGGTCATCACACCATAGTAGCCGATCTCAGCCGGATGCTGGGCAATGGCTGCGTCCACAAGGCCAGAGGAGATGTTGTCGACAATCGACTGCGGGGCATCAAAGGCAATCACCGTCACATCGCCGGACTTTCCAGCCCCCTCAACACCGTTTGCAGCGCCAAGGGCTGAAAAAAGGTTCGCGCCAAAGACGCCGGCCACATCAGGATTGCGCGCCAGCACAGCATTGAACTGTGAGGCGGCGAGGGAGGCATCATTTTCGTTATACTGGGTGTCCAGCACGGTGATGCCCGGAAAGCTTGCAGCCATCTCAGCTTTAAAACCTTCTTCGCGCTGGTCGGTGGTGGAAATGCCAGGGCGTACGTTGGAGACGTAGACCGACCCTTTACCGCCGATGGCATCGGCCATGAAGCGCGCCGCCATCCGCCCGCCGCCCACATTATCAGAGGCAATGTAGGACAGGGGGAAGTCGCCATCGCCGGCGCCGTCTTGATACTTGCCGTCATCGATAAACGTGTCGACGGTGACCACAGGGATACCCGCCTCGTTGGCGCGCCGCAAAGGCTCGATGAGCTGGGTCGTATCGGTGGGGGCAATCAGGATCGCATCGGGCCCGCGCGCGATCACAGCATCAAGCACAGGGGTTTGGAGGACAGGGTCAAACTCTTCCGCGCCCTGGAAGTTGACAGTGATGCCGAGCGCTTCGGCCGCGGCCTGCGCCCCCCGGTTCATGGTGATGTAGAACGCATCGGTGGTGAGCCCCGGGATCAGGGTGATGGTGACATCCTTGTCCTGAGCAGCGCTCGGCGAGGCGGTCGCGGCCAATCCCAGAGCGGCCACGGCGGCCGCAAACGTTGCGAATGTTTTCATGCTCTCTCCCTCAACGGGCGTGCATCTCGGGGTGGTTGATCCAGCTTCCGTAGTGCACGCCTTCGTTTATGCGTCATTTCTGGCACTCACGGCTCAGCTTGACAAGCCGGCGCCGGCGAGCGGGCGCGTCTGAGGCCATCAGCAATCGCACGGCCAGCGTGCATTGGCCGGATGAAGGACAGGCACCGGCCGGTCGTGTCATCTTTCGTGGAAGTAATAGGGCGATCGCAGTAGAGGTGCCTTGATGGGATTGCGCCGGTGCAGGCAAGCACCAGTGTGTGAAGGAGCCAGCATCAGACTATGGGACAGACCGCATGGCGCGCCCGCGCCGCCGCCCCCTTTGCCACCGAAAAGCACCCCGCCTCGGGCCGACGCGTCATTGTGACCAATCACCCGCTCGGGACAGCAGCAGGCGTTGAAGTGTTTGCCGCCGGCGGCAATGCGGTGGACGCTGCGCTGGCGGCGCTCTTCACGCTCACAGTGGTCGAGCCGATGATGGTGGGGATCGCTGGCGGCGGCATCTGCCATGTGCGCACGCCCGACGGCGACCACCACATCATCGATGCCATGAGCGTCGCACCAGCAACCACCCACCCCACCATTTTCACGCCGGTCTCTTCAGAGCCCCCCAACCACATGGAAACCGTGGGCCGGCGCTCGCAACTGGGGGCAACGTCCATTGCCGTGCCCGGCAACTTGAAGGGCTGGTGCGCCCTTCATGACGCGTACGGCAAGCTGGCGTTTGCCGACCTTCTTGAGCCGGCCATCCGCCACGCCAAGACCGGCTTCCACATCACCCCCTATCTTGCCGGCGCCATTGACGAAAGCGCGGCCGACATCATCAAAGATCCCGCCATGGCAAAGGTGTTCTTGCCAGGCGGCGCGCCACCAGCAACAGGCCATAAGCTGGTCCAGGGCGCCTATGGCGAATGCTTGCGCTTCATTGCCAAGGCAGGGGCGGGGGCGCTTCATGGCGGGCCGTTGGGCGATGCTTTGGTGGAGCGCGTTGCCCACGGAGAGGGCGATCCCGGCTGGCTGAGCCGCGACGACTTGAAAGACTATCAAGCCATCTGGCGGGCGCCCATTGTGGGCTCCTACCGGGATGTGGAGATTGTGGGCCCGCCGCCGCCCGCCTCCTCCGGCGTTCATGTGAGCCAAATGCTCAACATCCTGGAAGCCTTCGATGTGGCCGCCATGGGCTTTGGCACCGCCGACTGCGTTGAGACCCTTGCCAACGTTCTCGCCGTGGGGATGGCCGACAGGGCCGCCCACAGCGGCGATCCTGACTTTGTGGATGTGCCGATGGAGCGCCTCACCTCCAAAGACTATGGCGCCTCGTGGGCCGAGCGGATCAAGGCCGGTGAGAGCCTCTTCAACCGGGCAGCACCCCAGCCCACCGAATCCCACGATACCACCCACGTGACCGTCGCCGATGAGGACGGCCTCATCGTCAGCGCCACCCACACCATCAACGGCATCTTTGGGGCCAAAATCATGGTGCCTGGCGCGGGCTTCATCCCCAACAACTATATGATGAATTTCGATCCGACCCCCGGCAGAGCCCTGTCCGTCGCACCGCGCAAAAGGGTGCCCACCTCCATGGCGCCCCTCATCGTGCGGCGCGGGGGCAAGCCGTTGGCAGCCCTTGGCCTGCCGGGCGGCATCAGAATATTCCCGTGCGCGTTTCAAGCCATCGTGAACCTCATTGATCACAAAATGTCGCTGCAAGAGGCGGTGGAAGCACCACGGCTTTGGACCGACGGTCATGTGGTCGAGGTGGAAAAGCGCTATGGGGAGGCGCCGGCTTCTGCCCTTGGCGCGCGCGGCTACACGGTG
>JBCDLN010000193.1:0-8130 GCA_038745295.1 Pseudomonadota bacterium | reverse complement strand
TTGGTGATCCACATGGACAAAAACGCCGTGGCGATGACGAAGCCCAGGGTCAGATTGCGGGGGCCTGCGCCAATCCGCGAGACAATCCCCAGCGCAATCCGGCGGTGAAGGCCTGCTGCTTCGATGGCGCGCGCCAGCATAAAGCCGCCCAAGAAGAGAAAGATCAGCGGGTGGCCATAAGACCCGGTCACCTCCCGCAGCGGCGCAATGCCTGAAAGCGGCATCACCACCACCGGGAGCAATGCCGTGACCGCAAGGGGCAAAGCCTCGCTCAGCCACCACACCACCATCCACGCCAAGAGCGCGATCAGCCACCAGCTTGTGCCCGGTAAGCCCTGCGGCGGCGGCACGGCGGTGAGGATGCCGAAGAGGATCGGTCCGGCACCAATGGAGACTGCGCGCACAACACCTTTGCGGACCGGGGTTTGAAGGGCAGCGCTCACACCCTGCCCCAGCGGCATTTGAGCCCGGCCGCTCCCGCACTCAGCGAGCCGGCAATCCTTGCGCCGTACGGCCGCAAGTCGCCATGCCTATGAGCACGGTGCGGCTTGATCGCCATCAGCGTGCGCGCAAAGCTTGGGCGACCTGAGTGAGCTGACCATCCTCGATGCCCACATCACTCAGATGATCTGCCGTCGACAGCACATAGTCTTCGTTGCGCCCTGAGCGGCCGATTGCGCCTCGCACCACACCAACAGTTTCTTCAACGCTGAGCGGTCCTGCGTATTGGGGATGGGCGCGATCCACCACGTAGGTGAGCGCGTCAATGGTGGTGCCGGTGTCGGTGGTGACGGCGAGCGTGCGTTCAAGATAGACCATCGTCACCTGTTCGCGGGCGCGCAGGTTCGCAATCACGGCCTCGCGGTGCTCATCGTCCACCTCGAACAGGGCGCCGCGGCAGGCTCCCCCTTCATCAAGGCCCAGCACTAAGCCAGGCCGCGCTTTGCTGCCGCGGTGCACCCATGAATAGACACATAGTCTGCGGTGATGGCCGCGTATCGTCGCAGTTTGGCGGTCGCGGTAAGGGAAATCTGGCCGCCACATTAAGGAGCCGTAGCCGAAAACATAAAGTGGCATGTGTCCGCCTTGCGCCAACCCGATAGGCCCCGCGTGCTGCCCCGAACTGCCGATGAGAGCGGGTGAGGCAGAGCTGCCCGAGCGCTCGAAACATGCACCGGACGGGCCATTTTTGAGGCCGCCTCCAGGGGCGCTGCGCGCGATCGGTCGCGGAACCGATGCCTTGTGATGCGCCGCCCGCCATGTCAAGCCAGGCACGTTGGGGTTGCGGCGCGATGGTGGCAAAGACAGGTGACACTCGGACCTGATGATAACGCTGTTCCTCAACCCGCCCACATGGGACGACGCTTGAGCGCGGCGCACTTCTATGGAAGCGTGGCGGGCTCTGAGGGAGAGGACATGGCTAAGCCATCGCGGACGCTGCGCTACAAGGTGCTCATGGTCGTGGTGTTGCTCGTGATCGTGGCCTGGTCCGTTCTCTGGTTCACAGCAGCCGCTGTCGTCGACCGCCACGCTGAGAAGGCCCAACATAGCGTGCGCGACCAAGGCGCCATTGCTGAGTGCATCAACCGCAGTGTCACCGGCTTCCCGTTCAGGATCGAAGTGCGCTGCGACCATGGCTCCCGCGTCGGCGGGCAGATGGCAACGCTCACCATCGATGGGCTTACGGCTGCGGCGCTCATCTATAATCCGAGCCGCTTGATTGTGGAGGCGCGCAGCCCGGTGGTCCTGTCCCAGCTGGGCCATGATGATGTGGTTGCCCGTTGGGGCCTTGCCCACGCCAGCGCCCGGCTAGACCTTAGCGACCGCGCGCTCGACAGGTTCGATGCTGAGATTCAAAACGGGGCGATTGAGTTTGCGCCTGACCAGCCCATCGACTTTACCGAGCTTGACGTCAACGCAAGGCGCAACCCCAGCGATCAGACGTCCATGGACATCGCCGTGCGGCTCAGCGATGTGCGGCCATTGCCAGGCGCTCTGCCCGCTTCGCTCAATGTGCGGGGCACCCTCCACGACGGGGCAGCCCTCTTATCAGCCGACCCGAATGCGGCATTGCGTGCTCTGGCGCGGAAAGGGCTGACGGTCACACTCGACAGTGCCACCGTGGAAAGCGGTCCCATGCTGGTCTCCCTCACCGGCGAGATGACGCTGAGCGCCAACGGCACCATGAACGGCGCGCTGGAGGTTGCCCTCGCAGGCTACGGCGATGAGCTCCCCTACTTGAGCGACTTGGCCCCTTCGACCGCTGAGACCGTGCAGACGTTGCTTGGCAACCTTCTGGCGTTCGCACCGGAGAAGACGGTGGGGGGCCGCACAGCAAAAACCATCGCGCTGACCGTTAAAGATGGTCAGGTGTCGGCAGGCTTGATCCCGCTTTTTAAGATCCCCCCGGTGGGTCTGCCGCGTTTTGGGTGATGGGCGGGCAGGGCCGGCTTGGCCGCGGTTGCGCGGGTCCGCTAGGTGTAGAAGCTTTGAAGATTGTTCACTCCAAGCTCCACCGAAACTCAGAAGTGCCACCAAAGAGCCTTCACATGTTCCTTTGGTGGGACACCAAACAGCGACGTTCCTTCGGAGCCGACACGGTCAGAACCCCGCGGTGGGCCTGATGGGTCAACCCCACCGAAACGCGCTTGCGCGTTTCGGCAACGTCTGAGGCAGGCAATTGTGCCTGCTGAGCGAAGCCGTGGGTTGATGCATCAGGCCCACCGCGGGACAATTGACCACAGGCGGGAGCAGTGAGGCACGGCCCCTTACGGCGGTTACGCCATGAACAACGTTGATGGAAACGACAGCTAGAGAATTCCGCGCCGCATGCGGCGCGCGGGCAATGCTCGCCCGGTTTGAAAACAGCCCTAGGAGCCGTTCTCGATAGGCCTGCCGAAGTTGGGGACAGCGGTGTCTTGCCCCGCATCGATGATGCCCATTCTGATGGTGCGCGTGCGCTCAAACAGCTCATAAAGGCTGTCACCGTCGCGCCAACGGATAGCCCTTTGAAGGGCCGCAAGATCCTCAGAAAAGCGGCCGAGCGTTTCAAGCACAGCCTCTCGGTTGTTGAGGAATACATCGCGCCACATGGTGGGGTCGGACGCGGCGATGCGGGTGAAATCGCGGAAGCCGCCGGCTGAGAATTTGATCACCTCCGCTTCGGTGACCTCCTCCATGTCTGAGGCGGTGCGCACGATATTATACGCAATCAGGTGCGGCAGGTGCGATGTGATGGCCAGCACCAGATCGTGCCGGGCAGGGTCCATCACCTCAACATCTGAGCCAAAGCCGCGCCACATGGCTGCCACCGTGTCGACTGCATCTTGGTCCACGGTGGGCGTTGGGGTGATGATGCACCAACGGTGGCGAAAGAGCGTGGCATAGCCTGCGCGCGGCCCAGATTGTTCGGACCCCGCAATGGGATGGCCGGCCACAATACGCACTGACGCCGGCAAGCTCGACGTGAGCGCCTCAATCACCGAGCCCTTGACAGAGCCCACATCGGTGACGATCGCGCCATCCTTGAGCGAAGGGCCGATGGTCTCACCAATCGCGGCCATCGCCCCCACAGGAACGCACAACACAACAACATCGGCCCCTGCGCAGGCGCTGCTGGCATCGGCGAAGTAGTTATCACCAAGGCCTAGCTCCTCCGCCGTTGCCAGCGACGCCGCATCCTGATCGGCAATCTTGATGGTGCCCTCAAACCCCCCAGCGCGCAGAGCCGACGCCACTGAGGACCCGATGAGCCCAATGCCAACAATGGCAATCGTGCCGAAATGAAAACCCGCCTCAACCATCAGCCAAACTGTCTCGATACTCTGTCAGCGCGGCAATGAAGGCGGTGTTGGCCGCCTCATCGCCAATTGTGACCCGCAGCATCTGCGGCAGGCCATAGGCTGCCACGCTGCGGCCGATAATGCCGCGTGCATTTAAGAAGGCGTCGGCCTTGCCAGCGTCTGCGCCAGGAACGGATGAAAAGTCGACCAAGATGAAGTTGCCGACGCTCTTGGGCACACCAAATCCCAGCGCGCTCACCGCCTCGGATACCACAGGAAGCCAGTGCTCGTTGTGGGCGACTGACTTTTCAATGTGCGCCTTGTCCCCCATGGCTGCGACGCCTGCTGCAATGGCGGGCGCGTTCACATTAAAGGGCGCACGCACCCGGTGCAGCGCGTCGATCACGCTCGCAGGCGCGTAGGCCCAACCAAGGCGCAGCGCCGCCAAGCCGTGGATCTTGGAAAAGGTGCGCGTCATGATCGTATCGTCGCGCGTGGCGACAAGTTCGATGCCGCTGTCATAGTCGTTTCTGCGCACATACTCAGCGTAGGCCGCGTCGATGACCAACAAAACACCATCGGGAAGGCCGGCGCGCAGGCGCTTCACCTCGTCTGATGATGTGTAGCTTCCGGTGGGGTTATTGGGGTTGGCGAGGAACACCACCTTGGTGCGCGGTGTGACCGCCGCGAGCATGGCATCGACGTCCGCAGAAAGGTCTCTTTCTTTCACCACCACCGGTTTTGCCCCGGCTGCAAGGGTCACGATTTTATAAACGAGGAACGCGTGCTCGGTGAAAATCGCCTCATCGCCCGCCCCCAGAAAGGTGGTGGCGATGAGCATCAAAAGCTCGTCCGAGCCATTGCCGCAGATGATCCGCTCAGGGTTGAGGCCATAGGCGGAGGCAATGGCATTGCGCAGATCAGTGGCGCCCCCGTCGGGATAACGCTCAAGGTTGGTGGCCGCGCCTATGAACGCCTCTTGGGCCGCCTTTGACGCACCAAGCGGGTTTTCGTTGGAGGAAAGCTTATGCTGTGGGCCTTGATGGCTGCTGGTGGAGCGGCCGGGCACATAGGCGGCAATATCGAGGATGGAGGAACGCGGCTGAGGTTTCATACTGCACTCGCTTCAGCACCGGGAATTTCAAGCGGGAACGGGTGATACCGGCCCAAAACGTGATCCTCGGCAAGGAGACTACTGGAGGCAACAAACTGGGCTGCCCCGTTGCGCACAATGGCAGCTTCTGGCCCGGTGCCTTTGGGAACGCGGTGGCCGGCGTAGACAATCACCGACCCGCCGCGGGTCAACGGGCAGCGGTTGATGACACTCACATCCGCCCCGTCCGGGATTTGCCACCACGCGGTCTCGCCAGCAAGGACGGCAATGTCGTCACCACCAAGGGCGGAGAGCGCTGCGGCAACATCGGGCGCAACAATGACCTCAACCGGTCCATACAAAAACAGCGCCACATCAAGTGCGCCCACGGTGTAGACCCTAAAGGGCCGCTGCACCGTGCAGGCCGCGCTCATCACCGTGCGCCAGATGTGCGCCAGCATTTCCCGCGGCATTGCGCCCGAATGGAGCGCCAGCCGGTTTTCGATGACTGCTGCTTCGCGCCCCGGCCGGATCACACTTTCCTGAGGCCCCTTGGCTTTGCCGATCTCTTCCACAATTTCAAAACGCTCACGCAGCAGCCGATGGATGCCGGTATCAACGGCATCGAGGCGAGCACGCAGGGCATTAAGGCGGCTGAGATCGTCAGGATTGGAGGGCGGTGTCGCCATGGGCGCTCACTGGTCTTTTGGGAATGGGTTCGATAGCCCCTTGCCGGCGCGCTGGCAAAGAAAACATTGACCTGTGCGACGCAGGCGACGGCCGCGGCGGTGGTGGTCGTGCTTCACATCACCCGCAACACCAATCCGTGTGATGTTGCGAAAAGGCTGCCGCAAAATGAGCGCATCGTCCGTTTAAGGGTGTGACTGGCAAGGTGAATGGCGTGCGAGGAGGACGAGACCGGCAGCCCTTGAGGGAACAGCGCAGTGCGATAGCCCGCGACAAAGGGCAAAGGGATAAAGCTGCGTCCGTTGCCTAGGGAGAGGCTCCATAACCGCCCTGTCAGAATGGGAAGTTAGCGTGGCCCGTTCATCTCAACCACTTTTGAGCCTCCTCACCCACTCGCCGGCTGAAACACCAATGCATGGCGCCAGGACTTTGCCATCGAGGCGGCCATGGTCGTATGGATAGCGCAGCACCGCTCAGGTCGAACGGAGTGACCGATGACGGAAACCGCAACTGACACGAAAGAGGTGACGGACGCTGTCGCCCAAGAGCGTGAGTCAAGGCGCCACCGTGAGGTGGATGTGCCCACGAGCGCCCTTGCGCAGTTTTCTAATGCCCCCCTTGAGCTTGATTCAGGCGAAACGCTGAAATCCTGGCAGATTGCGTACCAGACCTACGGCACCCTCAACGCCAACCGCACCAACGCTGTGCTCCTGTGCCATGCGTTGACGGGCGATCAACATGCCGCCAACACCCATCCGGTCACTGGCCGGGGCGGCTGGTGGGAGGCGCTGGTGGGTCCTGGCCTTCCCGTCGATACCAACGTCTACTTCGTCATTTGCTGCAATGTTTTGGGCGGGTGTTCCGGCACGACCGGTCCTGCCTCGACCAACCCCGAGACCGGGCGCCCCTACGGCCTTTCCATGCCTGTGGTAACCATTGCCGACATGGTGCGCGCTCAGCACCGGCTCATCAAACACCTCGGCATTGACGACCTCTTCGCTGTTGTTGGCGGCTCGATGGGCGGGATGCAGGTGCTCCAATGGGGCGCATCCTTTGGGCAGGACGTCTTCGCTGCGCTCCCCATTGCCGCAGGTACGCGCCATTCTCCGCAAAATATCGGCTTTCATGAGGTGGGTCGCCAAGCCGTGATGGCCGACCCCGAGTGGCAGGGCGGGCGTTACTATGAGGCCGGCGTGAAGCCCAAAAAAGGTCTCTCCGTTGCGCGGATGGCCGCCCATATCACCTATGTGTCGGAGGCTGCCCTCCACCGCAAATTCGGCCGCCAGCTCCAAGATCGCGAGATGGTCACCTATGGGTTTGACGCCGATTTTCAGGTGGAGAGCTATCTGCGCTACCAAGGGTCGGCGTTTGTCGACCGGTTTGACGCCAACTCCTATCTCTACCTAACCCGCGCCATGGACTATTTCGATCTTGCCAGCGACCACGAAGGCCTGGTCGCCAACGCGTTCCGCGGCAGCGACACGCGCTGGTGTGTGGTCTCATTCACCTCCGATTGGCTGTTTCCAACGTCGGAAAGCCGCAAGATCGTCCACGCGCTCAACGCCGCCGGCGCCCAAGTCTCGTTTGTGGAGATTGAGAGCGACAAGGGGCACGATGCGTTTCTTTTGGAGGAGCCTGAGTTCCACCGCGCTGTCCGCGGCTTCCTGACCGGCGCTGCGCGGGCACGGGGGATTCCCCCTCCCGGCCAAGCCAAGGACGTTGCGTAGTGGATGCCGCCGCCTCAGCCTCAGAACGGAGCGCATCCGCACTCGACCACGCTCGCCGCGTCGACCATGAGGTGATCGGAGAGCTGATTTCGCCCGGCAGCCGGATTTTGGATGTGGGGTGCGGTGATGGCCGGCTCATCGCACTCTTAGAAGAGCATCACGGTGTGCGCGCATCAGGCATCGAACTCAGCCAGGCTGGTGTGAACGATGCGGTGGCGCTCGGCCTTTCAGTGATCCAAGGCGATGCTGATACCGACCTTGACGACTACCCCGACAAAGCCTTCGATTACGTCATCCTGAGCCGCACGCTTCAAGCGACCCGGGACCCGAAACGGGTGCTCGAAAATCTCCTTAGGATCGGTGAGCACTGCATTGTTTCGTTCCCGAACTTTGGCTATTGGCGCATCCGGCTCGCGCTTCTCGCCCGCGGTGAAATGCCCATGACGGGGCTTTTGCCTGATCCTTGGTGGGCAACACCCAACATCCACTTTTGCACCATCAGAGACTTTGTGAGCCTTTGCGCACTGACAGGGGCCGACGTGGAGCGGGCCATTGCGCTCAACACGTCCGGCAAGCGCATTCCGTTCAACGCGCCATGGTGGTTTTGGAACCTCTTCGGCGAGCAGGCTGTGTTTTTGCTGCGCCGCTAGATGTCGTTTCCATCAACGTTATTCATGGCGGAACCGTCGTAGGGGGCCGTGCCTCACTGCTCCCGCCTAGGGTCAATTGTCCCGCGGTGGCCCTGATGCATCAACCCACGGCTTCGCCTCTTCGGGGTTGACCCATCAGGCCCACCGCGGGATCCTGACGGTGTCGGCTCCGGAGGAACGTCGCTGTTTGG
>JBCDLN010000192.1:0-8216 GCA_038745295.1 Pseudomonadota bacterium | reverse complement strand
ACATCGCCAACCCTCACTCAAACGGCGGAGTAACAAGGGCAACCCATGAGCGAGCGTTTGAACACCTACCGAAACGGGCCGGACGAACGGGGCCGCTTTGGCATTTTCGGCGGCCGGTTTGTGGCCGAAACGCTCATGCCGCTGATCCTTGAGCTTGAAAAAGCTTACGACGCCGCGCGAGCAGATCCCTCCTTTGCCCAAACCCTCAGCGGACTTGGCAAGGACTATGTGGGCCGCCCGTCGCCGCTCTACTTTGCCGAGCGGCTGACTGAGGAGCTTGGCGGCGCTCAAATCTATTTCAAGCGCGATGAGCTAAACCACACCGGCAGCCACAAGATCAACAACTGCATCGGCCAGATCCTACTGGCCAAGCGCATGGGTAAGACACGGATCATCGCCGAGACCGGAGCAGGCCAGCACGGCGTTGCCACCGCGACGGTGTGTGCGCGCTTTGGCCTGCCCTGCGTCATTTACATGGGGGCGAAGGATGTGGAGCGGCAGGCGCCCAACGTCTTTCGCATGAAGCTCCTGGGGGCGGAGATTGTGCCGGTTCATTCAGGCGCAGGAACGCTCAAAGACTCGATGAACGAGGCGCTGCGCGACTGGGTCACCAACGTCGACAGCACCTATTACCTCATCGGGACAGCTGCTGGCCCTCACCCCTACCCGCGTATGGTGCGGGACTTCCAATCCGTCATCGGCACGGAGGCGCGCGAACAAATGCTCAGCGCCGCCGGGCAGCTCCCCAACCTCATTGTGGCGGCTGTGGGGGGCGGGTCCAACGCCATCGGCCTCTTCCACCCGTTCTTGGACGATGATGTGGAGATCGTGGGCATCGAAGCTGGCGGCGAGGGGCTATCAGGCGACCAGCACTGTGCTTCGCTGACCGCAGGCGCGCCGGGGGTCCTCCACGGCAACCGGACCTATTTGCTCCAAGATGGCGATGGGCAGATCCTGGAAGGCCATTCCATCTCGGCAGGGCTCGACTATCCAGGCATCGGCCCCGAGCACGCTTGGCTGAAGGAAATCGGCCGGGTGAAGTATCTTCCGGTGGATGATGAGGGTGCCCTTGCCGCCTTCCAGCTTCTGGCGCGCACAGAGGGGATATTGCCGGCCCTCGAGCCTGCCCACGCCCTCGCCCACATCGCCAAAGTCGCCCCGCAGATGAGCCGGGATGAGGTGATCCTCATGAACCTTTGCGGCCGCGGCGATAAGGACGTTCACACCGTGGCGGCAGCGCTTGATGCGCGCGATGCGGCAGCCCACTGATGAGCCGCCTCAAACCCCGCTTTGATGCGCTGAAACGGGATGGGCGCGCCGCGCTCGTCACCTTTGTGACCGCCGGCGACCCTGATCTTGAAACGGCCGAGGCGATCCTTGCCGTTCTTCCTGCGGCGGGCGCTGACGTGATCGAACTGGGCATGCCCTTCACCGACCCCATGGCCGATGGCCCTGCAATCCAAGCCGCATCGCGCCGCGCGCTGGGATCGGGCATGACGGTGACAAAAACTCTGGAGCTTGTGCGCCGGTTTCGCCTCAAAGATCAGGCAACACCCATTGTTTTGATGGGGTATTACAACCCCCTTTATCACCGCGGCGTCGATACGTTCTTGAGCGAAGCGGTTGAGGCCGGTGTCGACGGGCTCATTGTGGTGGACCTACCCCCTGAAGAAGACGATGAGCTTTGCCTGCCGGCCCGAGCCGCGGGGCTTGACTTCATTCGCCTTGCCACCCCCACCACTGACGACAAGCGCCTACCGGCCGTATTGGCCAACACCTCAGGCTTTCTTTATTACGTTGCAATCGCAGGGATCACCGGCACAGGCTCTGCCGCCAACGATGATGTGGCGCGCGCCGTAGCCCGGCTCAAAGCGGCAACTCCGCTGCCTGTGGCTGTGGGCTTTGGTGTTAAAACCGCTGAGCAGGCGGGCGCCATCGCAGCCGTCGCCGATGGTGTTGTTGTGGGCTCGGCGATCGTCGATATCATCGCCAGCGGCGGGGACGATGTTGTGGCCCGCACCCATGCCTTTGTGCGCCACTTGGCCGATGGTGTGCGCCAGGCGCAACGGGAGAACGCTGCGTGAACTGGATCAGCTCCGTCGTCAGGCCGAAGATCTCGTCCATCTGGAGCAAGCGGGACACGCCCAAAAACCTTTGGATCAAGTGCCCCGAAACCGGTGAGATGGTGTTCCACCGGGACCTTCAACACAACGGTTGGGTGGTGCCGGGTTCGGGCTTTCATATGCGCATGCCGGTGCCAAACCGGCTGGAAACCCTTTTTGATGAAGGCGCTTACGAAACCCTTGCCACCCCCCAGGTGGCGCAGGACCCGTTGCGGTTCAAAGATGAGCGGCGCTACGTCGACCGGTTGAAGGATGCCAGAGCCAAAACCGGGCGCGACGATGCGGTGACCCTTGCCACCGGCACCATCGAAACGCTGCCTGTGGTGGTGGCGGTGCAGGATTTTGGCTTTATGGGGGGCTCGCTGGGAATGGCGGCTGGAGAGGCCATCATCACCGGGGCCGATACAGCACGCCAAGACGGCAAGCCGTTTGTCCTTTTTGCAGCGTCGGGCGGGGCGCGCATGCAGGAGGGCATCTTATCGCTGATGCAGCTGCCTCGGACCACCGCTGCCATCATCGCGCTGCGGGAGGCTGGGCTTCCTTACATCGTTGTCCTTACCAACCCCACAACGGGGGGCGTCACCGCATCCTATGCGATGCTGGGTGACATCCACCTTGCTGAACCAGGCGCGTTGATTGGCTTTGCTGGACCGCGCGTCATTGAGCAAACCATTCGCGAGAAGCTTCCAGAGGGCTTCCAACGGTCAGAATATTTGTTCGACCACGGCATGGTAGACATGGTGGTCCATCGCCACCAGATGCGGGCGACGCTCGCCCAGTTGTTGCGGGTCCTCACCCATCAAGCGCCCGTGGCTACAGCGAGTGATGGCGCCGCAGGTGGCTCCAGCCCCGCCGCTGCCGGCAACAATAGCTCCACGCAAGCGGAAAATGATGACCTGAACCCTGTGCCGCCTGCCGAATCGGCACCCGCGGCGAGCTAGTATGGACGCAACCAGCCCAATCTTAGAGCGTATTGCAGCGCTCCATCCCAAGCGGATGGACTTGTCGCTCGGCCGGCTCGAGCGGCTGCTGGAAGCGCTCGACCAGCCCGAAGCGCGGGTACCGCCCACCATCCATGTGGCCGGCACCAACGGCAAGGGCAGCGTGAGCGCGATGTTGCGCGCCATGGCCGAGGCGTCCGGCCTCAAGACCCACGTCTACACCTCACCCCATCTGGTGCGCTTCAATGAGCGTATCCGCCTCGCAGGGCCCGACGGCGGCGTCCTTGTGAGCGATGAACAGCTGGGCGACGTGCTGTTGCGCGTGGAGGAGGTGAATGCCGGCGCCCCCATCACCTTTTTCGAAATCACCACCGCCGCAGCGTTTGTCCTTTTCAGCGAAGTGCCGGCCGATCTTTTGATCTTGGAAACAGGCCTTGGCGGACGGCTTGATGCCACCAACGTGGTGCCGCGCCCGGTCGCCTCGGTGATCACCAGCATCGGCTACGATCACATGGACTTTTTGGGCCCAAGCCTTGCCCAAATCGCCTCCGAAAAAGCCGGGATCATCCGGCGTGAGGTGCCGGTCATCTCAGCGCCCCAAAAGAGCGAAGCCTCTGCCATCATCGAGCGCGCGGCAGCACGGGCGAATGCGCCATTATCGCTGGGTGGTGCGGATTGGACGGTGATGCCCGAGCTTGGCCGGCTGGTCTTCCAGGACGGTGATGGCTTGCTGGACCTGCCGGACCCGAGGCTCTTTGGCCGTCACCAGTTCATCAATGCAGGCGTTGCCATTGCGACCGCGCGGGTGACAGGGCTCTTTAGCGACCCCTCAGCTGTGGAACGCGGATTGGTATCCACCGAATGGCCCGGCCGCCTCCAGCGGCTCACCCGCGGCCGGATGCTGGAGTTCGCCCCCAACGAAGCGGAAATCTGGCTTGATGGCGGTCACAACGCCGATGCGGGCGAAGCCATCGCCACCGCCATGGCCGATCTGGAAGACCGGGTATCACGCCCGCTTTTCATCATTGCTGGAATGCTGAACACCAAAGATCCGGTGGCGTTTTTCCGCGCCTTCAGCGGGCTCGCTCGTCATGTCTTTACAGTGCGCGTGCCGGGCTCAGCCGCCAGCATGGAGGCGCAAGCCTTGGCGGACGAGGTGGCGCGGGCTGACCTTGGAGCAGAGCCGGTCTCCTCCATTAAGACAGCACTTCGGCTCCTGAGTGAAAACTGGCGTTTTGAACCAGCACCGCGCATTTTGATTTGCGGTTCGCTCTACCTGGTGGGCGATGTTCTTGCCCAAAACGGGACACCGCCGGAGTAAGGTGCAGGTGGGACGGCCGAGCCCACGGCGCGCATGAGGCCGGGCTATTTAGAGCTGAAGGGATAGGAGAGAGCGATGGCGCTTGATGTGGATAGCGTAATTGACCGGCGCCGCCTTTCACGGCGCGTGACCCTTTGGCGGGCCCTTGCCATCATCGCCGTGATCGGCGGGATCATTGCCGGCGTCCTCTCTCAGGTGGGCTTGCGCGGGCCGCACGTGGCGCGCATCACCATCCAAGGACCGATCGTGGCTGAGCGGCCGCTTCTCCAGCTGATCGAACGCATCAGAAAGCGGGACGATGTTGCTGGCGTCGTCGTGTCAATCAACTCGCCAGGCGGCACAGCCGTGGGTGGAGAGCGCCTCTACGAAGCGCTGCGCAAGCTTGATCAGCAAAAGCCGATCGTCGCCCATATCAACGCGGTCGCCGCGTCGGCCGGCTATATGATCGCCCTTGCAAGCGATCACATCGTGGCCCACCGCACCAGTCTCACAGGCTCCATCGGTGTCCTGATCCAATACGGCTCCTTTAAGGGACTTCTCGACAAGCTGGGCGTCGACATTGGTAAAGTTGATTCAGGCCCCCTCAAAGCTGAGCCAAGCCCGTTCGAAGCGGTGGACCCCCGTGCTCTTGCCGCGCTGCAATCGGTTGTCGATGACACGTTTGAGTTTTTCCTAGGCCTCGTGATCGACCGGCGGGACATGGAACGCGCCAAAGCCCAGCGCCTTGCCGATGGGCGAATTTTCACCGGCAAACAGGCTGCCGATGACGGTCTGATCGATGCCATTGGCGATGAGGCGACGGCGGTGGCCTGGTTGGTGGAAGAGCGCAACGTTCCAAAAGGCCTTTCGGTGCGCAACTACCGCCCCTCGCGGCAAGGGGACAATTCACTCTCTCTCAGCCTCGCTGACAGGGTGGTGAATCGTGTCCTGGCGGCCATGGGTCTGCCGGTTGATCCGCATCTTCCGCTTGGTTCGGTTGACGGCCTGTGGTCCATTTGGCAGGCTTCACCCACGCCTCAGCGGTAAGGTACTTCCACAATGATAAAGTCGGAAATGATTACCCGTGTCTTTGTGCGCAACCCCCACCTATTGCAGCGGGAAGTGGAGGCTGTCGTAAATTGCGTCCTCCAAGAAATTAGTGATGCGATGCGTGACGGCAATCGTGTGGAAATTCGTGGGTTTGGCGCATTTTCCGTGCGGCACCGACGCGCGCGCACCGGGCGCAACCCGCGCACAGGTGAAGCGGTGGACGTGGATGAAAAGGCGGTGCCGTTCTTCCGGACCGGCAAAGAGCTGCGCGACCGGGTGAACACAGGCAGCTCCAACGACAACGGTCTGCAAAGCGCCGCTGAGTAGGCTTCAGCCGTACGGTCTTAGTCAGCAGCGGAGCGCGTCGTCCGTTATTAGACGGACCCGCGTTACTTGTGTGCGTGAGGGGTCATTTCATCAACCCCTTCTAAAGAAGCGTCTCGCTTGTGAGGACGGCCACGCACCATCGCGGCCTTAACGCATCACCCTGAACAATAAATCGGGTCGTCCTCACCGCACAGCGGCCGCGTCTCCCGCTGCACAAAGGCATTGAAGCCAAAAGGGATGCTTCAGGCCAAAGAGCAGGCGGCCGGTGGCATCTACACATGCAACCACGCAAGCCGCAGAACCGCAGACCAGCAGACCCGCAGACCCGCAGAAAGCCATCACATATGGATGGCGCGGCCTGCCACGGAGAGTGCAGCCTCTTTCACCGTTTCGCTCAAGGTCGGGTGGGCGTGGCAGGTGCGCGCGATATCCTCAGCGGCAGCGCCAAACTCCATGCCCAGCGTCACCTCCCCAATCATCGTTCCCGCATCAGGGCCGATGATGTGCACCCCCAAAACGCGGTCGCTGTGCGTGTCGGCAAGGATTTTCACAAATCCATCGGTGGTCCGGTTCACCTTGGCGCGGCCATTGGCGGTAAAGGGGAATTTCCCCACCCGATACTGTGTGCCCGCTGCTTTGAGTGCTTCTTCGGTTGCACCCACAGAGGCCACCTCCGGGTAGGTGTAGACCACGTTGGGAATGGTTTCGTAGTTCACGTGCCCCGCCTGGCCGGCAATGATTTCGGCGGCAGCCACCCCTTCATCTTCGGCCTTGTGCGCCAGCATGGGCCCTTCGCGCACATCGCCAATGGCATAGACACCGGGGATGTTTGTTTTGAAGTGTGCGTCGGTTTTAATGCGGCCCTTGTCATCCATAAGGACGCCGGCTTCGGCAAGGCCCAGTCCCTCGGTGTAGGGTTTGCGCCCGATGGCCACCAGCACCACATCAGCGTCGAGGACTTCAGCCTCGCCCCCTGCGGCAGGCTCAACGCTCACCTTCAAGACATCGCCCGAGGTATCGACCCCCGTCACCTTCGTGCGGGTGCGCACCGCCATGCCCTGCTTCTTCAAGATGCGTTCAAACTGTCTTGAGACTTCACCATCCTCAGTGGGCAAAATGCGGTCCAAAAACTCCACAACCGTCACCTCGGCGCCGAGCCGGCGCCACACCGAACCAAGCTCCAGCCCGATGACGCCGCCACCCACAAGGATCATCTTGCCGGGCACTTTGCTGAGCGTCAGCGCCCCGGTGGAGGAAACGATACGCTCTTCATCAATCTCAATCCCAGGAAGGCGGACAATGTCTGATCCTGTGGCGATGATGATGTTCTTGCCATCAATCTCTGTCGCATCGCCCTCTTCAGGGGTAATGCGCACCTTGCCGCTGCCTGCCAGCGATCCAGCACCATGGTAGGTGTCAATTTTGTTCTTCTTGAACAAATACTCGACGCCTTTAACATTCCCGTCCACACCCTCGTCTTTGAAGGCGAGCATCTTTTGAAGATCGAGCTCTGGGCTAACGTTAATGCCCATATCGGCAAAGGCGTGGCCGGCCTCTTCATAAAGCTCGGAAGCATGCAGGAGAGCTTTTGACGGGATGCAGCCGACATTGAGGCAGGTGCCGCCGAATGTGGGCCACTTTTCGACAACCGCGGTCTTGAGGCCCAGTTGCGCGGCCCGGATCGCCGCCACATAGCCTCCAGGCCCCGAGCCGATGACCACAACATCATATGCCGGCATGGAACTCTCCTCTCACATCACGCTCAACGCGCTTACCGATGGAATCACAACCGTTTGCGGCGGCACGCTAGAATAGGTTGTCCCCCCATGGAACCGCGACCTGCCCTCAGCCTTGCAAACCCGGACAACAATCCGGCGGCGCCGCGAACCCTAGGGGACGATGCTGCGACCGCCGGACACCTCAAGGATGGCGCCGGTGGTGTAGGACGACTGATCCGACATCAGCCACGAAATGGCCTCAGCCACCTCCTCTGCCGTCCCCGCGCGCGCCATTGGCAGGCCAGGGCCCACTTCGGCAGGGCGGTTGGGAACACCCACAGAAGCATGAAAGTCGGTGATGATGACCCCTGGCCGCACCGCATTGACGCGGATCCCTTCACCCACCCATTCCAGCGCAAGGCCGACGGTGAGTGTGTCGATGGCGCCCTTGGTGGCCGCGTAGTCCACGAAAGCACCATGTCCACCAAGCTTTGCCGCCGCTGACGAGACGTTGATGATCGACCCGCCGGCACCGCCAAATTTTTGGGCCATGCGCTTCACAGCTTCGCGGCAGCAAATGATGACCGCGGTGAGGTTAAGCGTCACGATCCGATCGACACGCGCATAAGTGAAGGTGTCGATGGTGCCCACGGTGTCTCCCACACCCGCGTTGGTGATGACGGCGGACAGCGTCCCCATGGCATCGGCGGCCTCAAAGGTGGCCAGTATGCCCTCTTCTTGCGAGACGTCCGCCTTT
>JBCDLN010000191.1:0-8298 GCA_038745295.1 Pseudomonadota bacterium | reverse complement strand
CTTGAAAAGGCGAGAGCCCTGTGCGCCCAGCGTCCCGACCTTGCGCCGAGCCACCGCTGGCGTGCCCGCGCTGCCAACGCTCTCAAAGACCATCGTGAGGCCGCAAAAAGCTGGTCGCGCCTTTTGGAGATCGAACCATCTGATGCTGAAGGCCACAAAGGTGCGATCCTCAGCAACGCTCAACTTGGCGAGGAGGACGCCTGCCTCGCTGCCGCCGAACAGGCCCGCACCGGGGTCGCCCACCCGCTCAACCTTTTCAAAGCGGCGCTCCTTGGCCTTTTCCAACAGCGCCGTGCTGATCTTGCGATCCGCATCATGGCCGATGCGCGTTGGGACCTTGAAGGGCGCGAGCATGCGCTGCGCAGCATCTGCGTGGCGCTCATGGAAGAAGGTGATGCGGCAGGTGCACACGCGGCCGCTCTGGCAAGCCTAACGCACCACCCTGATAATGCGACGCTCCGTGACGTGGCGGCAACGGCCACCGAGCGCCTGGAACGCGCGGACGAGGCATTAAAGTGGCTTGCCCTTATGGTGGAGGCTGAGCCAGACAACCCAGACCTTGCCAAGCGCTACACCGCATTGCTGGTGCGCCATCACGCACTTTCGGACACCCTCCGGTTCGTCGCGAGGCTGCCGCCAGCGGCCCGCTCCACCGGTGTGATCGCGCTGGTCGCCACCGCCATCCAGACACCGCCTCCCGCGGTGGCTGAGAGTTATTTCAAAACCCTTCCCCCATGGGTTCTCGACTCGCCACTTATGATAGCGGCACGCGGCCAAACCGCGGCAAGGAGAGGCGACCGAGCCAGCGCCAAAGAGCTACTTCTCACGCTGTTGTCCAACGACGATCCGGCCATCGCAGGCCACACCATCAGAACCGCCGTTCAGTTCGGCGACGTTGACCTCATTAAGCGCGCCTATGAGCAGATCCCAAAGGCCGGCGAGGGGAACGCGCAAAGGCCGCCGCTCACACTCGCCCCCGCAATCCTTGGCGCCGTACAGGTGGCCCTGGGGGACTATGAGGGAGCGTACGCCAGCGCCCCGCAGGCCACAGGGGGCGCCTTGCACAAGGTGTGGGGTGAAGGCGGCGCCACAGCCATCATTCTCGACCCGGGCTTCAACCAGGTGGAAACCCACCACCTGCACCTCAACACCTATTTCAGCCGCTTCTTCGCCGGACGCGCCCATAAAACAACCATCTATGCGTCGCGTCGCCTGCCCTTGGATGCTGCTGGCGAGCTCACGGTCAGCCGGCATTTCGCGTTCGAGCCCTACCGGTTTGATGCGCTGCTTTCAGACCTTGAAGCCGCGCGCAGGGTCAACGGCTGGTTCCACCATGAGTGCCAAAAGACCCCCGTTGCCAACCATGTGGAGGTGATGGCGATCCATAGCGTGCGCCTTTCCTACGGGCTGGGGTTGGCCCACTGGCTGGCCAACGCATTGAGGGTCGGCGGGCAGAGCATCAAAAAGGTGGTGATCGGCATCATCGAAACCGACAGCGCCGCGCCGGACCATCCCCACCACCAGACCGCCCGCGCCCTCTACCGCGAGATGCTCACGATGCTGTCTGAAATCGATGGCGTTGACATCATTCTTTACGTTGAAACCGAGGCGGGGCGCACCTTTTTGAGCGCTCTTTCCCCGGGTGGCCCGCCCATCAAAGTCTACCCCTACCTGGCGTCTGCCCTCCTCTCCGAGGCGATGGGCGCGCGTGCCGCTTCCCTTCCCCGTCCGGCAGGTCCGCTGCGGGTCGGCTTCATGGGGAGCACCCGGGCCGACAGGGGGCCAACGCTTCTGCCCTATTGGGTGGACGCGACCGCGCAAGACGACATCGCCTGGCACATCCAAGTGGACGTTGAGAAGCTGCGCAATCTCCTGCCCATGGGGGAGCGCCATCGGGCAGACAGCCTCCGCCGCGCGCCAAATGCCACCCTTTACGCGCCTGGGCTCGATACGGCGGCCTTTGCAGCGCTCATGAATGCGGTGGATGTGGTGCTTCTTCCCTATGACAGCCGTTCGGCTGTGTCGGGCTCAGGTGTCTTCTTTGAGGCATTGGCGCTGGGCAAAATCCCCGTTGTGCCAGAGCACAGCGCGATGCACTCTTACCTGCGGCAGCAGGGTGTGCCGACCTTCACCATCGATACGGACGACCCTCGCACCATTGTGGCGCAGCTGCGGGACATCGCATCGCGCAAAGACGCGCTCCTGTCGCACGCTCGGGAGAAGGCGCTGGCTGCGGCCACCCGCAACCCTCCACAAAACCAATTCGCTCAGCGGTTCGATGCCGGTCCAACCTGAGCCGCCGCCATCTGAAGAGTGTTCAGGCAGGAGGGTCACGCGCGGCCGATACGACGCGGAGCCTTGGTGCCATTTCGTTGGCACAACAGGCTCGCGCGCGATAGACACCGCCCTCTTGTGCCGCTGACGCTTCCATCTCGCTGCGAGCCGCTCTAAGGGAGCGTGATGGGCAATGGGCGCGAGCACAACATCGTCGCAAGGATTGTCGCGGCGAGTGTCAGCGCGCCGCGTCTTGTGCTCTTGGGTTATTTGGCCGTGGTGGTCGCGGCGCTTCTGGCGACGGTCAACTTCCTGGAGATCAACACCGATTCCAGGGGGATGCTCAACCAAGAGCTGCCCTTCCAAACCCGCACAGCCGCCCTCGAAGACGCCTTCCCCCACGTGGAAGACACCATCGCCATTGCCATCACAAGCACCGTGCCCGATGCCGCCGATGCTGTAGCCGCTGCGCTTGATGCATCATTGCGCGGCAAAACCGGCATCGCTTCTGTGTTTTCCGCGTCCACTGATCCGTTCTTCCTCACCCACGGCCTCCTTTACGAAGACACCACCTCGGTGGAGGAGACCCTCGCCGCGCTTGATCGGAGCGCCGACCTTCTGGCGGCACTCAGAGATGACACGACCGCCGATAGACTGTTTGGCAGCCTTGCCACTCTCCACCGGTTTGCTGCAGGCGACGCCGATCAGGTTGGCGCGCTCGACCGCATGTATGGCCGCATCGCCGCCGTCCTGAACCAGCTTCAGGTGGGCACGCCTGCTGCCCTTTCCTGGCAAACCCGCGGCGATGACAATGACGGGACCGATGCGCCTGTGACGCCGGTGACGCGTGTGGTGGCCGTGATGCCCACGCTCGATTATTCGCAGCTTCAGCCTGCCGAACCTGCCTTAAACAGCATCAGCGACGCCATCGGCGCACTGCCTGATACTGTCGGCAAGGCCACCATGAGCCTCGTCCGCGTTGGCGTCACGGGTGAGCCAACGCTCATGTTTGAAGAGCTTGAGTCCGTGGCAGACGGGATCGGCCTTTCGCTCGGCGCCTCAATGGTGTGCGTCGTGATTTTGTTGTTCATCTGCTACTGGTCCATCCGGCGCACGGTGGTGACGCTCCTTGCTATTGTTGTGGCTCTGGTGCTGGCGCTCGGGTTTGCCTCCGTCGCGCTAGGGCCGCTCAACCTTGTGTCCATCGCCTTCGTCGTGCCGTTGGTGGGGTTGGGCCTCGACTTTGCCATCCATATGACCACCCGCGCCGCTGAGCTCGAACGCAACGGCAGCGCGCCGCGCCCGGCCTTTATTGAAGCGGGGAAGGACATTTCCCGCGCGCTTTGCTTGAGCGCGTTTACAACGGCGGCTGCGTTCTTGGCCTTTGTCGGCACCGATTTCGTGGGCATGGGCCAGGTGGGGATTATCGGCAGTGTCGGGGTGATGATTGCCTTCTTCGTGGCAATCACCTTTGTGCCTGCCTTTGCGACCCTTGGGAAACGCTCATCGCCCGCGGCGAAGAGGGAGCAACACCCCCTACCCAAGCAGGCGCCGGCCTGCGCCGCGCGGGGGCTGCGGCAGGGGCTCACAGCGGTGCTCATCGTCCTCGCGGCGGGGGCGGTGTGGCTTGCCCCCAGTGTGCGGTTTGATACTGACCCCATGACACTGCGCGACCCTGACAGTGGCTCAATGGTGACGCTGCGTGCGCTGCTTACCGACCCTGACACAGCCCCCTACCGCATCAGCCTCATCGGGCCTGAGGATGAGATCAACGCGTTTGCCGATGCAGCGCGTGCCACGCCAGACACGGCTGAGGTCCTCACGCCGGCTAGCCTGGTTCCGGCTGACCAAGAGGCGAAGCTCGCCCTCATCGAAAGCCGGTACCCTTCATTGAAGGCCAACGTTTTTGGCCCATCACGCCTGCCGCTTGCGGACGCCAATGGTGCTGCCACGCTCGCGGATGCGTTAGAGGAAAGCCAAAGCGGCGCTGGTGCTGAAGCGCTCAGCCAAGCCCTTATAAGGCTTGGCGAGATGACCAACGACGCGAGCCCAGCGAGCGCGGCGCTCGATGATGCGCTTGTGGGCTACGTTCCGCAGCTCCTCATCCGGCTTGATGCGCTTGAAGAGATCGGCCCCGTCAGTGCGTCTGATCTTCCCCCCCAGCTTGCCGCGCAGTTCATGTCACCTGACGGCATCGCCCGCGCCGAGGTGGTGCCACGGCATGACATGTCAAATCCCAGCGACCGAAACGCGTTTGTGGCACAGCTCCTGGCCGTTCAGCCGACCATTTCGGGGGCACCGCTTGAGATATCCCGTGCCGGCCAGGTGGTGTCTGGGGCGATGCTCCAGGCCACTTTGGTTGCTGGCATCATCGTCACGCTCATGTGCCTCATCGTGTTGCGATCCTGGCGCGAGACGGTGAGCGTGCTCCTCCCCCTCATTGTGGCAGGGCTCTTGGTTGTGGGGGCGATGGTCCTTCTGGAGCTGCCGTTCAACTATGCCAATGTGATTGTGCTGCCCCTGATCATTGGGCTTGGGGTGGACAGCGCCATCCATCTTGCGCTGCGTCAGCGGGAGCGGGACAGCGGTTCGGTGTACGCAACGTCAACTCCTAGAGCGGTCTTTTTTAGCGGCCTCACCACGGTGGTCGCCTTTGTAAGCCTTGCCCTGTCAAGCCACCGTGGGACGGCCAGCATGGGCGAGCTGTTGGGCCTTTCAATTCTCATTGTGATGGCCACGACCATCATCGCAACGCCCACCATCCTGGGCGTCTTGAAACGTCGGCGCCCAGCGCATCGCTAGCGTATGTCTCGCTCTTCAGGGGCGAGCACGTCTTCATCCGTTCTGTTTGATTCAAACTGAGCGGATCGTGCTCTAGATGTAGACGCCTTGAAGGTTGTTCACTCTCAGCTGCGCCAAAACTCAGAAGTGCTCCCAAAGAACCCTTCACATGTTCCTTTGGTGGGACACCAAACAGCGACGTTCCTTCGGAGCCGACACCGTCAGAAGCCCGCGGTGGGTCTGATGGGTCAACCCTGAAAAGCGAAGCGTGGGTTGATGCATCAGGGCCACCGCGGGACAATGGACCATAGGCGGGAGCAGTGAGGCACGGCCCCCTACGGCGGTTTGGCAATGAACAACGTTGATGGAAATGACATCGGGCAGCCCATCAAGATGAGGCCCGCTCTGATAGCGTGGGAACATTTGATCCTTCGGACAGAGCGCAAAGCCTCATGTCTTGGCTCAATGCGGGCCACATCAGGCCCAAAACCCACCGATTGGCGTGCCGTGTTGCCTGAAACCAGTTGACGCACTTCCAAAAATAGTTCGAAAAATCTGTCACGAAGGTTTGACTGAGGGCTGGTGTCGCAGGCGGATGAGGGTGTTGCTCGCCAACCCGCGGGGCTTTTGCGCCGGCGTCCATAGGGCGATTGAGACCGTTGAGCGCGCGCTCGACGCGTTTGGCGCGCCTGTCTACGTCCGTCACGAAATCGTCCATAACCAACGCGTGGTCGCCGACCTTGAAAAACGCGGCGCGGTCTTTGTTGAGGAGGTGGATGAGATTCCGTTGGGGGCTGTGACGGTGTTTTCAGCCCACGGCGTCTCCAAACGGGTGGAGGCGGACGCTGAAACCCGGGGCCTTGCCACCATCGACGCCACCTGCCCGCTGGTCTCTCGCGTTCATACCCAAGGGCGTCGCTTTGCCCAAAGCGGCCACACCGTCATCCTCATCGGGCATGTGGGCCACGCGGAGGTGGAGGGCACGCTGGGGCAGATCCCAGGACCAGTCCACGTGGTTGCCACGGTGGATGATGTTAAGACGCTTCAGATCCCCGATCCGGACCGAGTGGGGTATGTGATCCAAACGACGCTGAGCGTGATCGACACCAGCGATATCATCGCGGCACTGAAGGCGCGCTTTCCTCTCATCAAAGGTCAAGACACGCGCGACATTTGCTACGCGACACACAACAGGCAGTCGGCTGTGATTGAGCTTGCCGGTCAGATCGATGTCCTTGTCGTGGTTGGCGCCTACAACTCGTCCAACTCCAACAGGCTGCGCGAAATTGGCGAAGCGCAGGGCGTGCCGAGCTACCTCATTGCTGATGCGTCAGCACTTCAAAAATCGTGGTTTGACGGGGTGCGCGCCATCGGTCTCACCGCCGGCGCGTCTGCCCCTGAAGTCCTGGTGGAGGAAACCCTTGCGCAGTTCCGCCAGTGGTGGAGCGAATTGGTGGTGGATGAAGTCGCCGGCCGGCTTGAGGATGTGCAATTTAAATTACCCACCATGGCCTTTGGCCTTTCGCCCAAAGCGGGCTAAATAAAACCTTGTTGCGCGTTTTCCGCCGGAGCTCAGATGACAGTCCCCCTCTTTCAGCAAGCCGTCATGGGTGCCTACGTGCTGAAGCAGACGCTTCTGCGCAAAAAGCACTACCCCTTGGTGCTGATGCTGGAGCCGCTCTTCCAGTGCAATTTGGCCTGTGCTGGGTGCGGTAAGATCGATTATCCCGACGAGATCTTGCGCAAGCGCCTCTCGGTGGAAGACTGCCTTGCCTCCGTGGATGAATGCGGTGCGCCGATGGTGGCCATCCCCGGCGGCGAGCCGCTGATCCACCGCGAAATTGACCAGATCGTCGCGGGGATTGTGGCGCGGCGCAAATTTGTATCGCTATGCACGAACGCGATCTTGCTAGAGCGCAACCTCCACCGCTTCACGCCCTCGCGCTACCTCACATTCTCGGTCCACCTTGATGGGCTGAAAGAGCACCACGACCGCGCCGTGTGCCGGGATGGTGTTTATGAAAAAGCGATGAGCGCCATTGTGGCCGCGCAAGAGAAGGGTTTTCAGGTCATCGTCAACTGTACGGTGTTTCAAAACCACCCGGTTGAGGATTTGGCCGACTTCTTGGATGATTGCACCGCCCGCGGGATCGGCGTTGCCATGTCACCAGGCTTTGCCTACGAGCGCGCGCCAGACCAGGAAAATTTCCTGCGCCGCCAGAAGACGAAATCTTATTTCCGCGACCTCTTTGCCCGCAACACCGGGGCCAAGTGGAACATGGTGAACTCCCCACTCTTCCTGGATTTTCTGGCGGGCAACCAAGAGTACACCTGCACCCCCTGGGGGATGCCTGCCCGCAACATCTTCGGCTGGCAGCGACCGTGCTACCTCCTGGGCGAAGGTTACGCCGAAACGTTCAAAGAGTTGATGGAAACCACCGACTGGGACGCTTATGGCACCGGCCGCTACGAAAAGTGCGCCGACTGTATGGCCCACTGCGGCTATGAGCCGACCGCCGCCATGGACGCGCTCAAGAACCCGTTCAAAATGATGGCGGTCTCAAAGCGTGGGCCGAAGACCGATGGGGACATGGCCCCCGAGATCCCGCTCCATGCGCAACGCCCAGCACAGGACCATCACGAGCGGTTGGTGCGCGAAGAGCTCGATGCCATCGCGCGTGAAGAGGGCGCTAACGCGAGGGCCAAAACCAAAAAAGGCAAAGTGCTGATCGACACCCGCTGATCAACCCGCACCCGGCCTGACCGAACCGCGAAAAAACTCACCGAGGAACCCGCTCAGCGCAGCAATCGGACCGCCCTCAACTCAGCGAGAACTAAAGGCAAAAAGCGCTGAGCGTTGAAAGCTAAGACGCAAGACCACGATCCGCTCAGTATCTGTCAAACTGAGCGCACACCAATAACCTGCTCGCCCCTGGAGAGCGCGCGTGCCTCTCGCTACAGCGAGTCACACCTCCATGGAAGCGCTCAGCGCTCAGGCTCCACTTGTCGGTCGCGGATGCACTGGACGCCGGATGATCCCATCCGGCTGGGACCTGCTCTAAGTGTAGAAGCTTTAAAGGTTGTTCACTCTCAGCTCCGCCAAAACTCAGAAGTGCTCCCAAAGAACCCTTCACATGTTCCTTTGGTGGGACACCAAACAGCGACGTTCCTCCGGAGCCGACACCATCAGAACCCCGCGGTGGGCCTGATGAGTCAACCCCACCGAAACGCGCTTGCGCGTTT
>JBCDLN010000190.1:0-8313 GCA_038745295.1 Pseudomonadota bacterium | reverse complement strand
AAAGCAGCTGACGAAGTTTTCGACCGTGATGGCCTCGCCATCAAAGCGCTCGAAATAGGTGTCCATGCCTTTGCGGAAGGCGTCCTCGCCCACAAGGGTCGCAATCATGCGGATGAGTTCGGCACCCTTTTCATAAACGGTGGCGGTGTAAAGGTTGGAGATCTCGTCATAGGCGCTTGGGCGCACGGGGTGGCGCAGGGGCGAAGCATCTTCGCGGAACTGGGCAAGGCGCAGGCGCCTTGCATCCTCCACCCGCTTGACCCCGCGGGAGCGCACATCGCTGGTAAACTCTTGATCGCGGTAGACCGTGAGCCCTTCCTTCACACAAAGCTGAAACCAGTCGCGGCAGGTGATGCGGTTGCCTGTCCAGTTGTGAAAATACTCATGCGCGATAATGGCTTCGATGCGCGAATAGTCCGTATCGGTGGCGATGGCGGGGTCGGCCAGGATGTACCGGTCGTTGAAAACGTTGAGACCCTTGTTCTCCATCGCCCCCATGTTGAAGTCCGACACCGCGACGATGTTGAAGACATCAAGGTCGTATTCGCGACCGAACCGCTCTTCGTCCCACGTCATAGAGCGCTTCAGGGCGTTCATGGCGAAGGTGGCCCGGGGCTCGTTGCCGGGCTCCACGTAAATCGCAAGCTCCACAGTGCGGCCAGACATTGTGGTGAACGTGTCGCGCACCACGCCAAGGCTGCCGGCGACGAGGGCGAACAAATAGGTAGGCTTCGGAAAAGGGTCGTGCCACTGAGCAAACGCCCGGCCGTTGCTCTCCCCCGATGCGACGAGGTTGCCGTTGGACAGAAGGAGCGGTGTTTGCGGGCCGTCGGACTGGATCCACACGTCGTAGGTGGTGAGCACGTCGGGACGGTCATAGGCATAGGTGATGCGCCGAAAGCCCTCCGCCTCGCACTGGGTGCAGTAGATGCCGTTAGAGCGGTAAAGCCCCATCAGTTCGGTATTCTCGTCCGGCGCGATGCTGGTGGTGAGTGTCAGCTCGAAGCGCTTTTGGGGCGGCGCCTTGAGGGTGAAGCTATCGGCCGTTGCGTCATACTCATCGGGGGGGACGGGGGCTCCGTTGAGTTCAACGCCCACAAGAGTAAGGCCATCGCCGCTAAGGATAAGGGGCCCCGCGTCTGGCTTTGACGGCTCGTAGGCGGTGACGTTGCGCACAACCGTTGCGGTGGGGTGCAGCGACACCATCAGCGTGGTGTGCGGCGCGCCGTAGGGTGTGGGTTCATAGGCGTCCAAGCGGACGGTGGTGAGCGTTTCGGTGCGCATGGGACCCTCAGATCGGATGAAGCTTATATGGCGCCGCTAGAAACGCATTGTCGAGGCGGGGCCTGTGGATGGCGCGGCGCGGATCGATTTGGACCAATTGCCGCGGCTCGGCCGCAATAGCGTTTCGTTTGAAGGATCACGCGACCCACGCTGGCGGCGAGCAGTCGCCGTAAACTTGGGGCAATTTTTGGTCCGCAAAAGCGCCGCACCTTTGCCCTCCTGCCGGCACCGTTCTATGTGCATCCACACAACCCAGTCTTCGAACAAAGGTGAGCTATGTCGGTCGCAGTGGGAACGGCGGGCGTTTCGGGCAAGAAAGTGGTGTTTGAGTGGGACGATCCGTTCCGGCTCGAAGACCAGCTTTTAGAAGATGAGCGGATGATCCGCGACACGGCCCACGCCTACTGCCAAGACCGGCTCCAGCCGCGGGTGACTGAGGCGTTTCGGGAAGAAAAGACTGACCGCGCCATTTTCTCCGAAATGGGGGAGCTTGGACTTCTGGGCGCGACCATCCCTGAGGAGTTCGGCGGCGTTGGCGCCAACTATGTGAGCTATGGGTTGATTGCGCGCGAAGTAGAGCGGGTCGATTCAGGTTACCGGTCGATGATGAGCGTTCAATCCTCGCTGGTGATGTACCCCATCTTCGCCTACGGCGATGACACCCAGCGCAAGCGGTGGCTCCCAGGCCTTGCAAGGGGCGAATTGGTGGGTTGCTTCGGCCTCACCGAGCCCGACGCTGGGTCCGACCCGGCCGGCATGACCACGCGCGCCAAAAAAGTGGATGGCGGCTACCGCATCTCCGGCGCCAAAACCTGGATCTCAAACTCCCCCATCGCGGATGTTTTTGTGGTGTGGGCAAAGTCTGAGGCGCACGACAATGTGATCCGCGGCTTTGTGCTGGAAAAAGGCATGGACGGGCTCACAGCGCCGAAGATTGAGGGGAAAATTTCCCTGCGCGCCTCTGTCACCGGCATGATCATGATGGACGATGTGTTCGTCCCTGAGGACAATCTTCTTCCTAATGTCAGTGGGCTGAAGGGCCCATTCGGCTGTCTGAACCGTGCCCGCTATGGCATTTCGTGGGGCGTGATGGGGGCTGCTGAAGCCTGCTGGCATGCAGCGCGCCAATATACGCTTGACCGCAAACAGTTCGGCAAACCCTTGGCGGCGACTCAGCTCGTGCAGAAAAAGCTTGCCGACATGCAGACCGAGATTGCCCTCGGCCTCCAAGCCTCACTGCGCGTCGGCCGCCTTTTTGACGATGGCGAGATGGCGCCGGAGATGATCTCCATCGCCAAGCGCAACAATTGCGGCAAGGCGCTCGATATTGCGCGCACCAGCCGGGATATGCACGGCGGCAACGGGATTTCTGAGGAATATCAGGTTATTCGCCACATGGTGAACCTTGAAACGGTGAACACCTATGAGGGGACCCACGACATTCATGCGCTGATCCTGGGCCGAGCCCAGACGGGCATCCAAGCCTTCATGTAGCGGGCGCCTGGCACGGGTCGCCCTGAGGGTTGGGCGGCTCCATGACCCCGCCGCGTGTCGTCCCCTTGCGGCGGTAGACGCTCGCACCTTGCGGAGCGTGGGGTGGGGGTGATTGCAACGTCGCTCTGGCTTGCCGGCGCGTTGTGATTTGTGCGGGAACATGCGATCACAATCGAAGCGTTGAGAGATGCGCGTCGGATCGCCCATGCACGTTTTGGACGTTGAGAACCTTGTGGTGGAATACCATGCCGACGGTGTCACGCGCGCCGTCGACGGGGTGTCGTTTTCCATACCCAAGGGAAAAACCGTGGCGGTGGTGGGCGAATCGGGCTCGGGCAAATCCACCATCAGCCAAGCGGTGATGGGGCTCCTCTCCCAGTCCGCCAAGATTGCGGGCGGCGCGATCCGCTTTACCGACACCGACGGCAACACGTCGGTGGACCTTGCCAGCCTCAAGTCCGACGGCGAGGCCATGCGGCGGATCCGCGGTGACCGCATTGCGATGATTTTCCAAGAGCCGATGACGAGCTTGTCGCCGCTCCACACGATCGGCGATCAAATTGGCGAGGTGGGTCGCCTCCACCGCGGCATGGATGATAAGGCCGCCCGCGAGGCCACCATCGACATGCTGCGCCTTGTTCAGTTCCCAGAGCCTGAGCGCGCCGTCGATCAGTATCCCTTTGAGCTTTCAGGTGGTTTGCGCCAGCGGGCGATGATTGCGATGGCGATGATGTGCCGCCCGGCGCTGCTGATTGCCGACGAGCCCACAACAGCGCTCGACGTGACGATCCAGGCCGAAATTTTAAAGCTCCTGCGCGACGTGCAGGGGGAGCTGGGCATGAGTATCCTTCTCATCACCCACGACTTTGGCGTGGTCGCCAACATGGCCGATGAGGTTGTGGTGGTCTACCAAGGCCGGGTGATGGAGCGCGGTCCGTCGGAAGTGATCTTCCGCAAGGCTGAGCACCCTTACCTCAAAGCGCTCCTCCATGCGGTACCCACCTTCGATATGGACGAGCGGCTTCAGCCTATCCGGCCCATCGCCCCGCAGCTCTCGGCCTTCGGCGAGCCGTGCAATGTGGCCCGCGGCGAGCCTCTTTTGGTGGTCGAAAACGTCTCCAAGCGCTTTCGGCTGCGCAAAGGCGGCCTTTTCGGTTCAGGCCGAACGCTCACCGCGGTGGACCAGGTGAGCTTTACGGTTCACGGCGGCGAATGTCTGGGGATTGTGGGGGAATCGGGCTCCGGCAAAAGCACCGTCGCGCTCACGGCGATGCGGGCCCATCCGCCGTCGGACGGGAGCATCAGAGTGCGCGAGGGGGACGATTGGCGCGATATCAGCACGCTGGAGGGGGATGATCTCCTCGCCTATCGCCGCCGGATCCAGCTTGTCTTTCAAGATCCGTTTTCCTCACTCAACCCGCGCATGTCCATCAATGAGATCATCCGCGAGCCTTTGGTGATCCACGGCATTGGGACGCCTGAAAGCCGGGCAAGCCATGTGCGCGAATTGATGGGGCTGGTGGGGCTCGATCCCAAGATGCTGCGCCGCTATCCGCACTCGCTCTCGGGCGGCCAACGCCAGCGGGTGGGGATTGCCCGCGCGCTCGCCCTGCGGCCAGACATTTTGGTCTGCGATGAGCCGGTGTCTGCGCTCGATGTTTCGGTACAGGCGCAGGTGCTCAACCTCTTGCGTGATCTCCAGCAAGAGCTTGGCCTCACCTATATGTTCGTCAGCCACAACCTTGCTGTGGTGGATTATTTGGCCGACCGTATCGGCGTCATGTGCAAGGGCCGGCTGGTGGAAATTGGCCCCACCCGCGCCATCATCGACAATGCCCAGCACCCCTACACCAAGGCGCTCCTGGCTGCAGTCCCCGATGCCAATCTCGATCGCCCCCTCGACTTTGCCAAGCTCTCAGCCGGGCGCGCCTCACAGCCGCACCAGTGGCCTGAACCCTACCGGCTTGAGCCCGGCGCCGTTCCCACCATGATTGACGTTTCTCCGGGCCACCTTGTGTGTGCACCCGGCCACAACACAACAATTAAGGAAGCTGCCTAATGATCCGCACCCTCGCCGCTGCGTGTCTTGCCGCGATGGGCTCGGCTGCGCTCGCCTCAGCGCCCGAGATGACTGAGACGCCGACCCTTTCGAAAACCCATCAGGGCTTGCCCCCCGTGGCTGAACGCATTCCCACACAGCCTTTGGTGGTGGATCTTGAAGCGAAGGGGCGGACGGTTGGTCAGCATGGCGGTGACATCAACACCTTAATCGGTCGCTCGAAAGATGTGCGGCTCATCAACGTGTGGGGCTACGCGCGCCTCGTAGGGTACGATGAAAACCTTGAACTCCAGCCCGATATTTTGCGGTCCGTGGATGTGGAAGAGGGGCGGATCTTCACCTTCCACCTGCGCGATGGCCACAAATGGTCGGACGGTGAACCATTCACCTCGGAGGATTTGCGGTACTATTTTGACGATATTCTCTCCAACACCGAGCTGACGCCGACCCCACCGCCATACATGCTCTCCGGCGGAAAGCTACCCAAGTTTGATGTGCTTGATGAGGTGACGGTCCGCTACACGTGGGACGAGCCAAACCCGCGCTTTTTGCCGACGCTCGCGCAAGCCCGGCCCCCCTTTATCTACCGGCCGGCCCACTACCTCAAAAAGTACAATCCCAAATACGGCGATCCCGCCGAGATTGACGTGCTGGTGGATGAAGCGCGGGTGCGCTCATGGGCGCCGCTCCACAACCTGCGCGATGAGATGTACAGTGCGCGCGAACCAGATCTTCCCTCGTTGCAGCCTTGGATACCCACGCAAAACGCAACGGACCGGCGCTTTGTGATGGTGCGCAACCCTTACTTCCACCGGGTCACCTCGGTGGGCCAGCAGCTTCCTTACATCGACAGGATCGTGATGAGCGTTGTGGATGGCAGCCTCATTGCCACCAAAGTGCAGGCGGGGGAGGCTGACCTTCAGGCCCGCGGCTTGGTGTTTGCGGACCTTCCCGTCCTTAAGCGCGGCGCGGAAAACCGTGCCTATAAGGTGAACCTGTGGCCGCAGGCCAACGCGTCGGCCATTGCCATCTATCCAAACCTGACGGTGAACGACCCTGAACTGCGCAAACTGTTCCGGGACAAGCGCTTCCGCAGGGCCTTATCGCTTGGGGTGGACAGGGCGCTCGTCAATAAGGTGCTCTACTATGGTCTGGCGCAGCCTTCGGCCAACCTTGTGTTGCCAGAGAGCCCCCTTGCCGAAGACAGCGTTCACCCGCTGCTCGCCTACGATCCTGACCTTGCTAATCAACTCCTTGATGAGTTGGGCCTGACCGAGCGTGACAACAACGGCTTCCGCATGCTGCCCGACGGTCGGCCGCTGGAGTTGATCGTCGAAACGGCCGGGGAAGATGCGATCCAAATTGATGCGTTGGAGCTGATCAAAGACACCTGGCGCGATATCGGGATCGACCTTTACCCACGCCCGTCCCAGCGCGATGTGCTGCGCAACAGGGCCTTTTCGGGCGACCTCGCCATGAGTGTGTGGGCCGGCTACGACAATGGCCTTCCCACCGCCAACATGCCTCCCGATGAGCGGGTGCCCGTCTCCACCATGTTCCTCACCGGGCCGGCCTGGGGCGCCTACACCATGAGCGGCGGAACGAGCGGCGAAAAGCCTGACTATGAGCCGGCCGTGCGTCTCCTCGATTTGTACGACACCTGGCTCACCACTGAGACTGAGGCGGAGCGCGCCAAAGCGTGGGAATCCATCTTGGATCTCCACGCTGAAGAGGTGCTCACCATCGGCACCGTGGAAGGGGTCGTCCAGCCGGTTGTGGTGCGCGATGACCTCCACAACGTCCCGGAGCGGGCCGTTTATGGGTGGGATCCCGGGGGGCAGTTCGGGCGCTACCGCATGGATGAGTTTTACCTCAGCGGCGCTCAATAGAACTCCGGCGCGGAAGAGGCGGGGCAGATGATCATTTACATTGTGCGTCGGACGCTTGGGATGATCCCGACGCTGTTTGTGATCTCGTTCCTCATCTTCCTCATCATCGAGCTGCCGCCGGGGGACTATCTGTCCAACCAGATGGAGCAGCTGCGCGCCCAAGGTGAGACCGCCTCCATCGCCAAGCTGGAGTTTATGCGGCAGGAATTTGCGCTCGATCGGCCGTTTTTCGAGCGTTATGCCGTATGGATCGGCGCCATGCCGGGCCCAGCAGGGTTTGATGGGATCTTGCAAGGCAATTGGGGCTGGTCGTTTGAATTCCAAAAGCCTGTGGGAGAGGTGGTGTCAGGCACACTCCTTCTCACGGTGGTTCTCAATTTTGCGACAATTTTGTTTGTGTACATCGTCTCGTTTCCCATCGGCATCTATTCTGCTACACGCCAATATTCGTGGGGCGACTATGGATTTACGTTTTTAGGATATTTGGGACTTGCGATACCCAACTTCCTCCTAGGCCTCGTTTTACTCTTTTTGATGAATGAGTATTTTGGCGTTTCCATCGGCGGGTTGATGGCGCCGGAGTTTATCGATGCGCCTATGAGCCTTGATAAGTTTCTCTCCATCCTTTCCCATCTCATCGTGCCCACAATCGTCATTGGGACCGCCGGCACTGCGGCGATGATCAGGCGGTTGCGCGCCAACCTCCTGGACGAGCTTCACCGCCAATACGTGACAACGGCACGGGCCAAGGGGCTGAAGGAGGGCAAGGTCGTCCTCAAGTACCCGCTGCGGATGGCGCTTAACCCCTTCATCGCCGATATTGGCAACTTGATCCCGTCGCTGGTGTCGGGCTCGGTGATTGTGTCGGTGGTGCTCAACCTTCCCACGGTGGGGCCGATTTTGCTGGCCGCGCTCCAATCGCAGGACCAATATCTTGCAGGGTTCATCCTCCTGTTCGTCGCGGTGCTGACGCTGATCGGGATGCTGGTGTCGGATCTACTGCTTGCCGTTCTTGATCCGCGCATCAGGCTCGGCCAGCAGGCCGCAGGGTGAGGGGCTTTTGCTGTGAGTGATGCCACAAGGCCATCAAGCGATCGCCCCGACGTTGCCCCGCAGGAACGCGGGGCCGGGCACTACGTGGACGCAGCGCCATTCGATCCTGCCGAAGCGGAACGCCTGACGCCTGAGCAGGAGCGCTACTTCCAAGCCTCGCAATGGCGCATCATCTGGTGGCGCTTTCGGCGGCACAAGCTGGCGGTGTGGTCGGCCGCCATCCTCCTTCTTTTCTATCTGTGCGTCCCATTCGCCGAGATGATTGCGCCCTATGACCCGAACGAGCGCGACTCGGACCACCTCTATGCGCCGCCCCAGGGGATCCACCTGTTCCACGATGGGGCGTTTGTGGGCCCGTTTGTCTACGGTAAGCGGGCTCAAGTGGATCTTGAGACCCTGCAATGGGTCTACGTGACCGACAGGGACAATGTTCAACCGCTGCGCTTTTTCTGCCTTGGGCAATCCTATGAGTTTTGGGGGCTGATCGAGGGCCGTTTCCACCTTGTCTGCCCGGCCGAAGGTGGCACGTTCTTT
>JBCDLN010000189.1:0-8394 GCA_038745295.1 Pseudomonadota bacterium | reverse complement strand
GTGGGTGAGCACATGAACAAGCACGATGTGGCGTGGAAAGTGGTCGAAACGCCGGTCGACATCTACTACTGCGCTTTGGGCGTTGCGAAGAATTCCACGGGCCTTAAAGACTGGCTCAACGTTGCCATCTTTGAAATGCACCGCCGCGGCCGCACCGACGCTTTGTGGGAAAAATGGTTCGGCCGGCCGATGATCTACCCTGTCGAGGCCACGCCTTACTTCCAATAACAGCGAGACGAGGGCGGGCCACCCCGCCCTTTTTGCTTTGGACTACGTCTTTCAATACGGCCAAATCTGGCCTTTCCTGCCGTACCTTGCGGCAGGGGCATGGGTCAGCCTGCAGCTCGCCTTCTTGGCGTTTTGCGGTGGGCTCCTCATTGGCACCACGTGTGCGGCCCTCAAAACCTTTGGGCCGCGATGGGGGAGCCGGCTGATTGACGGCTATGTGGTGTTTTTCACCAACACGCCGCAGCTTGTGCAGATCTACTTCCTCTACTTCGCACTCCCCGATGTGGGGATTTTGCTCTCTTCCTACGCTGCCGTCCTCATCGGGATGACGCTCAACGCCGGCGCCTACCTCACCGAGATCCAAAGGGCAGGGTTCGGCTCCCGCCGGCAAAGCGAGATGGAAGCGGCCGAAGTCTTAGGCTTTTCGAGGCTGCAGCAGATCCGCTACGTGATCTTGCCCCATGTGGCGCGGGTTCTCTTCCCGCCGCTCTCAAACCACTACATCCTCATGACGCTTGGTTCGTCCATGGCGGCCATTTTTGGGGTGGAAGAGCTGACGGGGCGGGCCTTCAACGTCAACGCCGAAACCTTCCGCTCGCTGGAAGTATTTTCCGTGGTGGCGGTGCTTTACGTGATCGTCACCCTCGCAGCATCGGTGATCTTGGCGCTCATCGGAAAGTTCTTGTTCCGCGCAAAGCTGAGGGTGCTTTGACGATGGATCGCCTCTTATCAGAGCTGCCGGAGTTCTTTTCCTACTATAACGTGATCTTTCTGTTGAAGGCGGCAGGGACCACGTTGGCACTCTCGGCCATCGGTTGCGTCCTTGGCGGGTTGTTCGGGGCGCTTTTGGCGGTTGTCCGCACCGCGCCAGGGCGCATGGTGTGGCCGGCGCGGATGCTCGTCATTGTCTATACGGAGATCTTCCGACGCGTCCCCTTCCTGGTGACGCTGATGCTCACCTTCTTTGCCTTCCAGTTTTCCGGCATTGACGTGTCGACGTTTACGGTGGGCTGCGTCACCGTGCTTCTGATCGCGACCGCGTTTTTGGCAGAGATAGTGCGGGCCGGCCTTCAATCGGTGCACGCCACGCAGTGGGACGCGGCGGCCGTGATGGGCTTTTCCCACCTATCCACCATCCGCTACGTGATCTTGCCCCAGGCGTGGAAGGTGATTTTGCCGCCGGCGTTCGGCTTTTTCATACTCTTCATCAAAGACACGGCGCTGGCGTCTTACATCAACGTCGCTGAACTCACCTATGCGGGCAAAGTCCTCAACAATAAGGGCTTTGCGGCGGGGCTGACCTTTGGCACGATCCTTCTTCTGTACTTTGCCATTTCCTACCCGCTGGCGCGGTTCGGCAAATGGCTGGAGCGAACCCTTGCCTCATCTCGTTCTTGACAATGTGGTTGCCTCCTACGGGGCGCTGAAGGTGCTGTCCGGCATTTCGCTCACCGTCGACACCGGCGAGGTGGTGGGGCTGATCGGCCCCTCCGGTTCAGGTAAAAGCACGGTCCTGCGTGTGCTGACGGCGCTTCTGCCGCCCACATCGGGCACGGTGAGCATCGACGGTGCGCCCATAGAATTCGGGTCGACCCGCGCGGTGCGCCAGCTGCGCGAAAAAGTGGCGATCGTCTTCCAGCACTACAACCTTTTCCAAAACATGTCGGTGATCGACAATGTCACCGTGGCGCCTGTCAAAATTCGCGGCCGGCCCAAACGGGAGGTGACGGCAGAGGCCGAAGCGCTCCTTGAAAAGGTGGGCCTTTCCGACAAGCTCAACAGCTACCCCGATCAACTGTCGGGCGGGCAGCAGCAGCGGGTCGCCATCGCGCGAGCGCTGGCGCTGAAGCCGGAAATCTTGCTCCTTGATGAGGTGACGGCGGCGCTCGACCCTGAGCTTGTGTCCGAAGTGCTCGACACCATCACGCTGCTCGCGGGGGAGGGGATGACGATGCTGATCGTCTCCCACGAGATGGGATTCATCCGCAACGTCTCTTCTCGTGTGGCCTTCATGGCTGACGGTGCGGTGGTGGAGCTTGGTGCACCTGCCGATGTGCTCGATCGGCCGCAGGAGGCGCGGACCCACGAGTTTGTCTCAAAGATCTTGCGTCACTGAGATGCCGCGCTTTCACCCCCACCACCGGCGCGATGCCCGCCGCCAGAAGGACGCCCCCGGTGCCGACCTCCTGCGCGGCGCCGTGGACAACCACATTCACGCTGCCCCACACATCAACGCCCGCCGTCTCGACGTGTTTGATGCTGTTGAGGCTGCCGCAGATGCTGGAATGGCCGCGCTCGGCCTGATGGACAACTTCGCCAACACCTCAGGCTTTGCCGCGCTCGCCAATCGGCGGCTCGGCCACTTGGGGGTGGAGGTGTTCGGCGGGCTCATCATGGAGCCACCCGCTGGTGGGGTGAGCGCAGACGCTGTGCGCATTGCACTCAAGTACGGCTATGGCCCGTCCGACGGCGCGCGCTTCATCTCGCTCCCCACCCACCACACCAAACACACCGCGCGGCAGGAGGACCGCAGCCCCGCCTACATCGAGACGTGCTTTTCCGCCCCCGAAAGTGGGCCGCTGCCCGACCCGTTGCCGGAAATCCTCGACCTCATCGCTGAGGCCGATGTGGTCTTCAATGTGGGCCATGTCTCTGATGCTGAGGCGGTCGCGTTGGTGGAAGCCGCCCAAAGACGCGGCGTCCTGCGCGTGATGGTGCCAGCCTCTCACCACAAGGCTGAGACGGTGGCTGCTGTCGCAGCAGCGGGCGCGTGCGTGGAGTTTTCGTTCTTCTTTGTGAGCCACGCCACCCAAGTGGGGCTCACCCATGTGGATGCTGAGCGGCACACAGTTGCGCCGGTAACCGCCCAGACCCTTGCCGGGTTGATTAGACATGCGCCGGCCGATCGCGTGGTCTTATCGAGCGACTGCGGTGTTGCCTTGCTCCCGCCGCCGGTGGAGGGGCTGCGGGAGTTTGTGCTTCTCCTTCAGGCCGCCGGCATTGAAGAAACGGCGCTCAGGATAATGATTGCGGACAATCCAAAGCGCCTCTTCAAGATTGGCCCCACGTCTGCTTAGGAGCGCTTACTTGCCCCAGATGGCTTTGTACTGATCGCGGTAGCCGTTGCCGGGGTCGAAGATGTTGTTCTCGCCACCGTCAAAGGCGATGTTGTCTTGTGTCACCACATGAAGGGGTGAGGTGTAGCCGGACCATTCTTGACCGGCGATGGCGCGGTTCAGCTCATCCACTAACTGCCAGCCTTGAAGGTTGAGGGGTTCAGCGACCGTCACCGCCTGGTACTGCCCGCTGCGGATCCGTTGATAGGCGCTTTCCGAGCCATCGCCAGCCGCCACCGCTTTGGGGCTGGCATCGCCCGGAAGACCTGCCGCAGCAAGGCTCGGACCCATGAAATCGAAGTAGATGTCGTTGATGGCGAGGCTGTGGGTCCACTTGGGGCCATAGCGCTGGAGGAGCGCTGTGGTGAGGGTGGGCATCCTGTTGGAGGTGTCGGCGATGGGGGTGTCCACATACTCAAGGACCGTGCCGCCAAGCTTTTCGATTTCTTCCTTCATCCGGTCAGCTTTGGCAATGGCAATGGCGTAGGTGGAATCGGTGAAGATCACCACGCCGGGCTCGCCCCCTGCGTCGGCAAACGCCCACTGGGCGGCTGAGGCGGAGACGTCCATGGCATCGGTCGACACGTTGGCGAAGACGCCGTTTTCAGGGTCAGGGCCGATGACGGGCGAGGCGTGCCAGCTCACCATGGGGATGCCGGCTTCGCTGGCCTCGGCCATTCCCACCTGCTGCTCCACAGCGTCAAAGCCGTTGATGATGATGCCGTCGGGCTGGAGGGCCATTGCTTGACCGAAGGCGGCGGTGCGGCCCGAGACAGAACCCGCACCATCGAGGACACGCACATCCCAGCCGATGGCCTCGGCCGCCTCTTCCACGCCGCGGGTGACACCCAACACGCCGCCGTTCTTCATGTCCGCGGCAAGCACCACGATGGTTTTGCCGTCAGCCGCCTTCGGCCCGGTGGTGGGCCCGTCCCACTCGATCTTTTGGCCGGCGTGTTTTTGGACGGCTGCCATGGCGTCGGCCACAGCATCGGCTTTTGCAGGAACCGCAACGCTGAGCGCCAGCGCGGCGGCCAATAGGGTCTGTTGAATCACGATCGTTTCCTCCTGTGCTTATTTGCGTTGAGCGCCTTTGCGCCGCTGGGCGTAGCCGGCGATGCCGATGGCAACCAGCAGCGTCACCCCGTTGAACATGGGCTCCACCCAGAACGAGCCACCAAATTGCTGGATGCCCGAAATTCCCACCGCGAGGATCGCCACCCCCACAATGGTGCCCCACACATTGACCCGCCCGGGCTTGATGGTGGTGGACCCCAAAAAGGCCCCGACAAGCGCCGGCAACAGATATTCAAGCCCCACACTCGCCTGACCAATGCGCAGCTTTGAGGCGAGGATGACACCTGCCAGAGCCGTCAAAAGCCCGCTCATCACGAATGAGCCCACCACAAAGCGCCGGGTGGGAATGCCATTGAGTTCGGCGGCCTTGGGGTTGGCGCCGATGGCATAAAGGTAACGGCCAATGGGCGTATATTCGAGGATCAGCCACATCACGATGGTGATGAGAAGGACGTAGTAAGCGGTGATGGGAAGGCCGAAAACGAAGGTCCCGTTGATGGCGTAGAATCCATCGGGCAGAACGCCCACCACCTGGCGCCCGCCGGTGTGCCAGAGCGCCAGCGCATAAAGCACGGTGCCTGTCCCCAGGGTCGCAATGAAGGAATCGATCTTGGCGACCTCCACCAGAAGGCCGTTGAAGAAGCCCACCATCGCGCCCAGGATCAGCACCGCTAGGACCGCGAGCGGCCACGGAAAGCCGTAGAGCGTTTGCAGCGAGATGGCCAAAATGTGCCAGATGACAATGCCGTAGCCGACGGTGAGGTCGATGCGGCCGGCCACCATCGGGATCATCGCGGCAAGGCTCAACAGCGCGATGATCGCTTTGTCCGACAAGATCGCCCTGAGGTTCAGCATTGTCGGGAACGTGTCTGGCAGCATCACCGAAAAGAAGCCGATGAGCGCGAGCGTCAAAATCACGAGCCCATAGACCGGTGCAAGGCGAAGGAGCCGCGCCCCGAGACTGAGCCCTTTCATCTCGGCTTTGGTGGGCTCAAGGGCGTTGGAATCAAGAGACTGCATGGAGAGGCTCCGTCGGTGCGTCCGAGGCGGATGCGGCTTGAATAATGGATTCGGTTGAGAGTTCGACGCCTGAAAGCTCGCGCACCACCTGGCCGCGGCTGAACACGATGGCGCGGTGGCAGATGTTGGCCACCTCCTCAAAATCGGTGGAGACAACGAGGACGCCCATGCCCGACGCCATGGCACGGTAAAGGAGGTTGTAGATTTCAGCTTTGGCACCCACGTCGACACCGGCTGTGGGGTCCTCTGCGATCAAGAACCGGCGGTTTGTCCTCAGCCACCGCCCCACCACCACCTTTTGCTGATTGCCGCCCGACAAGGCTTCAATGGCAAGCGTGGGGTCGTTGGGAGAAAGGCCCACTTCGGTGCCAAGGCTGCGCGCGTCGGCCTCTTCCCCGCGGGTGCCTCTAAGCGAGAAAAGCGCGCGCCCTGAAGCAACGGGGTTGATGAAGGCGTTTTCGCGAATCGAAAGGGAAGGGGCGATGCTTTCCACCACCCTGTCGCGCGCCACGAACCCAATGCCGGATGCCATGGCTGCCGCGGGCGATGAAAGATCAGGTACGGCGCCTTCTAGCCGGATCTCGCCCGAGTAGGGGGCGACGCCGAAGAGACTGCGGCCAATCTCTTCATGGCCTGCACCGCGCAGACCCACGAGGCCGATCATCTCGCCCCGCTTCACATCAAAGTCCACAGGACCCGCGGTGGCCGTCGCCAGGTCGCGAACCGTGACAATCGCCTCGCCCTCTTCGACAGCGGGCCTGTCGAGCTCACGGGTTTTGCGGCCGACGATCATCGCCACAAGCTCTTCAGGGCTGGTGTGGGCCACATCGCGCACCCCCACCATCAGACCATCGCGCAAGACCGCAACGCGGTCGGCAATCTTGAACACCTCATCAAGCCGGTGGGAGACGTAGATCATCCCCACACCCTTTTCCCTCAGGGGGTAGAGCGCTCCAAACAGCCGCCCCACCTCGTCGGCGGGAAGGCTCGCGGTTGGCTCATCGAGAACCAGAAAGTCGCATTCCACCGCCAGGGCGCGGGCGATGGCCACCAGGGACTTTTCGGTGCGGGTGAGGTCGGAGACGCGCGTGGTGGGCTCAAACGTGCACTCCACCTGGGCCAGCGCACTGCGGGCGGTGGCTTCGGCTTTGCCCCAATCGATGAGGCCAAGGCGGCGGGTGTAGCCGATCGCAAGGGCGATGTTTTCAGCGACCGTCATCCACTCGATGAGGCCCAAATCCTGGTGGATGAAGGCGACGGCCTGGCGCTCGTTCACCCGCCCGGGGGCGTGCGCGTAGGGCATTCCATCGATGAGCACACGACCTGTGTCGGGACGGTGGATGCCACCCAGCACTTTAATGAGCGTTGACTTACCCGCGCCGTTTTCACCGAGCAGCGCCACAATCTCGCCGCGCCCCACCGTGAGCGACACGCCCTTCAGCGCTTGAGTGCCGCCGAATGACTTGACGATTTGGTCAAAGAACAGTCCGTCGGCGGGCTGTGCCATGCGCGTTCCTCCGTCACCCTTTCCCATCTGAAACGTGGGTTACCGGTAACATTGCCCTAAGATGAGGAGCGTTGAGTTGGCATGTCAAGGGAAAAATGTTATCGATAACATCACTTCCGCGCGGCCCCTGCCACTCTCACCTCAACGCTGAAGGATGATCCATGTCGGTCCCGGGTACGCCCCCCGATCATGAGCCCGACACCAAAAAGGGCGCTAGCCTTGCCGAGGTGGCGAAGGCCGCCGGCGTCTCGCGGATGACCGTGTCCCGGGTGATGCGCAACGAAGGGCGGGTGGCGGACGAGACGCGGCGCCGGGTTTTGGCTGAGGTGGAGCGGCTCGGGTATGTGCCCAACCGCATTGCCGCCGCGTTCTCGGCGGACCGGGCATCGACCTTGGTGGGGGTGTGCATTCCGCGGCTCACCAGCGCGCTCTTTGGCGAGCTTTTGGAAAGCATCGACAGGGCGCTTTCCCGCCTTGGCTTTCAAACCATGATCGGCGCCCATGAGGATGACCCCGCTGCAGAAGCCGCGTGGCTGCGGGAGCTTTTGGCGTGGCGTCCTGCCGGTGTGCTGCTAACGGGGCGTGTCCATACGCCTGGCGCCACGGACATGCTGCGGGCGGCGACGATCCCCATGGTGGAGATGTGGGATCTCAACACCACCCCGCTCGACGTGTCTATCGGGCTCAACCACTATGACAGTGGGGCCGAGATGGCGCGGTTCATGCTGAGCCGGGGCCGCCGCAGGATTGGCTATGTGGGGACAGCCCGCAGCCCTCAAACCTTAGCGGTCAAACGCGCCTCAGGCTTTTCCGACGCGTTGCGGGGGGCGGGCGTCGCGCTCCAAGGGAGCGAATGCCTCAACGACGGTGCGAGTTTTTACGCGGGCTATTATGGGATGGAGACGCTTTTGAACCGCGTCACCAACCTTGATGCCATCTACTGCCAAAATGACGAGATGGCTATTGGGTCATTGGCCTACTGCAGTGCGCGGGGGGTGCGGGTGCCTGACGATATCGGCGTGGCTGGATGGGGCGGCTATCAGGCGGCTGCCATTTTGCCGCGGCTGCTGACGACCACTGCGGTGCCCACGCGGCGCATCGGCAAACTGTCGGCCGAAGCGCTCGTGGCGCGGCTGCGTGGAGAGCCGGTGGCTGACGTGCAGCTGGTACCCGCAGTCCTACGCCCGGGCGCAACGGTCTAGATGGAAATTCTTTGAAGGTTGTTCCCTATCAGCTGCGCCAAGACTCAGAAGTGCTCTGAAAGACCCCTTCACATGTTCCTTTAATGGGACACCAAACAGCGACGTTCCTCCGGAGCCGACGCCGTCAGAAGCCCGCGGTGGGCCTGATGGGTCAACCCCACCGAAACGCGCTTGCGCGTTTCGGCAACGTCTGAGGCCGGCAACTGTGCCGGCTGAGGCGAAGCCGTGGGTTGATGCATCAGGC
>JBCDLN010000188.1:0-8422 GCA_038745295.1 Pseudomonadota bacterium | reverse complement strand
CAGAATTTCTGAAGCCAGTTGGCCCGGTCCACCTCAGCGGCCTCATAAAGATAGCCCGGGATTGACCGTAGTCCCGCCAAGCACAACAGCATGATGTACGGCGACCACATCCACGTATCGACAATGATGATTGCCCATGGCGCTAGCGGCACGGACCCAATCATGTTGACCGGCCCGGTCCCTGCGAAAAAGTCGAGAATATAGGAAAAGATCCCTGTCTGCGGCTGGTAAATATACGTCCAAAAGGTGCCGACCACCGCAGGCGACAACATCATCGGAATGAGGATGAGCGTGGTCCAAAAACCGGACCCTTTGAAGCCGCGGTTGATGAGAAGGGCAAGACCAAAGCCGATGATCACCTGCAGCGTCATCGTCCACAAAACAAAGTGGGCTGTGGCTTGGAGATAGCCCCAAATATCCTCAGAGCTGAGGAGCCGCTCATAGTTGCGCGTGCCAAGCCAACGCACCTCACGACCCGGCTGATTGGCGCGAAAATTGGTGAACGAAAGGTAGACCGTCCAAATCAGCGGGAAGATGTTGATGGCCAGCAGGATGAGGATTGTCGGCCCGATGAAGAGCCAGGCGATGGCCCCGTCAGACAGGCCGCGCACACGCCGGGCAAGGCTCGGCGTTGCAGAGACAGCGCGGGTGCCGAGCCTCTCGGCTGTCTGATTGGCCATCTCAGTTGCGGTCCCGCCTTCCACGTCTGCCCATATTGAGACGTTGTGGAGGCAAGGCGTCAAGGCTCATGAACTGCGCAGCGCGCCAATGGGGCCGTCGCGTTCAGCCTCGCACCAGTTCATGGCGGGCGAGCGGCGTCAGCACCCGTCTCATCGTATTCCCATCGGCCGTCCCTTTGTTTCGCGCACGGTGAGAAGCGCCGCAAACCCGATCGCGGCAGCAATCATGATATAGAAGGCGGGGATCACGTCCTGCCCTGTGCGCTGCGTCAGATAAGTAACGATAACGGGCGTTGTGCCGCCAAAGACCGCCATGGACACGTTGAAGGCGAGCGCCAACACACTCACCCGCGCCTCCGGCCGCGCAAGCTCGTTCATGGTGATGGCCACCACCTCATTCATCCCCAAAAACACGGCAATCGCCAGCTGGCCCAGAAGGATCAGCGGCAGTTCACCGGTCGTGATGAGCGTATAAAGCGGGTAAGCGCTCAAGAAGAGGGCAAGCGCTCCAAACATGGACACTGGCCTGCGGCCAATCTTGTCTGACAACATCCCCGCAAACGGCAGCACCATCATGACCGTAAACAAGGCGGCTGTGTTGATATCCATCGTCACCGCGCCAGGAAGATGCTTGATCTCAATGAGATAGGAGACCGTATACACAAACAGCGCATAAAACGTCACCGCAAAGGGCATGGTCAGACCCACAATTTGGACCATGGAGCGGGCGTGAATACGAAAGTCGCGCAACAACGGCACGCCCTCCACCGCCTTAGGCTCATACTCGTGGAAGCTCGCGCGGCGCAGGAAGAAGCAGATCCCGATGGGGATGATCCCAAGAATAAACGGGATCCGCCAAAGCCCGTCTGCCAGCTGATCTTGTGTGAAAACGTGAAGGAAAATCCCGGCAACGCCCGAACCGATCAAAAAGCCAAACTGCGCGCCGGCAATGACAATGCCGCACAAAAACCCGCGCCTGTGGGGTGGGGCGCCTTCAGCCACAAACACCATGGCGCCAGGTCCTTCACCGGCGAGCGCAAAACCTTGGAAGAGGCGCAGCAGCACCAAAAGGACGCCGGCCAGCGTCCCGATGGAGGCCGCTGTGGGCAACAGCCCTATGGCAAGGGATGAAAACCCCATCATCGCGATGGTGACCATCAAGAGCTGCCGGCGGCCGAAGCGATCGCCGAAATAGCCAAACACCAGCCCGCCGATCGGACGCGCCAAAAAACCCACCGCGAACGCGCCATAAACCGCAAGAACGGAGGTGAAGTGGTCTTCTGCGGGGAAAAACAGCGGCGCTATGGTCGGCGCCAGAAAGCCGTAAACGGCAAAGTCGTAGTAGTCCATGGCATTGCCAAGAGCACTGGCGGCAATGGCTTTGGGGGGAAGCGGCTTTCGGGGTGAGGCTGCGCTGGCACCCGCGCCATCGGCGTCATCACCGTCGTTGCCCGAGCGATCCAATTAGCGCCTCGCCCACAACGCGCAGCGGTCTCCCGCCACGCCTAAAGGAGAGAGCGCGGCGCCAAACCCGCCGCGCCTCCAGGTCATAGTTTGCCATCGTCCTCAAAGGAAATGGTCCAATCCTCGATCAGCTTGTCGAGCGCTTCTTGGGCGGTGCCTTGATCGGCCACCACGTAGTCATGCACCCGCTTTTGCATGGCCTGAAGAAGCTCAGCGTAGATGGGCTCTTGCCAAAAGTCCTTCACGTTGGACATGGCGTCGAGGAACTGGCCCGCGAAAGGCTGACTGTCAGGAAAGCCAGGGTCTTGCACCACAGCGTTGTGGACAGCGTACCCACCAAGCTCCCACCACTTCTTTTGAACGTCAGACTGGGCGAACCACTTGATGTACTCCAGCGCCTCAGGCTGGTTGTCAGAGTAGGAGACCACCGAAATACCCTGCCCGCCAAGGGTCGACGCTGGGCGGTTCATCGGTGGGTTGACGAAGAAGCCCACCTTATCGCCGCCTACAACTTCATCTTTGAAAATGCCCGGGAAGAAGGCGAACCAGTTCATCTGCATCGCCACTTGGCCCGACTTAAAGGCATCAAGATTTGCGACCATGTATGCGTCAGAGTGGCCAGGAGGCGTGCAGCACTCATAAAGTTCCTTATAAAACTCAAGCGCTTCGGCCGCTTCGGGCGAGTTGACGGCGCCCGCCATATCATAGCTGCCGGCTTCGTTCTCGTACTCGAAGCCCCACGCATAAAGCGCGGCGGTGACCCCCATGGTGATCCCCTCCGAGCCACGCTCAGTGTAGATGGCGGCACCATAACGGGTTTGCCCGTCAATCTCGCGGCCCTGGAAGAACTTGGCGAGATCGAGGAGCTCGTTCCAGTCACTGGGCGGGGCGAGGGGGCGACCATATTCAGCCTCAAACGCCTCTTGGAGTTCTGGCATTTCGAACCAATCCCGGCGGTAGACCCAGCCGAGCGCATCGCCCATGGCGGGCAGCGCGTAGTAGTTGGGTGTGCCCTTTGGCCAGGTGGAATACGCATAGACGGCCGCCGGCAAGAAGTCGTCCATGGAGATGCCTTCAGCATCGAAGAAATCGTTGAGCTTGACGTAGTGGCCATAGGTGGCACCACCGCCAATCCACTGGCTGTCGCCGATCATCAGATCGCACAGCTTGCCGCCTGAGTTGAGCTCGTTGAGCATCCTGTCGGCGAAGTTGGTCCAAGGCACGAATTCAAAGTTCATCCCAATGCCGCTTTGTGCCGTGAAGTCTTTTGAAAGCTCCACCAAAGCGTTCGCCGGGTCCCACGCTGCCCAGCACAAGGTCAGTTCCTTGTCCTGTGCGTGGGCGCTTGTGAGTGCTGCCGCTGAGATGGCCGCCGCCGCACAGGTCCTCGCCAAAATCCTCATCAATGCTCCTCCCATTCCCCAGCAGCGCGGCAACGGTCTGATGCCCTCGGCTCACGCTCTGGTCGATTCACTGAGCCCGCAGGCTGGCCCGGCCGCCTGACCGCGTCAATGCCAGCAAACAGGCATAGCCAAAATTAGTGCAATCTCTGGGCGGTGCCGCCTACCGCCCCAGCACCCGTTGTGGCAAAGGGTGGTTCGAATTCGGGACGGCTGGAGTAAGACGCCATGCGCGTTGTCATGATCGGGACGGGGTACGTTGGTCTGGTGTCAGGCGCATGTTTTGCCGACTTTGGCCATACAGTCACCTGCATCGACAAAGACCGCAACAAAATCGACGGTCTGAGGCACGGCGTCATGCCCATTTTCGAGCCGGGGCTTGATGTGCTTGTGGCGAGCAACGTGCGCGATGGGCGGCTCTTTTTCGAGACTGACCCCGCCGCGGCCATTGCCGAAGCTGACGTGGTGTTCCTGGCAGTGGGCACCCCGTCGCGCCGCGGTGACGGTCACGCCGATCTCACCTATGTGCACGAGGCGGCCGCTGAAGTAGGCCGGCTCATCAGGGGCTACACGGTGATTGTCACCAAATCGACAGTGCCTGTCGGCACCGGCGATGAGGTGGAAAGTATCGTTCGCAGCGTCGCCCCAGATGCCACCTTCGATGTCGCCTCAAACCCGGAGTTTTTGCGCGAAGGCGCCGCCATCAACGACTTCAAACGCCCCGACAGGGTTGTGGTGGGCGCCCAAACAGAACGGGCTGCCAACGTTTTGCGCGAACTCTACCGCCCCCTCTACCTCAATGAGACACCTTTGGTGGTCACTGACCGGCGGACCGCAGAACTCATCAAGTACGCGGCCAACGCGTTCTTGGCGGTGAAGATCGGCTTCATCAACGAAATCGCCGATTTGTGCGACAAGACCGGCTCCAATGTGCAGCACATTGCCCGTGGCATTGGGCTCGACAAGCGCATCGGCCCCAAATTCCTAAACGCTGGTCCGGGCTACGGTGGGTCGTGTTTTCCCAAAGACACCCTCGCCCTGTCGCGCACGGCGCAAGACTTCGGGGCGCCTGTCACCATTGTCGATGCGGTGATTGAAGCGAACGACAAGCGCAAAACCGCCATGGCTGATGTGGTCGTCGATGCGGCCCATGGAGACGTGAGCGGTAAAACCATCGCGGTGCTGGGCCTCACCTTCAAACCCAATACTGACGATATGCGCGAAGCCCCCAGCCTTGAAGTTGTGCCGGCCCTCCAGCAGGCCGGTGCCCATGTGCGGGCCTTTGATCCTGAGGGTGAACACGAAGCGCGCAAACTCCTCACCGGCGTGGAATATGCGCCAGGTCCTTATGAGTGTTTGGAAGGGGCGGACCTTGCGGTGATCATTACCGAATGGGATCAGTTTCGCGCCCTCGACCTCACCCGGGTTGCCGAGCTTTTGAAGGACAAGCTATTGGTGGACCTGCGTAACATCTATCGCGCCGAAGACGCTGCCCGCGCAGGGCTCAAATACCGCTCCATCGGCCGGCCTCAAAGGGCCGCTTGACGCGCGCTGGCCGCAGTGAGCCACCCCTGCGGCCGTGATGCACACTCACTTTGACTTAAGCCGCGATTTGCTTCTGAGGCGAACGTAAAGCGCGCCATCGCCGCCATGGTTGGGATGGGCCGGCCCAAAACTCACGACCATCGGCTGAAGGTCACGCCCGCTCAGCCAAAGCGGCACCGCCCTTCGCAAGATACCGCTGCCCTCGCCGCCACGGCCCTTTCCGGTGATCACCAAAACCACCCGCCGATCTGATGTAAAAGACGCCGAGACGAAGCCTCTCAGCGCCCGGTGGGCCTCCTCCTGCGTCATACCATGAAGATCAATACGCCCATCAATCGCCACCACACCGCGCGATAGTTTGCGCCGCGTGGTGCGGTCCAAATCACCAACAGCGGCCCTTGTGGGTGCTGTGGTTTTCTTCGCGGGCATCTTTTTGTCGGCTGGCGTCCCTCGCATAGCCCCCCCGCCGGGATGGGGCGGCAGCGCTTGCGCCACATTTCCTCGATGAGATGCATCAGGCGCGGGCGTTTGGTCGACCTTTTTGGGCTGCGCCGGCTTGAGCGGCACAACAGTGCGCGCCACACGCTCCCAAAGCGCCCGCTCACCCGGCTTGAGGGGACGGCGGTTCACGCGGGTGTCGACGCGCCGCGTGCCCGCCCCGCCTCCAGATAGGCCCGAGGGAGGATGAGCGTGAAGGTCGCGCTCTGTTTCACGTCGCCGGCGATGGCGCCTGCCGCATCGCCGCTGCCGATAAACAAATCGCCCCGCGCCGGGCCCACAATGGCGCTGCCCGTGTCTTCGGCAATCATCACCTTGTGGAACGGGCCGGTGGTGGGAAGGGTCGTCTCCACAAACACCGGTGTGCCAAGCCCGATATGAGCGCGATCCACCGCAAGGCTGCGCCAGGGGATCAGCGGCAGACCCGCGGCGGCAACGGGGCCGAAACCATCGCCTTCATCCTCGCGCTCCCTGAAGAAGACGAAAGACCGATTGGCCCTAAGGGTCGGCGCCACCAACTGTGGGTCGCTAGCAAGTGCCTCACGGATGGTTGCCATAGTGGCCCCGCCTTCTGGCAACACGCCGCGGTCGATGAGGACGCGGCCGATGGCCGTGTAGGCGTGGCCTGATTTGCCGTGATAGCCCACCCGGACGGTGCGCCCATCGGGAAATCTGAGCCGCGCAGAGCCTTGGACTTGGGCAAAGAACGCGTCGACGGGGTCAGCCATATAGGCAAGCTCAAGCCCTCGCCCACGCAAGGCGCCCGCTTCTATGGCAATCCGGTCGTAGTAAGGCACGACCGCGCCGGTGGTACACCGCCGTCCCCAGGTGCCATCGCCCGGCAGATCGGCGCGGGGTGCGACGCGCACAAGGTCATCCGGCCGCCGATAGAGCGGTGTTTCGAAGCCGTTGCCCGGTGTCCAAGAGGCCGCGATGATCGGCTCGTAATAGGCTGTCACAAACCCGCTTGTCGGCACCTTGATGGGGACAAAGTGGGCTTCCACACTCTGTTGAGCCGTGCTGCTACCCGAGCGCGTGAGCAGCTCTTCCAGCGGCTCCAAGAACGGCGCCTGATGGGGACGCGATCTGATGTGCGGCGCAAAGTGACGACGGACCCCAAAAAGAAGGGCTTGCGCTTCCTCTTCGCCCCAACCTGGCAGGGTGCTGAAGGGACGCTCGCTCAGACCTAGGAGCATGTCATTAGCACCGCGCGGTGTTGAAGCTTGCGGCGCGGGCCTTTCGGACCGCTGACCCGGCGCCCTGCCTTCCGGAGCCCGCTCTTGTGACGCGCGATGCGCTCGCTCCCGCTCGACCGGAGCGTTGTCGTGTCGCGCCCGCTCGCCCGGAGCCTCGCCCTCTCGCCGCCGCTCGTGCGGCGGCCAGTCTTTTGGCAACTGCTTTCTTGGGTCGGCCCGCCATCGGTCTTGAGTGCGATGCTCACCCACACCTAGCCCCCGACGTGGTCAAATGACGGGGAACGCTGGCTTAAACCTTAGGCCGACTCGGTGGCGACCAATGTCCAATTCGGGTCTTTGGCGGTGACGTTGCGCTCAAAGGTCCACACATCCACCACGTCGGTGACTTTGTTAGGATCGCCGCTCACAAGCTCGTTCTCGCCGTCGTAGGTGGCGGTGATCATCTGGCTTTCCACGCGGGTGGTCACCCTGGCGACACTGTCTTTCAGCGACGCTTCGGTGATCACCAAGCTCTCGATCCCGATGAGCGTAGTGGACATGGTTTGGCTGGCCTCTTCGCGCGCAGAAATTGCCGCGTCAAAGCCTTCGAATACCTCAGCCGACAAAAGAGGACGCAGGGAATCGCGCTCGCCATTGGCAAAGGCCGTCACAATCATCTCGTAAGCCATGGATGCGCCTTCGGTGAACCGCTTCGGTTCAAAGCTCGCATCAGCTTCGATGATTTCCTTAAGATTGTCGAAAAGGGGTGAGCCCTTTTGCGCGATGCCTTTGAGCCGCGCGTCGACGTCCACCTCCGGCATGGCGGGAGGACGCGTGCTGGCGGACTGTCGTGGGAGGGTGACGACATTGTCGTGACCCGCGTCCGGCTGCTGGGCCTCTGCGCGCGGCTTGGCAGTGTAGGGGTCGTAGGGCGGGCGCTCGTTGCCCGTACGCCGACCTAGAACACTGCGCAAGCGCAAAAAGATCGCCACGGCAATGCCGAGGATGATGAGGTTCTCGATACCGAAAAAATCACTCATTCAATTTCAACCTGTCAGCGCGTTGGGAGCATGACTGCCCAGCTCCCCGGTGTTTCGGCCCATGGCGAACGGCCACCCTAAGGCATATTTACCGGTGAAACATATGACGAAACTTGCGGGCGAACAGGGGGCCGGCCGCCACGCGACACTGTGAACCTAACCAATTGCACGCGTACGGTCCATGGGGAGCGGGTGAAATCGCAGCAAGGTCCCCCATATCGGGTGAATTGGGCGATGTGAGGTGGATGTGGCCAGGCTTGTTTCATTGATTGTGTTTCTCGGCTTTCCCATCGCCGAGATCGCGGTGTTCATTATGGTTGGAAGCGCTATCGGTGTGCTGCCCACCATCGCGCTCATCATTTTGTCGGCTGTCCTGGGGCTCACACTTTTGCGCAACAGGGGCCTTTCGGCGCTGTCCCGTGTCCGTGCTGATCTTGAAAATGACAGGGTCCCCGCGGATGCGCTGGCCGAGGCGATGAGTGTGGCCATTGCGGGTATCCTCCTCATCATCCCAGGCTTCATCACCGACACCATCGGGCTGTTGCTTCTCCTTCCGGGTGTTCGGCGCGGGTTGGGGCGCAAAATGTCAAGGTCGACGACGTTTGTGGACGCCACCTTTG
>JBCDLN010000187.1:0-8437 GCA_038745295.1 Pseudomonadota bacterium | reverse complement strand
CTCGCCCCGATGATGTGGAACGATCAGCAGGCGGTCCTGATCACGTTGACCCCTGTTCCCCAGCAGCCGGTGTGTGACCAACCAGAAGCAGAGCAACCGGACCATGCGTCCCCGTCCAACCGGCCTGATCCTTTTAAGCAAGGGGCCGATGCTGCCCAGTTTTTGTTGAAGGATGGAGGGGTCGCCATCGTTGTGGCGGGGCACCATGCCACCCCTCAACAAAGCGCTGACGATGAGGCTGCCGCCGCGTTCATGCGCATGCTTTTGGTGCGCCTGGGGCTAGGCTGTGCAACGGGGACACTTGTGCTTCTCACTCGCCAGGCGGGGGCTTGCGCCATTAGCCTGCACCCTTTGCCCGACGGGCTCTTGGTGGAGGCCACGCAGTCAGCCAGGTTGCTGCGGGCCGGGCTTGCCGCCGGCTACTCGATGATGGCGGCCGAGGACGGGCGGCTCCTGATCATGCCGCTGATGCAACCCGGTGCGGGAGCCTCACCTGCCGCAGATCGCTCAGCGCGCAACGACTAACCGAAGATAAGACGATCCTAGGCCGGCTGTGGCAGAGCGTCATCCTCAGTCTCATGATCGGTGGCGATGGGGACCCTTGGTTCAGCTTTTGATTGCCGGATCGTCAGCGCGGTGCGCACGCTTTCCACATTATCAGTCGCGGTAAGCGTCTCTATGATGAAGGTCTGGAAAGAACGCAGCGTGTCGCAGACGCAAAATAGGATGAAGTCCACCTCGCCGGACACCATCCAAGCCTCGCGCACAACAGGCCACCCGCGCAGCTGGTCTTCAAACTTCACCAGTTCCGCTTCAGTCTGGTTCTTAAGGCCTACGTAGGCGAACGCCGTCAGGTCAAAACCCAGTTGCTTTTCATCAAGCACCGCGTGGTGGTCCTTGATGATCCCTGCCTCTTCCAGCGCGCGGACCCGTCGAAGGCATGGCGGCGCAGAGATTCCAGCCCGGCGGGCGAGCTCGACATTTGTGATCCTGCCCTCGGACTGCAACGTTTGGAGAATTTTCCAGTCGACAGCGTCAAGACGCACTTTCATAAGCGGCAACCACACCTTCTGACGCGTGAACGCCCCACTCAGCATCACGCCAGGACACTCTATAACCGCCTAAGAAAGTGCAGTCAGCCCGCGATGCGTCAACCGGATTGCCCATTACAGTTATGACATTCAGGTGTCTTGTTCTGGCAGCCCCGGACAAGGTGGGTCACCAGCGGCAGGCCGAGGCCATCGCCGCGCGCCTCAAGGCTGAGACGACGAAAGTGCTTGCCAATGAGCCTCTTGGACCGTCGGAAGTTTCGAGGCTAGGCCTTGTTTTGGCGGCTGGGCGACAAAGCATTGCCCCTGCGCGCCGCATCGCGCGGCTGCCACAGCCGCGACCGTTCGTCGCCGTCCTTCAGCCAGTTTTATGGCGCCCGCAACAGTTCGATCTGATTTGGGCGCCGGCCCATGATCGCGCCGGTGGGGGCATCGCCGGGCGCGCTCCCTTGGTGGAGACGCTGACCGCGCCGTCGGTGGTCACACCGGTTGAACGGGACAGTGCCGCCAAGGCTCTTGCGCAGCGGCTTGATGCAGCGCCGCCCTTTGTGGGCGTCTTGGTGGGCGGACCCACCCGGGCCCACCGGTTCGGTGCCGCTGAAGGAGAGGAGCTTGCTGCACGCCTGTCATCGTTTGCCCGCGCTCACGAAGCCACCATGCTCGTTACCTCATCGCGCCGCACGCCAGAGGGCACGGTGCGCCATATCCGCCAAGCCCTCGCCGGCACTCAACATGTTGTGTTCGATGCCCGCGATCCCGAAGCAGAGCCGTCTGTGGAGGGGCTCTCGCTCTACGCCGCCATTCTAGGCCTAGCGCAAGCGTTCATTGTCACCGACGACTCCATCGCCATGATGAGTGATGCAGCTGCCACTGGAAAACCCATCTATGGCTGGCGTTTGCCCGGCGGAAAGGCGAAGTTTGACCGGTTTTATGGTGCCCTTGCCGATCACGGTGCGTTTCGGTGGTTCGATGGTGGGCTCGATCGGTGGACCTACCCGCCGCTTGATGCCGCCACCACCATCGCAGATGCCATTGCCGCAAGGTTGGGGTTGGCACAGGCACCATCTGAACGCATCTGAAGAGACGCTGGGGCGCAGCAGACGAGCCATCGGCGCAAACGGTTGGAGGGTGCTTTGCCAGACACCATCAAGACGAAGCTTTTGATTATTGGCTCAGGGCCCGCCGGGTACACCGCGGCCATCTATGCCGCGCGGGCCATGTTGGAGCCGGTTCTTGTCAGCGGCATCCAACCCGGCGGCCAGATGACCATCACCACCGATGTGGAAAACTATCCAGGCTTTGCCGACGTGATCCAGGGGCCATGGCTCATGGAACAAATGCGCGCTCAGGCCGAGCACGTGGGCACGAAAATGCTGTTTGACCATCTGGTGTCCGCCGATCTGTCCCAGAGACCTTTCGTGCTGAAGGGCGACGGTGGAACCACGTATGTTGCCGATGCACTCGTCATCGCGACAGGCGCGCAGGCCCGCTGGCTTGGCCTCCCCTCAGAGGAGGCATTTAAAGGCTTTGGCGTGTCAGCGTGCGCCACCTGCGACGGCTTTTTTTACCGCGGCAAAGAGGTGCTTGTTGTGGGCGGCGGCAACACCGCCGTCGAAGAGGCGCTCTACCTCACCAACCACGCGTCCAAGGTGACGCTTATCCACCGCCGGGGCGAGTTGCGGGCCGAGCGGATTTTGCAGGAACGCCTTTTTGCCCATGAGAAGGTGGAGGTGATCTGGCATGCCGAGCTCGCCGAAGTGTTAGGCGGTGGCATACCCAAGGCGGTCACGGGGGCCCGGCTCAAAGACACACGCATAGGACAAGAGCGCGACATTGGCGTTGATGGGATTTTCATTGCCATCGGCCACGCGCCGTCCACGGAGTTGGTTCACGATCAGCTGAAGATGCGTCCCAATGGCTATGTGTGGACTGAACCGGACAGCACAGTCACCAGCATTGAGGGCGTTTTTGCCGCCGGGGATGTGACGGACGATATCTACCGCCAAGCTGTCACGGCCGCGGGCATGGGCTGCATGGCGGCCCTCGAAGCTGAGCGCTTTTTGTCCGCGCAGGCCCGCACCGCCACCCCTGTCGCAGCTTGACATCAAATGTGAGCGCGGTTGTGCCGGCCCTCTCGGACCGTTGGCCTCAGGGCTGCTAGTAAACGGACAGCGGCGCGTGCGGCAGCGGGCCATGGCCACGCTGCGGCATGGTGAGGGGCCTGCGCGCTGAAGGCCAGCCACTCGGGTCTTGCGCACCCCGATCACAGGCGCGACACGGGCTGAGTTGATCAAGGTCGCGACACTTAACGTTGCCAGTTTGCCCTGGCATCGCATGGCGTGCCGGGCCCCAACGGAGTGAGCTGATGGATTGGGACAAGCTGCGGGTGTTTCACGCCGCCGCACAAAAGGGCAGCTTCACCCACGCCGGGGAGGAGCTCGGCATCAGTCAGTCGGCCGTCAGCCGGCAGGTGCACGCCCTTGAGATGCAAATTGGTGTGAGCCTGTTTCACCGCCATGCCCGTGGGCTGCTTCTGACCGAGCAGGGCGAGAAGCTGTTTGAGACCACCAAGAGCATCGCCCAAGAGCTCCAAAGCGTTGCCGGCGATTTGGTTGATTTGCGCGACCGGCCGCGCGGGCTGTTGAGGGTCACCACCACCATCGGCCTTGGCTCGTCGTGGCTATGCGCCCGCATTCGTGACTTTTTGGACCTTTATCCAGATGTCCAGCTGGAGCTGATCTTCAACGACAACGAACTCGACATCGCCATGCGGGAGGCCGACATTGCCATCAGGTGGCGCCAACCCGTGCAGCCCGATTTGGTACAGCGCCGGCTTTTCACCGTGCACTTCCATGTCTATGCGGCACTGGAATACTTGGAAAAGTTTGGCGCACCACGCTCGCTCGACGATCTGAGCAGCCACCGGATCGTCACCTTTGGGCCGAACCCGCCCACCTACTTAAGGGAGCTGAACTGGCTGGAAACGGCCGGCCTTGACGACGCCGCGCCCCGCCAATCTGTGCTGTGTGTCAACAACATGCTGGCGATGCGCACCGCCATTGCCGGCGGCGCGGGGATCGGCGTGCTGCCCGATTTCGTGGTCGATGGCGATGATCGCCTGATCAGGCTCGACGTGGCGGGCGACCCGCCCAGCTACAATCTCTACTTTGTCTACGCCTCCGAAATGCGCAACACAGCTAGAGTTCGCGCGTTCCGCGACTTTGTCCTCGCCAAGGCGGAGACGTGGCGATACTAGCGCTGCCTGCGCAGCGAACGCTGTGGCTCGACCTGGCCCGGGGCGGCGCCATCTGCGCGATGATCGTTTACCACGGCGCCTTCGACCTCAGCTTTTTCGGGCTGGTGGATTGGAACGTGGCCTTCGACCCGGCTTGGCGCACGTTTGCGGCCGCGATCGCCAGCACGTTTTTGTTTCTTGTGGGTATCAGTCTTGTGGCTGCGCACAAGGGCGGTGTGCGGTGGCGTGCCTTTGGGAAGCGCTTTCTCGTCGTTGGCGGCTGCGCCCTCCTTGTTACGGCAGCAACCGTCGCGGCAATGCCAGCGCCCATATACTTTGGAATACTTCACGCCATCGCCGCCTTTAGCGTTTTAGCTTTGCCATTTTTAAAAATGCCATGGTGGGTCAGCGCGGTGGCCGCGCTTGTCGTTTTCGCAGCGCCGGCCGTTGCAACCAGCAATCTGTTTGCGCATCCGGCGTTTTATCCCCTTGGGTTGTCGCCGGTCCGCCCCTTCACCTTTGACTATGAACCGATTTTCCCATGGCTCGGTGCGACGCTTCTTGGCGTTGCGTTCGCCCTCAAGTTGCCCCAAGCGATCGCGCGGCCCAGCGGACCTGTGGACACTGGGCTCGCCGTGCGCGTTATTGCAGCAGCAGGCCGCAACAGTTTGGCAATATATCTCCTCCACCAGCCCATTTTATTCGGTTTTTTGTTGGTATTTTTGTGGTGGACAAGTGGCCCCATAGTCATCGGCGCGGCAGGATGATATTCTCCATAGAAACAACAGGGGGAACGTTCATGCTCAATCCGCAGGCCGCTCGGCTCATCAGTGCACTGGCGCTGGTCTTTGCCATGGTGGTGTCATCCGGCCCAGCTTTCGCCACATCGCCCATTGCCGTGCCGACAGCACCACCCATCTCATCCGGCGTGATTGATGTGCAAAACTGCAGCAATGTGCGGTCCTTCTGCCGCGGCCGCCACGGGCGCAGTCCCGGCTACAGCCAATGTGTGCGCAACAGAGGCTGCCGGCCGCGGCGGGCTCGGCGAAACTACTGCCAAACCCAGTACAACCGCTGTGCGCGCAACTATGTGGTGAACCGCCCCCCCTTCCGCCGCTGTATGGCCAACGCGGGCTGCTGACAGGACGCCGCGCACCCTTCCCTGAAGGGCCGACATGGGCCATACCGGTGATATGGCCAAGCGATCCGAAAAACGGCGCACCAGCGCCAAAGACACACTCATTAGTGACTTCGCCGGAGAGGTGGCGGACGAGGCGCGCAAAGCGCCTAGCGCGTCCCCCGCCACTGGGTCCGCACCGCCGAAAGCGGCTAAAACACCCAAAGCCGCGGCAACCTCCAAAGAGGCTGTGGCGTCCAAAACCCAAAAGAGCCGCGCGAAAGGCAATACTGCCGCAGGGCGCACGGCCCGCGGCACGTCGATGGGGGGCAAAGCCAGCGCGCGCGAGCGGGCAGGCGCTGGCCTTAATCCTGTGGCCGGCCTCGATATGGCGCTCGAAGAAGCCGAAGCCCTCACCCCGTCAGGCGCCACGGCCACCGTCGCCGCACTCGAAGAGCTGATCCAAGCGGGCCGGCCCGAGTTTCAGGCCGGCAACTGGCAGCCCCACCGCCCGTCGCGACCGGAAAAGTCTGAAGGCGGTGTCACGCTCTCCCTCGCCTCAGACTATGAACCCAAGGGTGACCAGCCCGAAGCCATTAAGGAGCTGGTCAACGGTCTTGGCGATGGCGACAGGTGCCAGGTGCTCCTCGGCGTCACCGGGTCGGGCAAAACCTACACGATGGCGCAGGTGATTGAGCGCACCCAGCGCCCTGCCCTTATATTGGCACCCAACAAAACCCTCGCCGCACAGCTTTATGGCGAGTTCAAATCCTTCTTTCCCAATAACGCCGTCGAATACTTTGTTTCATACTACGACTATTATCAACCCGAAGCGTACGTGCCGCGAACCGACACCTATATCGAAAAGGAATCGTCCATCAACGAACAGATCGACCGGATGCGCCACTCTGCCACCCGCGCACTGTTGGAGCGGGACGATGTTGTGATCGTCGCCTCCGTTTCATGCATCTATGGTATTGGTTCAGTCGAAACCTACACGGCGATGACGTTTTCCATTGAAGTGGGCGAGCAGTTGGACCAGCGCCAATTGCTGGCCGACCTGGTGGCACTTCAATATAAGCGCTCCGACGCCAACTTCATTCGTGGCACATTCAGGGTGCGCGGCGATACTGTGGAGATCTTTCCGGCGCACTATGAAGACCGCGCCTGGCGGGTCTCCCTCTTTGGCGATGAGGTGGAGTCCATCACCGAATTCGACCCGCTCACCGGCAAACGCCAGGGTGAGATGGAGTTCGTCAAAGTCTACGCCAACTCACACTACGTGACGCCAAGGCCAACGCTTCAGCAAGCGATGCGCTCCATCAAGGAAGAGCTGCGCCACCGCCTCAAAGAGCTCAACAACGCCGGGCGGCTCCTGGAAGCGCAACGTTTAGAGCAGCGCACGCAGTTTGATCTTGAAATGCTGGAGGCAACGGGCTCTTGCGCCGGGATTGAGAACTATTCGCGCTACTTGACCGGGCGGAAACCGGGCGAGCCACCCCCCACCCTGTTTGAATACTTACCCGATAATGCCATCGTCTTTCTCGATGAAAGCCATGTGACCGTGCCGCAAATCGGCGCCATGTACAGGGGTGACTTTCGGCGCAAGGCAACGCTTGCCGAGTATGGCTTCCGCCTCCCCTCGTGCATGGACAACCGGCCGCTGCGCTTTGAGGAGTGGGACATCATGCGCCCGCAAACCGTTGCCGTTTCCGCAACGCCCGCAGGCTGGGAGATAGAAGAAGCGGGCGGCGTCTTTGTGGAGCAGGTGATCCGGCCGACGGGGCTGGTGGACCCGCCGGTGGAAATCCGCCCTGCCAAGCACCAGGTGGACGATCTACTGGGCGAAATCCGCACCGTGGCCGACATGGGCTACCGCACCCTTGCCACAACGCTGACAAAGCGGATGGCCGAAGACCTGACCGAATACTTGCACGACAATGGCATCAGGGTGCGTTACATGCACTCTGACATTGACACCATTGAGCGCATCGAAATCATCCGCGATTTGCGACTTGGCACGTTCGACGTGTTGGTTGGCATCAACCTCCTCCGCGAAGGGCTCGACATTCCTGAGTGCGGCTTGGTGGCCATCCTCGATGCCGACAAGGAAGGGTTCTTGCGCTCCGAAACATCGCTGGTGCAAACCATCGGCCGGGCAGCGCGGAACGTTGATGGCCGGGTGATCCTTTATGCCGATGCGATGACCGGCTCCATGGACCGCGCCATCAAGGAAACCAACCGCCGGCGCGACAAGCAGCTTGCTTACAACGAGGCAAACGGGATCACGCCCGAATCGGTGAAGCGCTCCATCGGTGACATTTTGGAATCGGTCTATGAGCGCGACCATGTTCGGGTCGACAAAGGTGCCGCTGATGACAGCATCGGCATCGGCCACAACATGCGCGTCACCGTGGAAGATCTTGAGCGGCAAATGCGCGAAGCGGCCACAAACCTTGAGTTTGAAGAGGCCGCTCGTCTGCGCGATGAGATCCAGCGTCTCCAACGAACCGAGCTCGCCATTTCCGACGACCCAATGGCCCGCCAAAGCGCCGTTGAGGAAAGCGCTGGCCGCTATACCGGTGAGCGCGCGTTCAACGCGGCTGCGAACCTTAAAACGCGCGCCAAAAAGCCTGCGCTGGGTGAAATGGGGCCGGGCACCGACCGTGGCCGGGTCCGCCGCGAGGATGACGACGCGCCCCCCAAAACCCGCGCCCGCAAGAACAATCTTGATGAGATGACGGTAAAGCGCACCGAAAAACCTCGCCGCGCCGAAACCGATGAGGCCGGCCTGCTGCTGCGCCACAAACCGGGTGTGGGCTCCTACGAAGACCCCGCAGACGTGAAAAAGCGTGGCCGCCGCAAGCGCAAGACAGGTCGGCCGGGAAGTTGAGCATGGGGGCAAACGAGGCTGCAAACCTGCCGCAGCCCGGTCCACCGCCGCTCCCAAGGTTTAGCGCGTTAGAGCGATATGTGAGCCCCGCAGTAGCGCGATGCGGCCTATGGCGTACAGTGCTGGGCCTCATCTTGATCGTT
>JBCDLN010000186.1:0-8443 GCA_038745295.1 Pseudomonadota bacterium | reverse complement strand
CCGAGCATGGTGCATCCACCAAAACCCGGTCCATCTTCCCCTCCAGCGCCTCAAGGCCCTCGTGGGCGGGGTGGACGGTGACGTTGCGTACACCCGCCCGCCGCAATCGATCGTGGATGGGGGCGAGCTGCCCGGCATCAGCATCGGTGGCGTGGATTTGGCCGCGGTTTTCCATGTGCGCGGCCATGGCGAGGGTTTTGCCGCCGCCGCCTGCGCACAGATCAAGGATTTGCTCGCCAGGCTTGGCAAACACCAAAAGCGCGGCCACCTGGCTTGCCGCGTCCTGAAGCTCCACATGGCCGCGCTGATAAAGGTCTTCCCGGGTGATGTTGGCGGCGCGCTCCCATCCCGACCGTGCCGGAAGACGCACGCCCACAGGCGAGAGCGGCGTCTCTTCAGCGCCAAAACGGCTCAACTGCTTGAGCACCTTCCCCCGCTTGGCCTTGATGGTGTTGACGCGCAGATCAAGCGGCGCGCGGGCGGCAAGCGCTGCTGCCTCGTCCTGCCATTCATCGTCAAAGTTCGCTTCAAACGCCGGCGCGAGCCAGTCGGGCAGGTCCACCGCGACCCCGTCGGGCGCTTCGGCGAGACGGTCCACGGAAAGGGCGGTGCGCTCACCCTCTGACAGCGCGCCCCAACCGTGGGGCTCTTCGGCAAACCGGATGAGATCGTCGGCTGCCACACCCCACCTGAACCTTAGCGTACCAAGAACGGCGCCGCGGGCCCGGTCATCGCCAGCACGAAAGGCAGAGGAGCGGCGCCACCGCAGCGCGTCATAGACAAGGTTGCCTATGGCGGCCCTATCACCCGAACCAGCGAAGCGATGGGACAGGCCCCAGTCCTTCAACGCATCAGCCACAGGGCGATGGCGCGCCTCTACATCGCTGAGGACCTCTATGGCAGCGGCAATGCGGCCTGCTGTTCTCATGGCGCGGCCGAACGCTGCGGCGATTGGGGTGGGCGGTCAGGGAGGGGCGTCACGGACCGGGGTAGATGGCCGCCCAGTCTTCGGCCATGTCGACAACCAGCCAGCCCCGCTCGCCAGCCTCATCGAGCCCCCGATCGAGCCGGCCGACCGAGCTATCCCGGTCGTATGCGCTCTCGCGGGCGGCGTCGGTGTGGTGGATGAGAAGGCCGAACCGCGGTCCTTCGCCGGAAGTCACATATTCCAGCATCTCAAAGTCGCCATCAGAATTGCCGCCGGCGAAGATGGGGCGACGGCCAATGTGGGCGTCAATGGCAACAGGCTTACCTGCCTTATCGTCGATAAAGCCGATGGCTGGTGTTTTCATGATGACAGGCACCCCGTCCACCACCTCGTAAACGGTCTTCACAGTGGAGCCGATCACCTGCTCGGGCGGGATCCCATAAACATCATCGGCAAAAGCGCGGATGAAGTGGATGCCGCCGCCTGAGACGATCCAGGTGCTGAAGCCATTGTCGCGCAGCGCGGACAACAGCTCCAGCATGGGCTGGTAGACCATCCCATCATAGCGGCGTCCGGTGACGGGGTGGCGCGCGGTGGCAAGCCATTCGCGCACATCGGCGGTAAAATCGTCAACGCTGATGTCGGCATGGGAGGCAAAGATGACATCAAGAAGTGCCTCTTCGCCGCCAGCAAAGAGGGCTTCAAAATCGCCCGCGATAGCCGCCTCACGCGCTGGCGAGTTGACGATGGCGGGGTCTTGTTCGGCCAGTTCCTTCAGCTTGTCCACGGCAAAGAAGAGCTGAAAATAGAAGGGTTTTTCGCCCCACAGCGTGCCGTCGTTGTCAAAAACGGCGATGCGTTCGGCGGGAGTGACATAATCGGGCGAGGCGGGGTCGGTGACCTGGTCGATGAAGCTCAGGATCTGCGCTTTGCTAGTCGTCTCGTTCCAGGACGGGAGCGGATCGGCCCGCACCTCGGCGTCAACCGCAAGGACCCCAAGGACAACAGTGAGCGCGAGCAGCCGCGCAGTCCAACGCCTCATAGTGTACCCCCTGCCGCCCCTAGCGAGCGCTCGGATAGTTCGGGCTTTCCCGCACGATGGCCACGTTGTGGACATGGCTTTCGGTGAGGCCCGCGTTGGTGATGCGCACAAAGCGTGCTTTGTCCCGCAGCTCTTGGAGGTCTGCCGCGCCCACATAGCCCATGGCCGAGCGCAGCCCGCCCACCAGCTGATGGATCACGTTGGCAACGGGGCCTTTGAAGGGCACTTGCCCCTCAATCCCCTCAGGGACGAGCTTTAAGGTGTCACGCACCTCGGCCTGGAAGTAGCGGTCCGCCGAGCCCCGTGCCATGGCACCGATGGAGCCCATCCCGCGATAGGCTTTGTAGCTGCGGCCCTGGTGGAGGTAGACTTCACCCGGCGCCTCTTCCGTCCCGGCAAAGAGTGAGCCCACCATGGCGCATGACGCGCCTGCCGCAAGCGCCTTGGCCAGATCGCCTGAAAACTTCACCCCACCGTCGGCGACAACCGGGGTATCGGAGCCGCTCGCGGCATGGGCTGCTTCCATCACCGCCGTGAGCTGGGGCATGCCCACGCCCGCCACCACGCGGGTTGTACAAATGGAGCCAGGGCCGATGCCCACCTTCACCGCGTCGGCGCCCGCATCGATGAGCGCTTTGGTACCGTCCGCCGTAGCAACGTTGCCGGCGAGCACCTGGGTGGCATTGGAAAGGCGCTTCACCCGGTCCACTGTTGCCAACACCCTTGAGGAGTGGCCGTGGGCGGTATCAACCACCACAAGGTCAACGCCGGCGTCCACCAGTGCTTCCACCCGCTCAAGACCCGCATCGTCCACGTTGGTCGCAGCGCCCACCCTCAGCCGCCCCTGATCATCCTTGACCGCGCTCGGATAGGCTTTGGCCTTTTCCATGTCTTTGACAGTGAGCAGCCCCACGCACTGACCCGCATCGTCCACCACCAGGAGTTTTTCGATCCTGTGCTGGTGGAGAAGGCGTTTGGCTTCGTCCTGGTCGACGCCATCGCGCACGGTGACCAGCTGATCGGCGGTCATCAGCGCGCTGACGGGGGTGTTGCGATCGGAAGCGAAGCGCACATCGCGGTTGGTCAGGATGCCCACGAGCCGGCCCTTGACGTGACCGCCCAGGCCGCCGTTTTCCACCACGGGAATGCCTGAGATCTTATAGCGGTCCATCAACGCGAGCGCGTCGCGCAAGGTGGCATCGGGGCCGATCACCACCGGATCGACGATCATCCCGCTTTCGAACTTTTTGACCTTGCGCACAGCGCTTGCCTGCTCTTGCGGGGTCATGTTGCGGTGGATGACACCCATGCCGCCGGCCTGGGCCATGGCAATGGCCAGCTCGGCCTCGGTGACGGTATCCATCGCCGATGACAAGACCGGTATGTTGAGCGACAAGTCGCGCGTGACACGCGAAGCCACCGATGTTTGGGCCGGCAACACCTCCGAGTGTCCCGGCATCAACAGCACATCGTCGAAGGTGAGCGCTTCACCCGTTTGAAGGGTCATGAATTGTGCCAAATGATCCCCCTGCGCGGCAGCGTCGGATCAAGACGGATACCGATCCGCCTGATTGGGGGGCTCTACACGAGCAAGGCGCCTTTGATCAACGGGCCAGAGTGCCTATCAACGCCAATCGGCTATGAAGACGGTGAGCGCGGGCCCAAACGCATGGCGTTGAGGACAATGCCGAGCGCTTTTAGGACGCAACGCCGGTCCTCAGCTGCGATGCCCTCAAACATCTTGTCTTCCAAGCTGCGCATCGTTGGCCAGACCTCGTCAAAGGCGCGCTCTCCCTTTTCGGTGAGAAGCACCTCACGCACGCGGCCATCGTCGGCCCGGTGGCGCCGTGTCGCAAGGCCAGCGCCCACCAACTGGTCGAGTGTGCGGCTCATGGTGGACTGCTCCATCACCGCATAATCGGCCAGCTCGTTGACGGTGATGCCCGGATGAACAGCAAGGACTGCGAGGGCGCGCATGTGGGCTGTGGTGAGCCCCCGTGCGCGCAAGGCGCTCGCCATGTCGGCATTGTACAAGAATGCGATGCGGTTGATGAGGTAGGGGGCAAACTGCTCGAGCCCGATCCCGCGCAAGGTTCTGTCTCTCCCAATTGAACTGCTGGGCGCGGTTTCGTCGGGTTCACCGTCTCGGTTTCGTGGGGGGTCGTGGGTGTGGGTGCGCACTTCGCTCAAAACCAGCGTTTCCTCGGCTTTAACTGCTGGGCGAGCATGTAGCCCGACATGCCCCCAAGGCCGGAGCCCGGGTGGGTGGATGCGCCGATCTGATAGACGCCTTGCGCAAAGCTGTCATGGTTGATTTGCTGTGGGAACGGCCTGAACGTAAAGAGCTGATCAAGCCCGGACCAGCCGCCATAGGGCTCGCCGCCTATGAGGTTGATGTTTGCTGCCTCTAGGTCAGCCGGTGACAGGGCTTTGCGCACAATGACTGTATCGCGGAACCCTGGCACGTGGGCTGCGATCATCTCCTCCACCCGGTCCGCATAAGCCTCTCTTACCGCCTCATTCCACCGGCCATCCTCTGGCACATCAATGCGGCCTGCCGCATCCCCCAAAAGGGTGATTGGACACTGCGGCAGCTGGATCCACAGCACGGCCTGGCCCTCGGGCGCGCGGGATGGATCGGCGGCGGTCGGCTGACCCACACACACCGTCGGGTTGGCAGGCAGCACGCCCCTCAGCGCCTCGTTGCTGGCTTTGGAGACCTGGTCGATGCCATCGGAAAGGTGAAGGAGTTGAACCTCCTGAAGCCCTTCAACAGGCCAGGCGACCGGTTGCTTAAGGGCATAGTGGATCTGCATATTGCCCTTGCCGTACTGATAACGGCGGGTCTCTTTGGCCACAAACTCCGGCAGCGTCCAATGGCGCAGCAGCCGCCCATAAAGCTGAGTGGGCGTGGTGGATGAGATGACCGATGGGGCGTCGAGCTCTTCGCCACCTGCTAAGCGCACACCGGCCACAGGGCGTCCGTCGGTCCCTTCAAGAATTTCATCGACATCGGCGCCGGTGCGCACTGTTCCGCCATTGGCGCTGATGATGTCGGCCAGAGCCTGCGCGACTTTGTGCGCCCCGCCCACGCTGATGGGCGCACCGAAGGCTTCAAGCGCAAACGCCATGGTCATCCCGATTTGGCCCGAATAGGGCTGCTCCGGATCAAGCCCGGCGTGGAGCGGCCACGGCGCCATCAGCGCCTCCAACTCTTTCGCGCGAGAGTTTCCACCAAGACGCCGGCGGTTCGAAACCAGCATCTCGCCAATGAGGCTTTTGAGCCCGCGCGGTTTGCGTTTGATGGTTTCACGCAGGAGCAATTTTAGCGTGTTGAGCGACCAAAGCTGTCCGTTCAGAAGGCTGAACAAGAACTCAGCATTGGCCTCGATGTACGCCATCTCTTCCCGGTGGCGCTCGCCTTCGCCCGGCTCCAGAGCGTCAAAGGCCTTGATGTTGGCATTCCTGTCAGTGGACAAGATCGCCGCTCGGCCTTCCGCAGTGAGGACCCCTGTCGGAGCGTCCGTTTTGGCAAAGGCTACACCCCTTTGGGTGAGTTCCTCGCCAAGATCGGCGTAGGCGGGCGAGGCCAGCAGCAACAGGTACGTCATAGCCAAGGGGTCGTAGGTGAAGCCCTCGGCAAGGGTGCCAGTCTTGATGGTGCCGCCGACTGTCTCCTCACGCTCCAACACCAGGATGTTTTGGTGGCGGGACAGGATCGCCCCACACACCAAAGCATTGATGCCTGAACCGATAATTATGTGGTCGTAGGTCACTCCGCTTTGCTTCCTTCTGCGCTCCAGCGGCCCGACCGCCGCAGCGCGATCACACGCCCGCGAACAAACCGGACCGCGCTGAGCATCGCACCGGAGTTCAGCACGGACCGAATTGACCTCAAAACAGCGCGAAGCCCGAGAACACAGAGCGTAGCCCGAGCCTCATGCCTCTACGCGGTGACGCCGTCGGCGGTCTCATCAACCGCTCGCCGAGGGGTCTACGGCAGCACACTAGAGGAATTCGCGCCGCATGCGGCGCGAGAAAAACGCTCGCCTCTTTGAAATGCGGGCGGTTTTTCCCGATCAGACGATGCCGTTTGATGGAGAACTGCTCTAGTGGGCGACGAGGCCAATTGCCCTCACTGGGCTGCCTGTTCCGTGGACGATCTTCAGCGGTGCTGCGATCAAAATCGCGCCGGTGGGCGGCAACTTGTCGAGGTTCGCAAGGCTTGCCAGACCGTAGCGGTTGTTTTTGTGCAGAAGGTTATGGGCCGGAAAGGGCGGCTCCATCCCACCAGCCTGGCCGGCATCGGTGCCGATACACTCGGTTCCCCAACCGGCTACACCGCGCTCCACAATCAGCTCAACACAGTCGACCGATGGCCCTGGGGAGTGGGGCCCTGTCTCATCCGCATTGAGGAACTCTGCCTCGGAGTGATTGCGCTTGTGCCAGTCGGTGCGCATGAGCACCCAGGCCCCTTGAGGGATGGTGCCGTGGGTGGCTTCCCAGGCCCGCACGCCCTCTGCGGTGAGGAGATAGTCAGGGTTCGCAGCCACTTCGGCCGAACAGTCAATCACGCAAACGGGTGCCACAATCTTTTGGATGGGCAGCGTATCGGTGGAGCCATCGGGGAAGTCCTTGCCGGTGATCCAGTGGATGGGCGCATCAAAGTGGGTGCCGGAATGCTCGCCCAGCTTCAGCCAGTTCCACGCCCAGAACGGTCCGTTGTTGTCGTACTCAGAAATCTTGTGGATTTCGATCTTGGGCGTATCAACGGCGAGTTCCGGCGGCAGCTTGAGGAGGGGGGTATTTGGCCCCAGCGACCCCGACAAATCCACAACCTCAATTGTGCCGGACAACAGGCCCTCGGCCAATTGGTTGAGTGTCGACATCCGCTTCTCCTCTTGTGTGGTGGGCGGCGTTGAGATCGCCGCGCGTCGACCAAAGGTTCATTGCGCTCAACTGCCCCTTGGCAGCTCGCGTGGTGGACCGTAGAGGCAAGGGGTCGCCCTATGCAAACGCCGCTTGCGCCCGCCGCAACGCCGCCGCTGGATGGTGCGGACCATCAGGATAGGAGCGGTTGTGTCCTCTTCGCAGTTCGACATTGTCATCATCGGCGGCGGCCATAACGCCCTTGCAGCAGCAGTTCACCTGTCTGAGACGGGCCATAGTGTTGCCGTTTTTGAGCAGGCCCCTCAGCTGGGCGGGGCGGTTCGCACCCAAGAGGTGACGCTGCCGGGCTACCGACACGACCTTTTTGCAATGAACCTATCGCTTTTTGCCGGCTCGGCCTTTGCCAAAAAGTATGGCGATCAGCTCACCGCCCATGGCCTTGAGTACGCACCAGCGACCCATTGTTTTGCAAGCCCCTTCCCCGATGGGCGCTGGCTGGGTGTCACCACGGACGCCGAGGCCAACGCCCGCCAAATCGAACAAATGAGCCCGCACGACGCCGACAGTTGGCGCGCCCTCACCGCCGCGTTTCCCGATGAGGCGCCGCACTATTTTGCGCTCCTCAGCACACCCATGCGCGCACTTCCGCTGATGAAGTTTGCGGTGCAGGCCTTGCGCGCCAAAGGCTCCGGTTTTTTGTACGATATGGGACGCCGTCTGCTGTCTAGCCCCCGAGAATTTTTGGACGAGCAGTTCACCACGCCTGAGGTCAAAGCGCTTCTTGCCCCTTGGGCCATGCACCTTGACTTCCCGCCCGACGCATCGGGCGGCGCCCTCTTTCCCTACCTTGAGGCGATGGCGGACCAAAGCTTTGGAATGGTGCTTGGCAAGGGCGGCGCTGATGTGATCCCCCGCGCGCTTGAGGGCTTGGCCGGCTCAACGGGCGTCACCATCCACACATCGACCCCGGTGGAGGCCATTGAACATGCCGGCAGCCACGCCACCGGCGTTCGCCTTGAAGGTGGCGATGTGGTGGGGGCGCGCACGGCCGTGCTTGCTTCGGTGACACCCCACGCGCTGTTGCGCCTCGTGGGCGGGTCGACGGGCAAGGCTGCGGTGGACCGGGCGATTTCAAACTTCCGGCACGGCCCGGGGACGATGATGATCCACATTGCCGCCGACCAACTTCCCGACTGGAGTGCTGGGGACGACCTCAAGCGCTTTGCTTACGTGCACCTTGCGCCGTCCATGGAGGGCCTGTCGCGCACCTATCAGGATTCCATTGCTGGCATCTTGCCGGCTGAACCTGCGATCGTTGTGGGACAGCCCACCGCCATCGACCCCTCCCGCGCTCCCGAAGGTGGCCACACGCTTTGGCTCCAGGTGCGGGTTGTCCCAAGCAAGGTGGTGAAGGACGCGTGTGATGAGATCGCCCCTGGTGACTGGGAAAGCATCAAAGAAAAGGTGGCTGATCGCGTCCTTGGTGTTGTGGAGCGCTACGCCCCGGGCTTCAAAGATCACATCCTCGCCAGGACCGTTTACGCCCCGCACGACCTTGAACGGGCCAACCCCAACTTGGTGGG
>JBCDLN010000185.1:0-8453 GCA_038745295.1 Pseudomonadota bacterium | reverse complement strand
GCCGCCCCCTCCATTATCCGGATCAGTGACGATGGTGAGACGCTGATTGCGGCCGACACCCCCTTCGTGCGCTTCGATACGGTGAGCGTTGCTTTCCCGGCGGGTGCGTTTTTGCAGCCAAGCCTCGCCGGTGAAAAGGCGCTCACCCAGTTGGTAACGGCCGGGGTGGGCGAGGCGTCCACTGTGCTCGACGCGTTTTGCGGTCTTGGCACGTTTGCGCTCCCGTTGTCGCGCCATGGCGCCGTCACCGCCATTGACCAGAATGGGCCAGCAATGGACGCTTTGGACGAGGCCGCCCGCACGCTGACAGGGCGCCGACCCATCACCACGAAACGGCGGGACCTGATGCGCGACCCGCTCTCCCCCGCAGAACTCAACGCCTTCGATGGCGTGGTGTTCGACCCGCCCCGCGCCGGGGCAAAAGCCTTTGCCGCGGCGCTTGCGGCCTCGAAGGTGCCGCAGGTGGTGGCTGTCTCCTGCGAGCCCAAGACGCTCGCGCGGGACTGCGCGACTTTGGTGGCGGGGGGCTACAAAATCGCGCACGTGGTTCCTGTGGACCAGTTTGTGGCCACCTCTCATCTCGAAACGGTGGTGGTGCTGAGGAGAGACCCATGACGCCGATGCAACGCATGGCGCTTCGCGCCCGCTTCAGCCTGGAGCAAGCGGCGCGGATTGGATGGTATGCCAACCAAAATGCCGCCGGTGCTCGCCTTGCCACGCGCGTCAGCAAGTCATTGCCGCGCACGCCGCCCCCCACCATCAAAGCCCCCGGCGGCATCCCTGAACGCCCAATCCTGCTGCGCCATGTGCGCGCGCTTCTGGCCAAGGACTTGGAAAACGTCGAAGCTGGACTTTACCCCCTCCCCCGCGATGAGCCTGACGGATTGCCCGGGCTCTTCAAACAGCGCCGTCTCTACCTTGATGATGTGCCCAACGTGGTGCGCCGCCGGGCCACAGCCTCCCACCAAGAGATTGACCGAACCGATGCAGCGCGCCCGCGCTACTACCTTCAAAACTTTCACTTTCAGACCGACGGTTGGCTGAGCGATACATCAGCCGCGCTCTATGAAACGCAGGTGGAGACGCTCTTTTTGGGCGCCGCAGCGGCCATGCGCCGCCAAGCCCTCATTCCCATTGCCGAACGGGCCGCCCAGCAAGACCAACGCACCTTGCGCCTTTTGGATGTGGCGAGCGGCTCTGGCGCTTTCGTGCGGGAATTGTCGCGCGCCTTCCCGCGGCTGCCCGTTATGGCGAGTGATCTGTCGCCCCACTATCTGAGCCGGGCCGCGCGCTTTTTAAGCCGGGCGCCGGGCAGCGGGGCTCTGGTGGCAGCCGCCGAGCAACTCCCCATCAAGGACGCCAGTCTCGACCTTGTCACCAACATTTATCTCTTCCACGAACTCCCGCCGAAAATCAGAAAAGACGTGGCCAGCGAGTTTGCCCGGGTCTTGGCGCCTGGCGGCCAAGCGATCGTTGTGGATTCGCTACAGACTGGGGACACACCTGAACTCGACGGTCTCCTGGAGCTGTTCCCGCAGCTCTTTCACGAACCGTATTACAGCTCTTACTTGACGACCGACTTCCCCAAGTTGTTTAACGATGCCGGGCTGGTTCTTGAGGATTGTTGGCCGGCATTTGTGTCAAAAGTGTACGTATTTCGGAAGCTTTAGGCATGTGCCCAGGCTGATCGTGTAATTTTCTCGGCGGCTTATCGGCCGCAAAGCCGAGGCAAGTATGAAGGCGTTGACGGATCGGGCACGAAAGTTCGTCTACATCGGACTGGGCGCGGTGTGCGTCTTCTTTGGCCTGCTCACTGTTTGGACGCCATTGCCCACTGGCATCCCGCTCCTCGCCATAGGCATTGTGATCCTCGTGACGGTGTCGGCCACGGCCCGGCGCGCTTTGCGCAAGGCGCGGGAACGCTCGCACCGGCTGGATCGGGGGCTGGCATTCATCGAAACACGTACGCACCGCAACATGGCGACCATGCTGAAGCGCACCCGTCCGCTCGCGCGTAAGATTGAAGCAAAGCGCGCATTGAGCGCGGCCAATGGTGCACTCAAATCCGCACGCGCCCGGGCAACCGGAAAAAAGTCCTAAGCTTTCCGTTGTAGACCAGCACCAACCTTATCGAGCTGAGAGCAGCAAGAGCCTGCTCTCTGACCGTCAGCTGCGACCTCACTTTCAAAATCGGCGCTGAGGGACATGCGTGGGCAAGGCAGTTTCCCTCGCTCTTAAAACCGCGCTATGGACCGCCCACTTGCTGTAGGAGAAACACCCATGGCCGACAAAGCAGGCTTCAACACGCTGGCCATCCACGCCGGCGCCCAGCCCGATCCCACCACCGGCGCGCGGGCCACGCCCATCTACCAAACAACGTCCTTCGTGTTTGACGATGTGGACCACGCCGCCTCGCTCTTCGGCCTTCAAGCCTTTGGCAACATCTATACCCGGATCGGCAACCCCACCTGCGCGGTGTTGGAAGAGCGGGTCGCCGCACTCGAGGGCGGGACGGCAGCACTTGCGGTCTCGTCAGGCCACGCGGCACAGTTCCTTGCCATGCACTCTTTGATGCAGCCCGGGGACGAGTTTATCGCCTCCAACAAGCTTTATGGCGGGTCCATCAACCAGTTCACCCACGCCTATAAAAACTACGGCTGGACGGTGAAGTGGGCTGACTGCGATGATCCATCCTCGTTTGCCGCGGCGGTGAGCGACAAAACCAAGGCCATCTTTATTGAATCGATCGCCAACCCCGGCGGCGTGATCACCGACATTGAGGCCATCTCCCGTGTGGCAAAGGACGCGAATGTCCCCCTCATTGTCGATTCCACCATGGCAACGCCTTACCTCATCCGCCCCATCGACCATGGCGCGGACATTGTGGTCCACTCAGCTACGAAGTTTCTGGGCGGGCATGGCAACTCCATTGCCGGTGTGATTGTGGACGGGGGAAGCTTCAACTGGGCGGGCGATAAGCGCTTCCCGATGCTGTCCGAGCCAAGGCCTGAGTATCAGGGCATTGTGTTGGCGGAGACGTTTGGCAACTTCGCGTTTGCCATTTCGTGCCGAGTTCTGGGTCTGCGGGACTTGGGGCCTGCACTCTCGCCGATGAATGCGTTTTTGGTGCTGAATGGCATTGAGACGCTGTCGCTGCGGATGCAGAAGCACTGCGAAAACGCGCTGGCTGTGGCGCAGTATCTGGAAAAGCACGACAAAGTGTCGTGGGTCAGCTACCCGGGGCTGACGGGCGATCGGTACCATAACCTTGCCAAGAAATACTGCCCCGCTGGTTCGGGCGCGGTTTTCACCTTCGGCCTTGCTGGGGGCTATGACGCTGGGGTGGCTCTGGTGTCGAACCTTGAGCTTTTCTCCCACCTGGCCAACATCGGTGATACCCGCAGCTTGGTGATCCACCCAGCCTCCACCACCCACCGCCAGCTGTCGGATGAGCAAAAAGTGGCCGCTGGTGCAGGGCCTGATGTGGTGCGGGTTTCCATCGGCCTTGAAGATGTTGCCGACATTATTGCCGATCTAGACGGCGCGCTAGCGGCTTAACCAGCGCCGTGGGGGCAGCCACCGGGACAACCCAGTTAACCTGCCCCACCAAACCCGCTCCCGAGTGAGCGAACCGGTTGCGTTTAGCTCTGCGGGAGCGAAGCGGATGGCGCCCTGCCAACCGTTGCAGCCGGGACCGGGCGCTGAGCCCGGAGCTGCCGGGCGCAGCGGGTTGCGTGGACCGTTGCCACCCACACCATGATCGCCGCGGTGAATTGGTGTGTGCCGGCCAGGAGTGCCGGAACCTCGTGGAGGACCACCAGCACACCGGTCGCCACCTGGGCGAGGGCAAGGGCGAGAATGGCCAATGCACCCCGGCGCCCTGCGTTGGCCCGCACCGCCAGCACGGCATGAACCGCTGCAAGGACCACGACAACATAGCCTGCCATGCGGTGGTTGAATTGTACCGTCAGCGGGTTTTCAAATGCATTGAGCCAAGCTGGGGTGAGCGCCCCTAACCCTTCAGGGATGAAGGCGCCAGCCATGAGCGGCCAGGTGTTTGAGGCTAGCCCGGCATCAATTCCCGCCACTAAAGCGCCCAGGCTTATCTGGAGGAGGATCGCGATGGGTAGGAGCGTCGCCGTCAGCCAGCAGAAAAAGGGCATGGTGAGGGTGCCCATGCGCCCTGCCAGCCGTTCTGAAAGGGCTGCGATGAGCGCCAAGATCACGCACGCCAGCGTGAGGTGAACTGCGAGCCGATATTGGCTCACATCCACGCGCTCGGTGAGGCCGGACGTCACCATCCACCACCCCACAACGCCCTGAAGCCCGCCGAGCGCAAGGAGCACCAGACCCCACGGCTTAAACCAACCCGGCAACCGGCCGGTCACCCAGAAAAAGATGAGCGGCAGTGCAAATACAAGCCCGATGGTCCGCGCAATGAGCCTATGCCCCCACTCCCAGAGGTAGATCACCTGGAAGTCTGCCATCGACATGCCGCGGTTGATGAGTTGGTATTCTGGGATCTGCCGGTAGAGCGCCAGCGCCTCCTCCCAGCCCGCACCGGATAGGGGCGGCAGAATGCCCACGATGGGCTCCCACTTGGTGATGGAAAGACCCGAATCGGTCAGGCGCGTTGCCCCACCCACCACGAGCGTTGCAACAACAAAAAGGGCGACCACGCGAAGCCACCACACAAGGACACTGGTATGAGCCATGTCTTAGGTCCTAGGACAGCGGTGGTGTCTCGCCAAGCTGCCCAACAGCGCAGGACCATGCCAAGGTGTCGCGCTTGGCGGTCTTGGCCAAGCTCTGCGCCATGTTTGTGCGGGAAGAGGCGGTCGACGCGCAACCGCGGTGAAGGGGGTGAGGTTCATGGATGTTCGGGTGAAGAAGCTGATCGGCACCGTTATCACCGTCGTTTTTTTGACCGTTTATTGCTTCATGGTGATGATGCTGGCGGTGGCACTGCTTCCGGGCACGAACGGTTGGGTGCAGTTGGCGTTTTACACCTTCTTTGGCCTTGCCTGGGTGGTTCCCATCGGTGCACTCATCAAGTGGATGCAGCGCCCCCATTCACCCATGGAAGGCGGCTGATCGGCGTCGCACTAGGGGCGAGCCTCATCGCAAGGAGCGCCACGGCAAAGACGCCGAATAGGACAGCAAAGGCTCTGGCAAGGAGTGCGGTTCGATCGCCGGAGCTTTCGCTGGTAAGGCTGAGGCGTTCTTGGAGCCCTTTATCGAGCAGCAGCTGGCGCAGCTGAAGGGCAGCGTTCAAGCTGGTGACGTGGTCGGCGCCGCTCACCCTGATCCTCACTCTCTTGGGACCCACGGCGGACACGTCAATTTGCAGCGCGTCCGCAGACGCCGACATCGGGTCGGTGAACGGTCGCGTTGACATCGTGGACGATCCCTCACCGCGGACCCTAAGCGCCTCCTTAGAGCGGCTGCCGGCGAGGTCGGTCACACCAGCGATAAAGGGGGCAACGGCGTTGGTGGCGTAGATATCGACTTGGGTGACGGGGGCTCTTTGAGCGCTCAACATCGCCGCAGCGGCCAGGCCTAGGCAAAACGCAAGGAGAGAACTCTTGAGGCGGATGGTCATTCTCAGTCCCCCCGTTATGGTTTCGTGAGCGTGCACCTTTAGAGTTAATGGGAGGTTTCCTTGCGCAGGCCTTGCGTCTCACGCGCCCGCGCGCTAGCGAGAGGGAACGGTCGGAGCATAGCGCAGTCTGGTAGCGCACTTGACTGGGGGTCAAGGGGTCGTAGGTTCGAATCCTGCTGCTCCGACCAATCAAATCAATAACTTAGCGCTTCGAAGCCAAGTGTCTCAAGGTTCACCTGTACCTTAAAGCTCCAGTGCGGCGGACGCTTCGAGCACCTTCGAGACATATTCGGGCGTGAATTTCGCATACACCTTGCGGGTCGTTCGCACGTCAGAATGGCCCAACATGTCTCCTATGATCTCCATCGACACGCCGTTGTTGGCCATCCATACCGCTGCGGTGTGCCGGAGGACGTGTGGCGTGACATCCTCCAACCCGGCCCGTTCCGTCGCACGTCGGAACGCTTTGCGGATGCTCTTCACAGGTTTGCCGCGAAACTCGATCACCCATTCCGTTTCCGCGACGGAACGGGCCGTGACGAGCGCTTCACGGAGCGTACGAGTCATGGGTGGCTTTGCCCGTCGCTTCCTGCGCAGGCCGGTGTCGACCAAGAGGTTCACCACACCTGTGTCGAAGTCGACCCGATCCCACGTCAGTTCGAGAATCGCTTCGGTGCGTGCTGCCGTTTGAAGCCCAACGATGGTGAAGAGCTTCGCGTGTGGCGCATCGAACCCGGTTAGGAGCTTCTCAGCTTCCGCCCGCGTGAGAAATCGGTCCCTAGGTGGTGGCGATGGTGGGAGGTGGATGTACGGAACCCTGTCGATGAACTCGTGCTTCGCAGCCCAGTTGAGTGCCAGCCTCAGATGTTTGAGCTCGGCGTAAATCGTTGCAGGACTCACCCCGTCGTTCTGACGTCGGGCAATATGCTGACGGCAGTGCTCCCGCGTGACGTCACCGGGATGGAGGTGACCAAACGTGGGTTGCAGCCCCTTCCAGCCATGCTTCATCCACGTGCCAGTGTGACGCTCGCCGAAATCCTCACGACAAGCGTTCCACAGCGTTTCAATGTCCGTCTCTTGCGGCCGGTTCAGATCGGCTAGGAAGATTTCAAAGAGCCGCGCCGCTTCTTGTTCATTACTCGTGCCAAGCGAAATCCGGCGAGTTGATCCATTTTCGGACCAGATGACGTGGTAGTTTTTTCCTCGCCACCGGTCGACGTAATATTTTTCGTGCCTAGTGAGGTGCATCGTTCAATATCCTCAATGGCTGTGCGTGGGATACGCCAAGCCTTACCTACTTTAAATGCGCCGGGGATCTTACCCGACGCGCACAATCTACGGACCGTCGGCCCGGAAATCGACCAGTGCTCGCCGACCTGGTCCGCTGTGAGCAGACGGGTCGTGTTCATTTCGGCACAAACGGCAGTTGGACCTTTACCCACTCGTCGGCCCTTCTCACGTCCTCAATGAGCTTCCCTAACGCCCAATAAAGTCCTTCAGCTTGCTTCACGCTCAAGCCTTTAATGTCCTGTTCTGTGTAGCAGACACGAACGTCAATCTTACGTGGCCAGCCATCCCATGCGGTGCATTCTATGTCTTCAGCTCTCCGCTCAAACACATCAGTCATGCCACCAGCCCTCCGATCACTGCGCAGAATCCCAGGGTAAGCCGCCACGTTACACAGCGGGTCATTCCTCACCCCACCAAGGAGCGTACGGTAGGACCGCCAAAACCAACCCGACCAGGATCACAACGACGTAACCAAGCATCGTGTTGATTGAGAATCCGAGGCTGATAAAGCCACAGAACGTGATGAATATGCCTAGGGCGCAGACATCGATTTGCCTCATCATCCGCGCTCCTGGCGGGCGTATTCGGCCGTCGCTTCACCAAGTCTGCGCCACGCACGAGCCCGTTCGGCGGAGGCGAGAGCGCGCTCTTCAGCCAACTGGAGACGGGCGTCCGTGTTTGATGGGACGTTTCGTGCCGCGAAGTTCTCAAGCACCATCTTGGCTTTCTCGTACTCCCGCGCGGCGTTCCGGACGCGTTCTGTGGCTGTATCAGGTATCACCCTGCCTCCATCTCAATAGAAATGGTCGCTGCGCGCTCACCGTTTTGTCGGCCCTCCAACTCTTCCCATCGATCGATGATGCGCGCGCGGAGAGGTATGCTGTATCCAGTCACGAGGACCAGGCACTCGCGGCGCGGGAGATAGAAGCAGGGTCGCTCTTCTCCCTTGGCGTCAAAGTAGGTGCCTTCAAAATCGACCGATCCAGATTTGGACGGGTTCAATTTCCCAAGCATTATGCGGATATCGCGCATCACATGACCGTGCTGCTTCTCGCACAGCTCGGCGATCTCCACGCTGGACATTGTGGGCATCACCGGCTCAATTTCGAGCCAGTGTGTCGCAATGTGCTTGCGAAGTTCCGGTTGTTCGTACGTGCATAGCAGCATTACGGCGTGAAACTTGTCCAAATGAATCTCTGTCACGTACCCACCTGGATCGTAGTCTATCGTCAGTCCTTGCCTTTTCAGGTTTGAGAGACCGCCGTAGAACTTCACGCCTAACGCTAGGATGTCTCGCACCACGAGATCATGGTTTTTCTCGCACAACTTCGCGACCTTTAGGCTGGATAGCGTGATCGTCTTTTCGCTCCGCAGACGTTCGATTTCATCCGCTGCGACTGTGAGATCGGTTGAAGCGGCCCGCAGACGGGCCACGATGTCGGCTTGAGCCATGAATTACCCCCCTGTCAGTTACGACCTTATGTGTATCGTAACGTATCGAGGGGGTCAATACGCTTCGTTACGATACACTACGCCAGTGGTAACCGCCTGCGGTTTTGGT
>JBCDLN010000184.1:0-8509 GCA_038745295.1 Pseudomonadota bacterium | reverse complement strand
GCGCTTGGTCCCTCCCCCTTCGATAAGGTGCTGGATTCCACAGGCGCCACCATCTTGGACCGAAGCTTTCCCCTGGTGCGCAAGCTGGGCCATGTGGTGAGCTACGGCGAAGCGGAAGGCCGGCCCCTGCCCAATTTATGGGAGCGGCTGGTGGAACGCTCGTTGACCTTCACCCGCTTTCATCTTGGCCACAGCAACTTCAGTTCGCCGCAATGGGCAAAGGGAAGTGAAGCGGTTTTGGAGCGGATTGGACAGGGGCAGCTGCAGCTTCCCATAGAGGCGGTCTACGCGTTCTCTGATGTGGGCCAAATGTATGACCGGCTGCGCTCGCGTTTCGTGGCCGGCAAACTGCTTCTGGCCATCAATCCGGATTTATAAACGGTCACTTTTGTGCAGCAGCGCATGTGAGAGCCCGCTCGATTGCCACACAACCGAGCGGGCGGACTTTGAGGGTTCCGCACCGCATATGGCGCGAGCACATGGCTCGGCCTTTTGAAAAGCGGTCGGTTATTCCCGATCAAACGCTTTGGCTTGATCGGGAATAGCTTTAGCCGACGAGGCCGTTGTCGTCCCGCTTGATGACGATGACGGACGAGCGCTCAGGCGAACCATTGTCAGGCCAACCGCTGCCGGGGTGCTGGATCCCCACAAACATCGACCGCCGGTCCGCCGACCAGCAAAGGCCGGTGACCTCGCAGCCCTTCGGGCCGGTCATGAAGCGGACGATCTCGCCCGTCACAGGATCACCCGCGAGCATTTGGTTGTTGCCCATGCCGGCGAAGTCGCCTTCGTTTTTGTCGTTGCCGTCGGTCTGGATCCACACGATGCCGGTGGTGTCGATGGCCATCCCATCAGGCGAGTTGAAGAGGTTGCCTGAGTTGATGTTGGATGAGCCGGCATAGGCGTCGGAATGGATATCCGGGTTGCCGGCCATGACATAAAGGTCCCAGCCGAAGGTGCCTGCGGCGTGGTCGTCATTGCTCGGACGCCAGCGCACGATTTGGCCATAGCGGTTGGTGTCGCGCGGGTTAGCCGGGTTGGTGACCATGACATCGCCGCCCGCATTGGCGCGCACTGAGCCATCATCGTTGAGGGCGCCGCGGCGGGAGTTGTTGGTGAGGCAGCAATAGCCCTCAGCAGCGATGGGGTTGGTGGCGATCCACTCGGGACGATCCATGTTGGTGGCGCCCACTGCGGACGCGGCCATCCGAGTAAAGATAAGGATCTCTGCCGCATCCATCCCGGTGCTTTCAGGGGTCAGCGCTAGCCACTCACCGGTCTGGTCATCGTTGAACTTGGCGGCGAAAAGCGTGCCATCGTCCAAAAGACCTTCGGTGGATCCGCCAGGGGTATAAACCCCATTGGAGACGAACTTATAAAGATATTCGCCGCGCTCATCGTCACCGAGGTAAACGACAACCCGTCCGTCGGGCGCCACGACCACTTCCGCATTCCCATGCTTAAACCGGCCCAGACCAGTGTGCTTCACCGGTGTGCTGTTGGGGTCGGTGGGGTCAATTTCGACAACCCAGCCAAAGCGGTGAGGCTCGTTCGGGTTCTTTGATGTGTCGTAACGCGGGTCGAACTTTTCGTACTGGTAGCGACCCTCGCTTCCAACACCGTAGCGCTTGTATCCGGCAGCGACCTTGTCCTCGAGCGCCGTGTCTTCAGTCCGGCCAAAGTAGCCGTTGAAGTTTTCTTCGCACGTCAGGTAGGTGCCCCAGGGGGTTTTGCCGGAACCACAGTTGTTCATGGTGCCCAGCGACGACGTGCCGGTGGGATCAGCAGCCGTTTTCAGAAGGTCATGGCCTGCAGCAGGACCCACGATTGTCATGGGCGTGCGGTGGTGGATACGGCGGTTGAAGGGGCTATCCTTCACGACCGTCCAGCCATTGTCGCCTTCCACAATCTCCATGACCGACACGCCTTGGAGGTTTTGGAGCTTGGTAACGTCGTCCGCGCTCAGAGCCACACCTTCATTGCTGGTGGGCAGGTTGAGCTTGGGGTTGACGTATTCGTGGTTGACCGCGACCAGCTGACGTCCCTGGAAGGAGAAGGTCTCCATGCCGTCGGTGTTTTCTCCGAAGATCTTGTCGGAGTTTTCAACCGGGCCGCCACCTTGTGTGACGTCGTAGCCATCGGCATCGCTAAACAGTGGGTCGCCCCAACCGGTCAAGACTTTCCAGTTGTAGCCTTCTGGAACGTGGACCGTTCCATCGGTTTGAATGGGGATGGGCGAAAACGCAAAGCGTTTGCCGGCTTCGGCCAGGGCTTTGCCAGGGGCGAGCAATCCGGCGCTCATCGCTGCCGCGCCAGAGCCAAACGCCAAAACGCCGCTCAAGAAGCCGCGACGCGAAATGGCCCGCTCCACCACCTTATCAAATTCGCTCTCGGCGGAGCGCGGGAAGTGATGCTCGTCCCACTCATCCCAGCTGAGGTCAGACGTGTCTGTCTTCGACATTTTATACTCCGAAAAGTTCTAATTTTTGGAGCTAGCCAAGGTGTATGACTGTGCCGTGACAAAACGATGAAGATTGTACCTTTCCACAAAGCCCAGTTTAGCTGGACTGCGGCAACAAGACCGGGTGTCTAAATGTCGAGGGCGTCTGCCGACGCGAACGCTGCGTTTTCTTGAATAAATGTAAATCTAGCTTCAGGTTTGTTGCCCATAAGCCGGTCTATGGACGACCGGGTTTCATCCACTTCCGAACGAACCACGACCCGCAGCAAAGTGCGTGTTTTGGGGTCCATGGTGGTTTCTTTCAATTGAGCCGGCATCATCTCGCCAAGGCCCTTGAACCGGCCGATTTCGATTTTCTTGTCGCGATTGAATGTTTTGACGAGCGCTTCGCGGTGCGCGTCATCTTGTGCGTATACTGTTTTGGCCCCTTGGGTGAGCTTATAAAGCGGCGGCACGGCGAGGTAGAGATGGCCTTCGTCAATGAGGCCAGGCATTTCCCTGTAGAAAAAGGTGATGAGGAGCGAGGCAATGTGGGCGCCGTCCACATCGGCGTCCGTCATGATGATGACGCGGTCGTAGCGCAGCTTTGTGACGTCAAAGTCTTTGCGCGAGCCGCAGCCGAGCGCCAGCATCAGATCGGCAAGTTGCTGGTTCGCCATCACCTTATCGCGCCCAGCATTGGCCACGTTGAGGATTTTCCCGCGCAACGGAAGCACAGCCTGGGTGGCGCGCTGGCGGGCCTGTTTGGCCGATCCGCCGGCTGAATCCCCTTCCACGATGAAAATCTCGGTGCCTTCGGCTTGGGACTGGGTGCAGTCGGCAAGCTTTCCTGGAAGGCGGGTGCGCCGGGTGGCGGAGCGGCGGGCAATATCCTTTTCAGCGCGCCGGCGCAGGCGGTCGTCGGCCTTTTCAATAACTGCATCAAGAACACGGCTCGCACGGCCCGGATCTTGGGCAAGCCACTCCTCGAAGGCTTCACGCACAGCCCCCTCCACCTGCCGTGTGGCAGCGGTTGTGGCGAGTTTATCTTTAGTCTGGCCCACAAATTCAGGCTCACGCACAAACACTGACAGCACCGAGGCGGTGCTGGCCATCACATCGTCACCGGTGATTTGGCCGGCCTTTTTGGCGCCGATCCGCTCTGCGTGCGCCTTCAAGCCTTTGAGGAGTGCGCTGCGCAGACCATTTTCGTGGCTGCCGCCATCGGGCGTCGGGATGGTGTTGCAGTAGGACCTTGCAAATTCATCCACCGCCACAAAGCCCACGGCACACTCCACCGAGCCCTGGCGGCCAGCTTCACCGGCGCGGCACACAAAGAGCGTATCCACCAGCTTGGGCCGACCCTCCAGCTCGTCGGCCAAAAAGTCCCCCAACCCGCCGGGGAAGTGGAATGTCGCCTCTGGAGGGGGCGCTTTGTCGCCGGTGAGGAGCTCGGGATCAGCACGCCATCTGAGCTCCACGTTGGCAAACAGGTAGGCTTTTGCCCGGGTTTGATTAAAGAGCCGCTTGGGGTCGAAGATGAGGCCCTTGAAAATCTCAGGATCGGGGCGGAAGGAGACTGTTGTCCCGCGCCGGTTGGGCGCCGCGCCGACGTTTTTTAGGGGACCGTCGGGCACGCCGCGCACAAAGGTTTGGCGGTAAAGCTTCTTGCTGCGGGCCACTTCCACGGTGAGGTGCTCTGACAGCGCATTGACCACCGAGACGCCGACGCCGTGGAGCCCGCCCGAGGCTTCGTAGGCTTTGGAATCAAATTTCCCGCCGGCGTGAAGCGTCGTCATGATCACTTCGAGGGCAGACTTATCGGGAAAGCGGGGGTGAGGCTCCACCGGGATGCCCCGCCCATTGTCGGTGACGCTGAGCCCCTGCGATGTCAGCCGCACTTCGATGAAGGAGGCATGGCCCGCCACTGCCTCGTCCATCGCGTTGTCGAGAACCTCGGCAAAAAGGTGATGAAGGGCGCGCTGGTCAGTGCCGCCGATGTACATGCCCGGGCGCCTGCGCACAGGCTCCAATCCTTCAAGCACCTCAATGTCGGCAGCGGTGTAGCCCTCTTCCGCATTGGTCTCGCGCGCACGGACCGGCGCACCCTTGGGCTTGCGCTTGGGCGATGCGGTCTTGCGCGGCGAACGCGCGCCGTCAAACAGATCCTCATTGGCCATGAAGGGCTCTCCTCAGCGCGGCGAATTTAGCGCGCTCAACGGTCAAGAAACAGCGCTGTTTGCGGGTTCTTTCAACTTGTGGATTGTTGCGATGCCGCACTGCGTGCGCGCCCTTGCACGGACCGCAGTGTGAGGGCGATAAGGCACCTTGGTCGACCGAATGCACACATGCCATCACGCCTGCATCGCCAGTCGATGGGAGCGCGTTCTGAGGAAGGACTTGCTAAACATGCCTGAAATCCATGCTGCTGCGCCCCCCTTCACGCTCCCATCCGTGTCCGGCGATGAGGTGAGCTTGTCGAGCGCCATGGGCCCCAACGGCCTGGTGGTCGCGTTCATCTGCAATCACTGCCCCTACGTTGTGGCGGCTGCCCGGCGCATGGTGGAGGATGCCAACACCTTGAACGATGCTGGTGTGGGCTTCGCTGCCATCTGCGCCAATGATGCAACGCGCTACCCCGCTGATTCGTTTGACCGGATGAAGGTCTTTGCGACGGACTATGGCTTTTCCTTCCCCTATCTTCACGATGAAAGCCAAGCTATCGCGCAAGCCTATAAAGCGGCGGTGACGCCTGAGTTTTTCGGCATCAGCAAAGACGGTACGGTGCTTTACCGGGGCCGGCTTGACGGCAACACGTCAAGCGGTCCGGCCGATGCCACGCCGCGCGACTTGGTGGAGGCGATGAACCACATCGTTGCCACCGGCACCCCCCCTGACGTGCAACACGCTGCGCGCGGCTGCTCCATTAAGTGGAAGGGCTGATCCAAAAGCCTCGCTGAATGAGCGGAGCGCCGCCGATGGGCTCAAAGCACCATTTGCGCGGCGCCCTTTGCTGTCAGGTCTTGATCGCTCTGTCACTCTGGCCACTCAGCGTACCGGCTGGGACAGGTGATCGCAGGCTGATCAGAATCTCCCGGCTTCATAGCCCGTTACGAACCCTCGGCAACACCTCAGTCTACGCCTCAACCTGAGGAGCGCTGGCGGACCGTGGCGCCCGCCAGCAGGGACACGCCACCATCGAACTGCTTCCTTCTAGAGCGGGTCACAGCCGTATGGAATCATCCGGCGTCCGGTGCACCCGAGACAGGCAAATGGAGCTTGAGCGCGGCGCGCCTCCATGGAGGCGTAACGCGCTCTAGTAATGGCGCAGGAGCGCGGTGAGTTTGCCTTGTATGGACACGCGATCGGCGCCGAAGATCCGTGTCTCGTACTGGGGATTGGCCGCTTCGAGCGCGATGGTGTTGCCGCGTTTGCGCAAACGCTTCAGCGTTGCCTCTTCATTGTCCACCAGCGCGACCACAATATCACCCGTGTCGGCCTGGTCGGTCCTGCGCACAATCACAGTGTCGCCATCATGGATCCCGGCGTCCACCATGGAATCGCCGGTGACCTCGAGGGCGAAATGCTCACCTGGGCCGAGCATTGCTGCGGGCAAATGGACCGCATCAGTTTTGTTCTGGATGGCCTCGATGGGGACGCCCGCTGCAATCCGGCCCATCAACGGCACATCCACCACCTCTGGCGCGGGCTGAACGGGGCGCAGAGGCGGGCGCTTGAATTGCTGCCGCTCTGGCACGGGTTTCGCGGGCAGCGAGCCTTCTATGATAGACGGCGAAAACCCGGTCTGACGTGCTGGTGGGGCAACCGAATCAGGCAGCCGCAACACCTCAAGGGCGCGCGCTCTGTTGGGCAGGCGCCGGATAAACCCGCGTTCTTCCAGCGCCGTGATCAGACGGTGAATGCCAGACTTCGACTTCAGGTCCAACGCGTCCTTCATCTCCTCAAAGGACGGGGGGACACCGGTGTCGGTCATACGATCATGAATGAACATTAAAAGATCGTACTGCTTCTTTGTCAGCATTTGTCCATCCGGATTGAACAGAATTGGCAGAAAGAGTTTCTTGTTAGCGAATCGTTTCGACTGATGCCACGATCCGTTTATACACGTTCGTCGTGTGTTCTACAACCCTTTACCAACATCACCATGGTTTTCCGCGCTAGAGAGCAAGGTATGCACACGCCTCACCGGCGGATGCCGGCGGCGCGTGTGGCGGTCGCACAATTAAAGCATCCGCCTTCGCCAAAACCCCTAGCATTGATGAATCTTGTACAGGAAACGGGACCAATCGGCCATTGTCCAGCCGCGCCCGCACATGATCCCGCCGGGGGCCGTTTTTCCCCAGCGGCCCCCCCAGGACCCCTTCTTGGGCATGGGGACCAGGATGCGCGACACCCAGCATGGATTCCACCAAAGGCGCTAGGAACAAAAGCGTACAAACAACGCCAGAAACAGGATTTCCCGGCAACCCTAGAACAAGTGGATCGGAGGCAAACATCAGCGGTTTACCGGGCCGCACAGCAACTTTCCAAAAATCGAGAGTAACCCCAAGATCAGCGAGCGCCGGGCGGACAAGATCATGATCGCCCACCGATGCACCGCCGAGCGTGACAAGAATATCAGCTTGCGCAATGCCTGCTTTCGCCTTTTGGGCGATGACGGCCTGGTTGTCAGGGGCAATACCAAGGTCGATGGCCTCGCCCCCTGCACGACGGACAAGGGCCGCAAGGGCGGGTGTGGTGGAGGCGATGATCCCATCGGGGCCAGGGGTGGTGCCGGGCGCCACCAATTCATCGCCAGTGGCTAAGAACGCCACCACCGGCCGGCGCATCACCTTGAGGGTGCCATGGCCGCCGGCACCGGCGAGGGCCACATGGCGCGGGGCGAGGGTGGTGCCCGCCTGAAGCAGTGTGTCGCCCTCCGCAAAGTCGAGCGCGGCGCGACGGATGTTCTGCCCGGCGCGCACAGGCTCGGTGGCGATGACGGCGCTGTTGTCCACCTGCGCATCTTCTTGGATGAGGACAGCGTCGGCGCCCTCTGGCACAGGCGCGCCTGTGAAAATGCGCACAGCCTCGCGCACGCCAAGATGACCGTGGTACCGCGCGCCAGCAGCGGACTGGCCAACGACTTGAAGCGGCCCTTCAGCAACGTCCGACGCTCTGATGGCGTAGCCATCCATCGCAGAAGCAGGAAAAGGCGGTTGTGAACGCTGAGCCCTTAAGGGTTCAGCCAATGTGCGCCCCACAGCGGCGCCGAGCGCCACGCTCTCAGCGGGCATCCTTCGGGAAGCGGCAAACAGGCGGGCCCGCGCCTCATCAACGCCGATCATGAAGCGCGCCAGTCTCCAGACCTGCCGCCGCGTTTTTCCAAAAGTCGGACAGGGCCGATCACCATGGCCCGGTCGAGGGCCTTCGCCATATCATAGACGGTGAGGCAAGCCGCCGTCGCCGCCGTCAGCGCTTCCATCTCAACGCCTGTCCGCCCGGTGTTGCTGACCGTCGCGCGCACCCTGACGCCAGGGAGCGCGTCGTCGAGGGTGAGGGTCACATCCACCCCATCGATCACAATCGGATGGCAAAGGGGAATGAGATCGGACGTGCGTTTGGCGGCCATGATGCCGGCAATGCGCGCCACGGAGAGGACATCTCCCTTTTTGAGGTTGCCGGCTTTTATGGCAGCAAGGGTTGGCAAACCCATGGTGACAACGCCCTCTGCCACAGCTTCGCGCTGCGTCACCTCTTTGGGTGCCACATTGACCATATGGGCCGCGCCTGACGCGGTCATGTGGGTGAGACCTTGGCCTAAGAGGGTGCGCGTTGCGTCCGCCACATCGCTCTGACGCATCAAGCTTTCGCCCACCAAAAAGGCATGGACACCGCATGCGGCCAGGCGGGTGACATCGTCGTGGATGGCAATCCCTGATTCGCCCACCACAAGACGCTCTTTGGGCACCTGCGGCGCAAGGCGTTCGGTGACGGCAAGATCGGTGCGGAAGGTGCGCAAATCTCGGTTGTTGATGCCTATGAGCGCTGAGGGGAGTGTGAGGGCGC
>JBCDLN010000183.1:0-8514 GCA_038745295.1 Pseudomonadota bacterium | reverse complement strand
GACCACTGCGGCGAGAATGAGCAGGGCGATAAAAGCCGGCAAGTTGAGGAAAAATTGAATGACCGGGTCCCACAAGACCGGGTGAACGCCCCGCTGAATGGCAGCTTGGGCCAGATTTAAAGTGTCGACCGAGTATCTGAACCACAGTTCGCCAAGCGGGGTGAACACAAGCGCGTTGTCCTGCACAGATGCCCAAAGGTCAAAGAACCCGGACACGCACGCAGCCAAGACCGCCAGGTAGCCCACAACGCGCAACGGCAAACTGATCAGCCACAGAACCGCTCTCATCAAACCTCCTCATGACATCGTAACATTGTTGAGAATTTGCGTGGGTGATGCCCGGCTGAACGTCCCACGCCAATCTTCGTTGTGTGTGGGTTATCGCAGCCCGCGGTCTGCTTCCATGCGCCGTTGCCAATGTGGGTGCGCGCTCGGCAGCGCAAACCCTATCCGCTTGTTTTGAAGAGCATGTTTTTGTGATGTCACCACGGGCGTTCACCGAGATTGCAGAGTTGTCGGGATCAAGAGCAGATTTGCGACACAAGATTGCGAACCCATCAATGGACAACCGTGTAAAATATTTGACCCGTTGGTTCACCAAAGATGCTGAGAATTTTCAACAGGCGCACACAGCGCGCCATTTCCCGCACTTGACGAGCACATTTCGAGAAGCGACCCTCCAAACATGACGGTTTCGTGACAGTGTGGCCCGGGCTCGCAACGCCGAACCGGGCGCGTCCTGTTTCACCAATCATGGGGGCAACAGCATGCTTCGGATTGTTTTGAGCATCCTTTTGTTGAGCGTTGGGTGGGGCGCCGCCAAGGCAAGCCCACCACCGGTGGTGGATGTGGAACTGATCCTGGCGGTGGACGTGTCCTGGTCCATGGACATTGATGAGCAAGACCTGCAGCGCAAAGGCTATGTGGCGGCGCTGCGCCATCCCGATGTGATGGCCGCCATTCGGCGAGGCGACTGGCAGCGTATTGCAGTCACGTATGTGGAATGGGCCGGCAGCGGGCTCGACCGGGTGATTGTGCCGTGGAGTATCATTGAAACTGAGGCCGATGCTGAACAGTTTGCAGCAAAGCTTGAGCGCGCGCCCATAGGCCGGATGCGCAGAACCTCGATCTCTTCGGTCTTAAACCGCAGCATCGATATGTTTGACAATAACATCGACGGGATGCGCCGTGTGATCGATGTGTCCGGTGATGGGCCCAACAATATGGGCCTCCTTGTCACTGCCGCGCGTGACGAGGTGCTCTCGCATGGGATCACAATCAACGGCCTCCCCATTATGATCAAACGCGGCAATCCTGGCGGCTACTTTCACCTTGAAGAGCTCGACATCTACTATGAGGATTGCGTTATCGGCGGCTTCGGCTCATTCATGATCACCGTGAACAGCGCCGATAAATTCCAAGAGGCGATCCGGCGCAAGCTCATCATGGAGATTGCGCGCGCACCGGCTGAGATCGTGCCGGCCGCCTGGCGCGCACCAGGCAGCCCCCCGCGGATCGACTGTGAGGTCGGCGAAAAACAGTGGCGCCGCTGGCGCCAGTATGACCGCTGGTAAGCTGCCTTATCGGAGCGCCCGCATCAGGATCGGGCAAGACCGTGTTGACCATGGGGATGGTCGCAGCGCTGAAGGCGCGTGGGCACCCCATCACCCCCGCCAAAGTGGGGCCTGACTATATCGATACGGCGTTTTTGAGCGCAGCAGCTGGGCGTCCCGCCATCAATCTCGACCTTTGGGCGATGCAACCTGAGCTTTTTGGCCGGCTTGCCGCTGCCCAAAACTTGGTGGTGGAGGGCGTCATGGGTCTGTTCGACGGCCCTTCGGCGGGGGTGGGCTCCAGCGCGGATGTGGCGCGCGCGCTCAACCTTCCGGTCGTTTTGGTCGTCAACGCTGAGCGGATGAGCCACTCAGTAGCCGCCCTTGTCCACGGGTTCATGTCGTTTGACGAGACGGTCCGGGTGGTCGGTGTGATCTTGACCAAGGTGGGCAGCGGCCGCCACGAGGCGATGTTGCGCCATGCGCTGTCCTCCCGCGGCATCCCCTGTCTTGGTGCTTTGCCGCGTGATGAGGCGCTGTCGTTCCCCTCCCGCCATTTGGGGCTGCAGCAGGCGCGCGAGCGGGGCGATCTCTTTGAGCGGATTGCGGCGGTGGCGGCGCAGGTGGAAGCGCATTGCGACCTTGATCGCCTCATCGCGCTGGCGGATGAGAACGCTCACGCTGACACCGAGTCCCTCCCCTCGCCTCTAGCTTCTGAGCGATCATCTGCCATTCCCTGGCAAGCCGGTTTGCCACCCCTTGGGCAGCGTATCGCGCTGGCGGAGGACGATGCCTTTTCCTTCTTTTATGAGCATCTCATCAGGGGTTGGCGGGACAGTGGGGCAAGCGTCCATCGGTTTTCTCCCCTCAACGGCGACGCTCCCGATCCGAGCGCTGATGCGGTGTATCTGCCTGGCGGATACCCCGAACTTTTTGCCGGCCGGCTTGCTGCAACAAAGGGCTGGATTACGGGGTTGCGCACCCTCGCCGAAAAAGGGGTCCGCATTTATGGCGAATGCGGTGGCTACATGGCGCTCGGTGAGACGCTCATTGATGGCCAGGGTGAGGCCCATAGGATGGCCGGGCTTTTGCCCATCACCACCAACTTTCGCCAGCCTCGCCGAACCCTTGGCTACCGCGAACTCACGCACGACGGCGCATTCTTGGAAGAGTGGCCGCAGGTGTTGCGCGGTCATGAGTTTCACTATGCCACCATCGGGGCCGAAGGGCCGCCCCTCTTTGGTGGCAGCGATGCACAAGGCACAGACCTTGGGCCCATGGGAACGCAGATCGGGTCCGTCGCCGGCTCATTTGCGCACGTGATAGACGGAGCACGGACGCACTCAGCCCCGTCTTAGGCCGGGGGTGGATGCGTGAAAGGGCACCATCGCAGTTGACGGATTGACCTGGCCTGTGGCGCGGTCATCACAAGCTCCCATGACCCAGGACCCCGCATGACTTCCATCAACATGATTGGCGCCCCATGCGAAGCTGGCACCTATCGGCCTGGGTGCGTGATGGGGCCGGCTGCGCTGCGCACAGCAGGCCTTCGCGCCGCGTTTGAGGCGCTCGGCCACCAGGTGGTGGGGGATGCCGATGTGACACCCAAGCCAGTCCCGCTTAATGACGCGGCCCATGCGCCAGCGCACAATGTGGGAGAGGTTGCGGGCTGGGTGCGGGCGGTGCGCACTGCCGTCTCCGGCGCTTTGAAACGGGCTGAAGTTCCAGTTTTGATGGGCGGCGATCACTCCATCGCCGCGGGGTCGTTGGCGGCCCTCATGGACGTCACCCCCAGCGCGCATGTTGTGTGGCTCGACGCCCACCCGGACTTTCACACCATCGCCACAACACAAAGCGGCAATCTCCATGGCACTCCCGTGGCCATTGCTGCGGGCCTTCTGGGCGCCGACCTCATCTATGGTGGCCCCATCACCCCCCTTCCAGCCGCGCATGTGACCATGATCGGCATCCGCTCCGTGGACCCTGCCGAACGCAGACTTTTGGCAGAGCAAGGCGTGACGGTTCACGACATGCGCGATGTGGATGAGCGGGGCGTGGGCGCGTTGGTGCGTTCAGCCATAGAGCGTGCCCGCGATGCGGATGCGCCGATCCATGTAAGCCTTGATGTGGATTTTCTCGATCCTGACATGGCGCCTGCTGTCGGCACAACGGTTCCCGGCGGCGCGACGGTGCGTGAAGCTCATCTTGCTATGGAGCTCCTTTGCGAGAGCGGCCGCGTTGCTTCGCTTGATCTTGTGGAGCTGAACCCGTTCCTGGACGAGCGTGGGCGTACGGCCATCTTGATGGTGGATCTCGCCGCGAGCCTGTTTGGTCGCATGATCATGGATCGGCCGACACCCAATTGGTGAGGCAAATCGTGGGATGGGATTCCATGCGGCGGGCGCAAAAAGGGCGCTGAGAAACGGATACAAATGTGCCGCCGGTGCGGTGGCGAACGGCGCCCCTGCGCGCGCTCAAAAAACAAGCAATTTGAGGGGCAACTTGCCTAAAAAAAGCGCTGCCTCCAGCAAGTGACAGCGCTTTGTACTTTTGTGAACTTTGTGTGACTTACATGGGCTTCAGTTGTTCGGCCGAAGTACGCCCTCTTTTGGGGTCTTTATACAGTTCATAGCTAATTCTTTGACCTTCCGTCAAAGAGCTCAGCCCCGCCCGCTCGACAGCAGAAATATGGACAAAAACGTCCGCCCCGCCTTCGTCGGGCTGGATAAATCCGTAGCCCTTGGTTCCGTTGAACCACTTCACTGTACCTGTTGCCATAACGGCCTCCTATCTCCCGGTACCATCGCGCTAGGCCCGCCACCCAACGACGAATATCTAGGCCGCTTCCCCCAGCGGTCGACGCACCTCAAGCGCGGCGCCGAATGGGGCGCCAGCGCGGCTCGCTGTGAGGGGATTGCAGTCCGTAAGTTGCCACCACGTCGCCGCGGCTGGTGCCTGCGGCTCAATCTTCCAATGCCGTCTGAAACGGCCGTTATCCACGCATCTTGTGACCAAGAGCGCCGCTGCCATGCGGCCAGCGTGTTCCGCTTCCAATCATCTGCGCGCACTCTCCCCTTGCGCGCTAGATGACAACTAGGATGCATATCGCAAGTGTAAAGCCAAGCAAAATCGAAAAAGTGGCCACCTGCCTTGCGCGTTCTACAAGTCGCGTCCGGCTTGCCCCCACCGCGCCTGTCGTGTCATCGCAGCCGCCTCAAAAGGAGAAACGCGATGGATCTGGGCATTAAGGGCCGCAAAGCAATTGTGTGTGCGTCATCAAAGGGGTTGGGACGGGGGAGCGCGGAAGCTCTGGCAGAGGCAGGCTGCGATCTCGTCATGAATGCGCGCAGCGCCGATGTTTTGGAGGCAACCGCCGACGCCATTCGCAGCCGCTACGGCGTGACGGTTACAACCGTCGCCGCCGACGTCACCACCGATGAAGGCCGCGCAGCGCTCCTCGACGCCGAGCCACAGCCCGACATTTTGATCAACAACGCCGGTGGTCCGCCGCCTGGAATGTGGTCCGACTGGGGCGCTGATGAATGGGAAAATGCGTTTCGTGGCAACATGCTGACACCCATCTTGTTGTCCACAGCGGTTTTGCCTGGGATGATCGAACGCGGCTGGGGGCGCATTGTCGCGATTACGTCAGGTTCGGTGAAAGCGCCGATCCCGCAGCTTGGCCTGTCCAACGGCGCGCGCGCTGGCCTCACCGGCTTTGTGGCCGGAACCGCGCGCCAAGTGGCCAAGCATGGCGTCATCATGAACAATATTTTGCCAGGCCAGCACGACACTGATCGAATTTTCGGCTTGATGAATGCCATCGCGACTCGGGAAAACATCACCATGGAAGAAGCCCGCGCGCGGGCTCAAAAGAATAACCCGCGCGGACGCTTTGGAACGCCTGAAGAGTTTGGGAAAGTCTGCGCGTTTTTATGCTCCGAGCACGTGGGCTTCATGGTCGGCCAAAATGTGCTTTTGGATGGTGGCGCGTTCAACTCCACCATGGGCTGACCGACGATCAGCGCCTAGCACCAGGTGCGGCTCGCGGCCATGCTTCTGCAGGTGATCTACAGTCACCTGCAGACTTTTAAAGGAGGGCTCCAGCCGGCGTCCAAGCAGGCGCAGAGAGCCATCACCATTGTCCTGTCATCGCGGTCACGATGGAGGACATTTTCATGACCCTGGTTGATACTCCGGCGGCGCCAGATCTTGTGGCCGTCAAACAACGCCAGCAAGCCACATGGGCTGCTGGCGACTATGCAATTGTCGGCACAACGCTCCAGATTGTGGGCGAATCCCTGGCTGAAGCGATGGATCTCCTCCCCGGTGAACGGGTGCTCGATGTGGCTGCCGGAAACGGCAACGCCTCGCTCGCAGCAGCCCGCCGTTTCTGCGACGTGGTGTCGACTGACTATGTCGGTGCTTGGCTGAAAAACGGTATGAAACGGGCTGAGGCAGAGCGGCTTGCCATCGCCTTCCGCGAAGCAGATGCGGAAGATCTTCCCTTTGAGGACGGATCGTTTGCGGCCGTGATGAGCACTTTTGGCGTGATGTTTACGGCCAACCAGGAAATGGCCGCGTCAGAACTCATCCGGGTGTGCCGCAATGGTGGGCGCATCGGCCTTGCGAACTGGACGCCGTCAGGCTTTGTCGGTCAGGTCTTTAAGACCATCGGCCGCCATGTGCCCCCGCCCCAAGGCGTGTCGTCCCCCGCCCTTTGGGGCACGCAAGAGCGGCTTGACGAACTCTTTGGCGCCGATGCTGCAGAGATTGTGGCGACCAAGCGCCAATTTGTCTTCCGCTACCGCTCGGCTAGCGATTGGGTTGAGCTTTGGCGCCGGATCTACGGCCCGATGAACAAAGCCTTCCAAGCGCTGAGCGAGCAAGAGGCTGACGCCCTCGACGCTGATCTGACCGCTCTTGCTGAGCAATCGTCGGTCCATCCGGACAAGATGATTGTCCCCTCTGAATACCTTGAAGTGGTCATCCGCCGGCGCTGATCCGGCCCATCGCGACCCTGTTCGAACCACCCCGCGAACACTGCGAAAGACTAGGCCCATGAATGAGATTGCTATGGCCGCGCCCAGCGGCACTTCGATGTTTTCCAAGTACGGCGGATTTGCAGCTGTTCGCGGACTGGTCATGGACTTTTATGACCGCGTTCTGGATAGCGAAATTGTCGGCCATCACTTCGACAATGTGGATATGCGCCGATTGGTCGACCATCAAACCCGCTTCATTGCGGGCCTGATGGGCGGCCCGGCCGAACTCGACGAGGGCCGGCTTGCCAGAGCCCACAGACACCTTGGGATCAGTGGCGAAGAGTTTGAAGAAATCGTCGACCTCTTGTCGCAAACGCTGAGCGCGGGCGGTGTCGCCGAATCCGATTGTGATAGCGTGATCGAGACCGTTGAACGTTTTCGCCACGACATCGTGACGGAGAGGCGGCCATGATCCCCGAAACGCTGTCGTCGAAACTCTTTTCAGCCATCGGCATTGGCGTGGCGTTGGTCAGCCCTGGCGACCTGACCCTGCGGCTCGTCAATCCGACATTTTCCCAGTGGTTTAAAGGGGTCTCCATCGGCGACCCTTTGGCAGATGTCTTGGATGAGGGGGCGTTGCAGCGCCTCAAGGATGGGCTCGCCAGCGACGAGCCTTTCACGATGGATGTTGCCGGCAAGGCTGGCCGGCGGACCATCGACATTGAGGTGACGGTGCGTCAAGCCCGCCATGATGATGAAGCCATGGTGCTTTTGGAATGTCAGAACATCTCCCGTCTTCGGCAAACCGAAGCCATGATTGATAGCTACGCGGCCATGGTGGAGCGCAAAGAGCGCGAGTTGGAGCGAGAGAAGGTGCAGGCCGAAAAGCTTCTGCTCAACTTGATGCCGCGCTCCGTCTACGAAGAATACCGCGCGTACGGCTCCGTGATGCCGCGGCTTTATGAGCCGGTGTCGGTGTTGATGATCGATTTTGTCGGCTTTACCGATATGGCGGTCGCGGCCGATCCGACTGTAACGGTCAGCGAGCTTAATGACATCTACACAGCCTTTGACCGCATTGCGGAGCTTTATGGCTGCGAGCGGATCAAGACGCTGGGCGATGCTTATCTGGCGGTAGCGGGTCTGCCGCACCCCAACCCCGACCATGTGCGGGCAGCAGCGCAATGCGCTGTCAAAATGATTCGGTTTTTGAAGCGGCGGAATGAAACGCACCCGCACACCTGGCGGGCCCGGATTGGCGTTGCGACAGGGCCTGTGGTGGGCTCGGTGGTTGGTGTCCAAAAGTATGTCTATGACGTCTTTGGCCCCGCTGTGAACCAGGCCGCGCGGCTTCAACAATGCTCTGAGCCCATGGAGATCACCGTCCCCAAAGAGTTTGCCAGCGAGCTGATTGATGACTTTTCGCTCGATAAGGTGCGCACCGAGACCTTGCGCGGATTTGGCGATGTCCAAGTGGCGCGGTTGAAGGAGCGGCGGACACAACCTGCATCGCGCTCGTTCGAGATGTTGAGCTGAGGCGAGAGGGTCAGCCCTTTTTGCCTCAGCCGAGCAAAGCTCAGCTGAGGCCCAGCCGGTCGAACGCCTCTGAGATAAGCTTGCGCATTGTGGGGTCTTGGAACTGGAGCGACCTGAAGAAGTCGGCTTTGCCAAAGTGCGGGTTCTTGCGCCTTGCGGAAGCAATCCAGCGGGCAGCCTCTTCGTGCTCGCCCCCCAGCTCGCAGGTCATGGCCGCCAAAAGCTCCATCACGGCATGGGCGTTGGGCTCCCGCGCCGATCGGATCGCCCACACCGTCGCTTCCGCGTACTCGCCTTTGGACAGAAGGTTGAGGCTGTGGAGCATGAGCATGCCGTAGCGCATGGGATCGTAGGGGCTGAGCTTCAGCGCTGTGTGGGCACGCATGCCCACAGCGTCCATCCGGCCGGTGAGCATGTCCACGAGGCCTGTCGAGTAGTGG
>JBCDLN010000182.1:0-8517 GCA_038745295.1 Pseudomonadota bacterium | reverse complement strand
GAGCAACTCGCCTTCTCCATCGCCAAGATGAAGGAATACGGCATTGTGGACTCAGGCGACACGTTGACGATGGGGATCGGCGCGCTCACCGATGAGCGGTTCACCTCGTTCTACGACAAGATGGTGGCAGCAGGCGTCGCCCCCAAAGACATCGACCTTGCCTCCACCTACACGCTCGACTTTGTGAATAAGGGCGTGGGTGTCGACCTCAAAAAGTCGCTGACAGGCGAGTAGGCTGTTGGCCGCACTTGGCGAAACGCGAAACAAAGCCGCGCCCATTGTGCGGCTTTCCAATGTCGGCAAGACCTTTGATAACGGGACCAGGGCCCTTGCCGGCGTCAATCTTAATGTGGAGCGGGGCTCTTTCCTGTCGCTCCTTGGCCCATCGGGCTGCGGAAAGTCGACCATTTTGCGCCTTGTGGCGGGGCTCGATGAGCCAACCGAAGGCAGCATCACTTGGGTGGGCGAGCGGCGCGCGCAGCAGGTGGGGTTTGTCTTCCAAGAGCCCACGCTGATGCCATGGGCGCGTGTATTCGACAACGTGTGGCTCCCTTTGCGGCTGAGCGGCATGACCAAGCGGGAGGCCGAAGAGCCCGTCATGGCCGCCCTTGAAAGCGTCGGCCTTGAAGATTTTCGCACCGCCTTCCCGCGGGAGCTCTCTGGCGGGATGAAAATGCGCGTCTCCATCGCGCGGGCGCTCGCCACCGACCCTGAGGTCCTTCTGATGGACGAGCCGTTCGCCGCGCTTGACGAGATTACGCGCTTCAAGCTCAACGATGACTTGCTGCGGCTTTGGGCGCAGAAGAATTGGACGGTTCTTTTTGTGACCCATTCGGTGTTTGAGAGCGTTTATCTGTCCACCGAGATTGCCGTCATGACCGGCCGCCCTGGCAAGATCGACGCGCATGTGCCCGTCGATGAGCCCTCCCCGCGCACCAGCCAGTTTCGCACGTCTGCCAAATACGGCGATATTGCCCGGCAAACCTCCCACGCTCTCCAAGCGGCGATGGCCGCATGAGCACCGCCGAAGCCGGCACCCATACGCCCCCGCACACGCATGCGAACCCCCACACGGATGCGCTCATCCATCCTGATGCGCCCACCCGCACGGATGCATCCCTCCCTGCCGACGCAGCTCCGATAAGCGGCCCCAACAAAGAAGACGCCCGCATCAGGCGCGATCGGCTCCTGAAATACGGGCTCCCGGTGGCGGTGATCATTGGCCTCATCGCGCTGTGGGCCGCCACCGTCGAGATTAACGAGATCCCCCACTACATCTTGCCCGGGCCCGACTTGGTGGGGGCAACGTTGGTGGCGGATTGGCCCATTCTGGCGCCCGCGCTCATCAATACTTTGATTATCACCATGGCGGCGCTGTTTTTTGCCACCACTGGTGGCGTTCTCCTCGCCATCGCCCTCACCCAGTCGCGCATTGTGGAGTATTCGTTCTCACCCATCGCCGTGGCGCTTCAGGTCACGCCAATTGTGGCGATCTTTCCCCTGATCAATATTTACGTGGACAACATCTTCGCAAAACTGGTGATTTGCGGATGGATCGTCGCTTTCTTTCCGATTTTGTCCAACACGATCCTGGGGCTTAATTCGGCCGACCGAAATCTTGTGGACCTTTATAAGCTCTACGGCGCATCCCGCTGGCAAACCTTGCGCTATCTGCGCCTGCCGGCAGCCACGCCGTACTTCCTGGGCGGGCTTCGGATCTCGGGCGGCCTTGCCTTGGTGGGCGCTGTTGTGGCCGAATATGTGGCAGGCTCGGCAGGCGTGGGCTCTGGCCTTGCCTCGCGCCTCATTGAGGCGGGCTATAGGCTCAATATGCCACGCCTTTTTGCAGCGCTCATTCTCATTTCGCTGACCGGTGTCGTCATCTACGTGATCTTAAGTGTGGTGAACAATCTCCTCCTCAGACGCTGGCACGAAAGCGCCATGAAGAGGCGGCGATGAAGCTCCTCAATGCGGCCGTCCCCTCCACGTTCTTGACCGAGGGTGGCGCCGCAGACCTCACCCTCGTTGACATCACTTTGGACGGGGGGCGCATTGCAAGCGTTGACCGGACGGCCCGGGAAATGCAAGGCCCAGCATCTGATGGCCACGACTGCGCGGGCGGTGTTGTGGTCCCTGCGTTCATCGACGTCCACACCCACCTCGATAGCGTCCACATTGCCGCGCGCACGGGCAATGCGGACGGCACGTTTCAATCTGCTCTCAGCGCGGTCCTACACGACCGGCAAACCCATTGGACGCACGAGGAGATCCTCAACCGCATGAATTTTGCTGTAGAGGCCGCCTACGCCTACGGCACAGCCGCCATCCGCACCCATGTCAACGCGCGGCGGCCTCTGGCTGAGAAATCATGGTCTTCTTTCGAGGCGCTCAGAGAGATGTGGGCGGGTAAGATGACCCTCCAACCGGCAAGCCTATCGGCTATCGGTGAGCTGGAGGGCGACCTCGGCCCCCATTTTGATGAGGTGGCGCGCCACAAAGGGGTCGTCGGCGCATTCATTTATCCCATGCACGGCATTGCTGGGCGCATAGAGGCGGTCGTGGCGGCGGCCGAAGACCGGGGTGTCGACCTTGACTTTCATGTGGACGAAACGCTCGACCCCACCAGCGACCATCTCGCCGACATCGCCAAGGCCGCCATTGCGGTCAAGTTCTCCGGCACGATCACCTGCGGCCACTGCTGCTCGCTGATGGCGATGGAGGAGGCCAAGTCGGCCCGCATCCTCGATCTGGTGGCCGAAGCCGGGATCGCCATTGTCTCGCTGCCCATGTGCAACCAGTACCTCCAGCACCGCGACCCGGCCGCCCGGCGCACCCCCCGCATCCGCGGCGGAACGCTGGTGCACGAGATGGTCGCACGGGGTATTCGGGTCGCCTTTGGCTCCGACAATGTGTGCGACCCGTTCTATGCCTATGGCGACCTCGATATGGCGGAGGTATGGCGGGAGGCGACCCGCATCCTCCACCTCGACCACCCTGTGGGGGACTGGCCGCGCGCCTTCAGCGCCACCCCGGCCGCCATCATGGGCCTTCCCGACCGTGATGCCATTGCCCCCGGCGCGCCCGCCGATTTTGTCATCTTCAAGGGCCGCAGCTTTGGCGAGCATTTCGCGCGCCCCTTGAGTGAGCGCACGGTCATCCGTGATGGCGTCATCATCAACCCGCCAATTCCAGACTATGAAAGACTAGACGCGTTGGTGGGCGCGCCGAATTAGCCCGCCGCCCGCACCTGTGCCCGAACCAAAATTTGACCACGGAGGCCCGACGTGACGCTTGCAGCACTGAAAGCGCAGATGCCGCACCTCGCGCTTGAGGAGAACCCTAAGATCGTCCAGCAAAAAAGCCGGGACTTTTACTGGTATTCCCCAGTGCTCAAACGCCAGCTCGACAAGGTGATCGCCGACGCCGTCGCAAGTCCGACGTCAGAGGCTGAGCTTTTGGAGATCCTGGGGGCCTGCTACCGCACTGATCTGCCCGTCACCATCCGCGGCTCGGGCACCGGCAACTATGGACAGGCGATGCCTTTGGCAGGCGGCCTCGTAGTCGACCTATCGGATTTCAACAAAGTCAAGGCGGTGCAGCAGGGCAGTGTGATCGCCGAGCCCGGCGCCATCCTTTCAAAGATTGACGAGGTGGCCCGGCCCACAGGCCAAGAGCTGCGCCTGTCCCCTTCCACCTACCATACCGCCTCCATCGGCGGCTTCATCGGCGGGGGGTCGGGCGGGATCGGCTCCATCCGTTGGGGCGGCCTCAGAGATGCCGGCAACATTATCCGGGTGCGTCTGGCGCTGATGGACGGGCCGAGCCCCACGGTGATCGAGCTCACCGGCGCTGAAATTGCCAAGGCAAGCCACGCCTATGGCACCACCGGCGTTATCACAGAGGTGGAAATGCCGCTCGCCCCCTCCTACGACTGGGTTGACCTTTTTATCAGCTTTGATGTCCTCAAAGATGCGGTGGCGTTCGGCGAGAAGCTCGCAGGTGCCGACGGGCTCCTTCTCAAAAATCTCGCCGTCGTGGACCACCACATCACCCCCTACCTGAAACGTCACCGTGAATATCTGCCCGCTGGCGCGGCGATGGTGATGGTGGTCGCCGCGCCCTTTGCTGCCGGTGACGTGATTGATATGGCCACCCGCGCCGGCGGCACGCTCACGCTGCGAACCGATACGCTCGACGCCGACGAGCGCACCCACCTGCCGCCCGCTTTCGAACTCTCCTGGAACCACACCACGTTGCGGGCGCTGCGCGTCGACCCAGCCATCACCTACCTACAAGTGCTCTACCCGCAGCCGGGTATCACCCAAAAGGTGATCGCGATGGCCGCAGAGTTTAGCCAGGAGGTGCCCACCCACCTGGAGTTTGTGCGCTTTGATGGGGCTGTGGGGTGTTTCGGCCTCCCACTTGTCAACTTCACCACCGAAGCGCGGCTTGACGAGATCGTCGCCATCCACGAAGCGGCGGGCTGCCCCATCTTCAACCCCCACCGCTACACACTGGAAGAAGGTGGGATGAAGGAAACCGACGAAATCCAGCTTGCGTTCAAGCACCAGGCCGACCCAAAAGGGCTCCTCAACCCCGGTAAGATGATTGCCTGGGATGACCCCACTTTCGACTATGGCAAACCTTACCTCTTCCCAACATTGTCGGACTGATGCGCGCCCTCATTGTCTACGCCAACCCGAACCCTGAGAGTTATTCGGCCCATTTGAGGGATGTCGCGATAGATGCGCTTCAAGCCAGAGGCGCCGAGGTGCGGGTGCACGATCTTTATGGCGATGACTTTGCCCCCGCCATGACCTGCCAGGAACGGGCCGATTACCACACCGCCGGCACCAATGAGCGCACCATCGCCCCATACCTCAGCGATGTGAAATGGTGCGATACGGTGGTGTTCGTTTACCCCACCTGGTGGTTCAACATGCCGGCGATGCTTAAGGGCTGGCTCGACAAGGTGCTCGTCCCCGAAGCCACCTTCATTTTGCCGACGAAAACATCGCCCATGCAGCCCAAACTCCAAAACGTGACCACGCTTGCCGCGATCACCACATGCGGCGCCAGTTGGCTCCAGTCGAAATTTGTCGGCGAACCCGCGCGCAAAACGCTCCTGCGCGGTATGCGCTTTATTTGTAGCCCGCGCTGCCGCACACAATACGTAGCGCTTTTCAAGATTGACACGTCCACCCACGATCAGCGCGTGCGGTACGCCAATAGAGTTCGCAACATTATGACCAATCTGTAGGTTGCAATCGCGGGACAATCTGGGACATCGCACATGTTGATCGGCTTTAACCTTATTTTGTCATGCCGACTTCATGTGAGTGTGCCACCTCAACCTCAGAGGGGATGATGCCGTTCCAGTACGAAAAGTCTGCAACCCATCGGTTGGCCCAAGCGGCTAAGGCGCAGCGCGCGCGGGCGGGTGCGCATTTGTCGGCGCTTGGCCTTCATCCTGGGCAAGAGGTGGTGCTGAAGGCTTTGGCCGACAAAGACGGGCTGACCATGAGTGTGCTCGCCAGTCAGCTGGGCGTCCAGCCCCCCACTGTGACCAAAATGGTCACCCGGCTCGCCGCCTACGGCTTGGTGGTGCGCCAAACCTCCCCCACAGACGGACGACTTGCTCGGGTTTTCCTCACCCCATCAGGCCGCGATCTCATTGCTGACGTGGACAAAATGTGGAAGCGGCTCGAAAAGGAAGCCCTCGCCGGCTTTGATGAGAAAGACAAAAAGAGGTTGCGCAAGGCGCTGCGAAAGGTGGAGAAGAACCTTCTGTCCGCCAACGGCGCCACCATTGGGCCTGAGCCAGAGCACGATGATGACGACGATGACGAGGCCCTGGCACATCTGACCGCTTAGCCGCGACCGGCGGTGTTCTGACTACGCCCTCTTTATTGCGTCTCTCTCACCGGGTGACCCCGACCGCGTGCCCATCGCCCCCAGCTTCTCTGACGGCCGCCCAATCACGGGCATCCTCTTGATGATTGCCGCGGCAGCCATGTTCGCCTGCCTCGACGCAACGGCAAAATACCTCGGCAAGACCATGGACGCGCTGGACCTGGTGTTCCTGCGCTACGTCACACACGTCATCATCTTGGGCGTTTTCTTAAGGGTATGGAGCCACTTCGACGCGTTCCACACCAAAAAGCCGCTGCTTCATCTGTTGCGCGGGCTGACGCTGATGGGCGCCACCTGCTTTAACTTTTGGGCGCTGCGCTACCTGCAGCTCGCGGAGGCAAGCGCCATTATGTTTTGTGCGCCGTTGATGGTGACGGCGCTTGCCGGCCCGTTCCTGGGCGAAGCTGTGGGGCTGCGGCGGTTCATGGCTGTGGGGGTCGGCCTGATCGGCGTGCTCATTGTTATCCGGCCGGGCACGGGGGCGATGCACTGGTCGGTGATCCTCGCGTTTTGCGCCATGCTCAACTATTCCGCCTATACCCTGCTGACACGCCGGATGAACCGCACGGAAAATGCTGAAAGCCTGTTGATGCTGTCGGCCCTTGTGGGGGCAGGGGTGCTGTCCCCCTTCGCCTATAGCGCCGTCAGCAGTCTGTCTGGCTGGGCGTGGCCTCTTGCCTTTCTGATGGGGGCTTTCGGCGCAGTGGGGCACTATGCGCTGGTGGTGGGCCACAGGATCGCCAACGCCTCCATCCTTGCCCCGTTCTTCTACACCCAGATGGTGTGGATGATCCTCTTTGGATACGTCATCTTCGGCGATACGCCTGATTTGATGACCGTCGTGGGCACCAGCATCATTGCCGCGGCTGGGCTCTACATCCTCCACCGCGAGCGGGTGCGCGGGCAAACCGTCGTCTCCAACGAGGCGGCCATCCAGTAGCGGAGCCGCTTATTGTGTTGCGGCCTCCTCCCCGGTCTGCTGCACGTTGACTTTAAGAGAGTGGCGCCCGCAGGTAAGCGGGACCGGGTACCGCCTACGAAATGGGCAGCCCGCGGGAGGACAAGACTATGCTGAAAACCGTATCGGGTTTTGACCGGATCGGCGAAGAAAACGCGTTTGCCGTTCTGGCGCGGGCCAATGCACTGGCCGCGGAAGGGCGAGACATTATCAATCTTGGGATCGGCCAGCCTGATTTCACCACCCCACCACATATTGTAGAAGCTGGTGTGAAAGCGCTGCGGGACGGCCACCACGGTTATACCCCGGCGCCCGGCATCCCAGCGCTTCGCGAGGCTGTGGCAGCCGACATTGAGATGCGCACCGGCGTTGCGACCAGCCCCGACCACATTCTCATCGTCCCTGGTGGGAAGGTGACGATGTACATGGCCATCGACATGTTCGGCGAGCCTGGTGCCGAGATCCTCTACCCCGACCCAGGATTTCCCATCTACCGCTCCATGATCGAGTATACTGGCGCCACCCCCATCCCCATTCCCATCCGGGAAGAAAACGGATTCGCCTTCTCGCCCGACGATGTGGCCGAGCGCTTATCGGATAAGACGCGCCTTGTGATCATCAACTCACCGGCCAATCCCACCGGCGGCGTCACCCCGGCTGAGGATGTGCGCAAACTGGCAAGCATCATGGCCGCCCGGCCCGACATTGCTTTGATGTCCGACGAGATTTACGGTCGGATGACCTACGACGGTGAAAGGCACCTTTCCCTCGGCGCATTCCCCGAACTGCGCGACCAACTCATCCTGCTTGACGGGTTTTCTAAAACCTATGCCATGACCGGTTGGCGGCTCGGCTGGTCGCTTTGGCCGGCATCCCTTTTTGACAAGTCGCGCAAACTCGCCGTCAACGCCTGGTCTTGCGTCAATGCGCCGGCCCAGTTTGCAGGCGTTGCCGCGCTCACCGGCCCCCAAGACGGCCCAGAAGCCATGGTTCGCGCCTTTGACGATCGCCGCCTTGCTGTGGTGGAGGCGCTCAACGCCCTCCCCGGCATCAGCTGCGCCACACCCAAGGGCGCCTTCTACGCCTTCCCCAACATCAAAGGGACCGGCTGGAAGGCCAAGCCCCTTGCTGATGCGCTCCTCAACGAGACGGGCGTTGCCCTCATCGGCGGGCCGGACTTTGGCACGCTTGGCGAGGGCTATATCCGCGTCTCCTACGCGGCCGCCAAGGACCGGATCCTTGAGGCGATGGCCCGGATCGACACGTTCCTCCAAGAACGGGCCGCCGCCTAAAGGGAGAACAGCCAAACCGCTGTGACCGCCGCTACGCTAACCCCTAGCGCATGCCTCGCTCGATCTGGATCAGATGGTGCGAGGAAAACATGCGCGCTCTTGAGGGGCGAGCCCGTTTTCACCCGCTCAGTTTGACTCAAACTGAGCGGACCGTGCTCTCGTTGTGAAAGCTATGAACGTTGTTCATCGAGGGCCGGGATGTGAGGCTGTGGTTACCACACTCACGAGCCCTGACCAGGAGACCCGGTTGAACGTTCACAAGAATGCCCGCACGACCCATGACGGTCGAGTCCTTCTCGTCCGGCGCGTCCGCGAGGAGCACTGGCGCGTTGCCGAGGCGGCCGAGGCCGCTGG
>JBCDLN010000181.1:0-8543 GCA_038745295.1 Pseudomonadota bacterium | reverse complement strand
CTCAACGGCACACCACCCCGGCCGATGAAGGCATCACGCACATCTTCGCGCGGCAAGAATGCGCCCAGGATGAGCGCGTCGGGCAGCACGGTCTCAAGGTCTTTGGCGGAGTGGACCGCGCAGTCGATCCTGAGGTCGAGCAGTGCCTCTTGGATTTCCTTGGTGAAAAGGCCCTTTCCCCCCACCTCCGAAAGGGCGCGATCGAGGATCTGATCGCCTTTCGTCTTGATGATGACGATTTCGGTGTCGTCAGCTGCAACACCGGCCTCGTCCTGGAGGGCCTTGGCCACCATGTGGGCCTGTGCAAGGGCAAGGGGACTGCCCCTGGTGCCGATACGGATCTTTGTCACAAATGTCAGCAATCGAATGGAACGGGACGGCCAACCATAAAGAACCCGGCGGCGCGGCGGAAGCCTTGGTGCTCGGGATCGAGACGAGCTGCGATGAGTGTGCCGCAGCTGTGGTTTCAGGGCGACGGGCCGAGGCGGAGATCCTGTCCGACATTGTGCTCAGCCAGGTGGACCTTCACGCAGCGTACGGCGGCGTGGTGCCCGAACTTGCCGCCCGCGCCCACAGCGACACCATCGAAGAGGTGACGCAGGAGGCGTTGCGCGCAGCCGGCGTGGCGCTCAGCGATCTGACGGCGGTCGCAGCAACGGCCGGGCCTGGCCTCTTGGGCGGCCTTTTGGTGGGCGCCACGTTTGGGAAGGCCGTTGCGGCAGCCGTTGGGGTGCCATTCGTGGCGGTGAACCATTTGGAAGCGCACGTGTTGACAGCGCGGCTCACCGACAGCATTGCCTTTCCCTATTGCGTGGCACTCCTTTCAGGCGGGCACGCACAGTTTGTGGCGGCCCTTGGCCCAGACAGATACGTACGGCTTGGCGGCACCATCGACGACGCCGCCGGCGAAGCCTTTGACAAAACTGCCAAGCTGCTGGGCCTTGGCTACCCTGGCGGACCGGCCGTTGAAAAGGCGGCCCGCTCCGGCACGCCAGGGCGCTTTTCGTTTTCCGTTCCCCTTGCAAAGCGCGATGGGGCCGACCTTTCGTTTGCGGGGCTGAAGACCGCTGTTCGTCTTGCCGCGCAAAAAGCTACCCCCCTCACTGACGACACGATCGCTGACATCTGCCTTGCCTTTCAGGAGACGGTGAGCGCCCATCTTGCCCGCGCTGCCGGCCGGGCGCTCGCAATGTTTGAGGATTGCGCTGGCGTCTCCCCAACAGCGCTTGTGGTGGTGGGCGGGGTTGCTGCAAACACGCGCATTAGGGCAGCGCTTGAGGCGGTTGCGGCAGATGGCGGTGTCCCCTTTGTGGCCCCGCCGCCAAGGCTTTGTACCGACAATGCTGCGATGGTCGCCTATGCTGCCATAGAGGGGTTGGCCGCCGGCACCGCCCTTGGCGCGCAGACCACCGTTCGCTCCCGCTGGCCGCTCGATGATCAAGCGCCAGCGCTCCTTGGCGCCGGTAAGCGCGGCGCGAAAGGCTAACCGGGTAAACGCCCGGCAACGCGCACGCAGCTAGGTGTAGAAGCTATGAAGGTTGTTCACTCTAAGTGCCGCCAAAGAGCCCTTCATATGTTCCTTTGGTGGGACACCAAACAGCGACGTTCCTCCGGAGCCGACACCGTCAGGAGCCCGCGGTGGGCGTGATGGGTCAACCCCGAAGAGCGAAGCGTGGGTTGATGCATCAGGCCCAGCGCGGGAGAATTGACCATCGGCGGGAGCAGTGAGGCACGGCCCCCTATGGCGCTTCCGCGATGAACAACGTTGAAGGAAACGACAGCTAAGCCAAGCTGCGGATCGCAGTGCGGGCAGCGGCCACAAGAGCCGGCTCGGTCTCACTCAGGATCTCGATACGGTCGAAGCGGGCGCCGTCTTTGCCCACCGACGCGCGCAACGCATCGCCGAACGCCATCCTCAGTTCAGTCCCAATATTGAACTTTTTCACCCGCGAGGTGTGTGCCAGCGACCGCCGCTGCTCAGGCGGAACACCGGAGCCACCATGGATCACAAGCGGGACCGTCGTGACCGCTTCAATGGCGGCGATACGGTCCTCATCAAGCGGGCTCTTCTTATCCTTTTGGAGGTGGACGTTCCCGACCGAGACCGCTAGAGCGTCCACCCCGGTTTCAGCGGCAAACCGCTCGGCTTCGTCGGGCTTGGTGCCGTCTGAGCGCTCGGCGCCAGCGTAGCCCACAAAGCCGATCTCCCCCTCGCACGACACCCCCTGATCGTGCGCGAGGCGGGCGATCTCCGCCGTTTCGTTAATGTTTTGGTCCACCGGCTTGCGCGAGCCGTCAAACATCACCGAGGTAAAACCTTCGCCGATGGCGTGCCGGCACTCGTCGGCCGTATAGGCATGGTCAAGGTGGATGACGACTGGCACCGATGCACCCTCAGCAACATGGCGCATCATCTTGGCGAGAATCGGGAGCGGTGTGTGCGCCCGGCAGCCGGGGCCCGCCTGAAGGATGACCGGCCGCCCCTCCGCCTCCGCCGCGGCCGCGAAGGCTCTGATATCTTCCCACCCCTGGCAGACGAGGCCCGCCACCGCGTAACCATCGCGCATGGCCGGGCCAAGAACATCTGTGAGGGTGGCGATGGTCATTTAAACTTTGCCACCATATCCATAATACCGGGGATGGTATGGAGCTGCTCAGCGTGCGTCGGCTGGAAGTATTGCTTCAGACTGCGCTGGGTGAGCCCACCCAAGATCGTGAAGTAATACATTTCATAGCCAGGAAGAGCGGCACAAGGGTGGTAGCCTTTGTCGATCAAAATCGTTGAACCGTCGACAATGTGGTAGGCATCACCAGGCTCATTATCCACCCGCTGGAGCATCTGGAGGCCCGAGCCGTAGTTCGGGCGGAAGCGGAAGTTGTAGGTCTCGTCATGCCGGCTTTCATCGGGGAGCCGGTCCGTGTCGTGCTTGTGGCTCGGGAAGCCTGACCAGCCGCCCGCCCCTACCGTGAAGAGCTCGCTGACGAGAAGCCGTCCCACACTGTCGTGCTGGTTCGCGCCCAAGATATGCTTGATTTTGCGATGGGTTTTGGTGTCGTCGGACCCGTACTGGACAAGGTCCAACTCATCGGCGCGCACCGCAAAGGGCTTCAGCGTTTTGTGGTACTTGGCGCCGGCGACAAAGACTTCGCTCGCCTCGCTCTCGCAGGTGATCCGGCAGGCGATGTTGGTGGGAACGTAAACACCCTCAGGCTCACCGTCCCATACATCAACGCCGCGGTTGCCGATCTCCTTGAAGGGCGTGCCCCCCACATCGACGGTGACCGTTCCCGTGGCCGGGACCACGCATGTCTCATAGTCGGGCAGGATGTATTCGTGCGTCTCGCCCTTCTTCAGTTTGACAATGTTGAAGTAGTTGAGCGGGACGAGGGGGTGGTCAACGTCAACGATCGGCGTGTTTTGATTGTCATAAGGTGGGATATGCATCTTTTCTCCTTAGGCAACGCGGGGCGCCGGGTGCTGGTTCACAAAGTCATCGAGTTCATAAAGGGTGGGCATGGCGGGGGCACAGCCCACGCGGGACACGACAATGGCGGCCGCGGCAGAGCCCCGTAAAACCGCCTCCTCAATGGGCGCGCCGCGGGCCAGCGAAGCCACGAACGCGCCCATAAAGCTGTCCCCCGCGCCGGTGGGTTTCAGCGCTTTGGTGGGATAGACCCCTGTGCGCGTTTCCCCCGCGGCCGAGATGGTGATCGCGCCTTTTTCGCCCATCTTGTAGACAGCAACGGATGCGCCTTCTTTGACGAGGTCGCGCGCTTTGGCGAGCCCCTCATCGTAGGCGCCCGCCATAAAGCCAAATTCCACATCATTGCCCACGATGACGTCACACAGCGCGCCCGCGCGGGAGTAGACATCGGCCGCCACATCAGCCGAGGGCCAACTGTAGGGGCGGTAATCCACGTCGAAAATCAGCGGCAGCCCGGCGTCTTTGGCAAGGTCGAACGCGCGGAAAGCGGCAGTGCGGGAGGGTTCTGCGGCAAGGACGGTCCCCGTGGTGATGAGACCGTTGAAGGCTGAGTAGTCAACGGCCTCCACATCCTCCACCGTCATCTCAAAATCCGCCGCGCCGTTCCGGTAAATGACGGACTGGCAGTTTTCGATCCGCGTCTCGACCACAGAAAGTGAGTTCCGCGCCTCCCCCCCTTCAGCGCGCACAAAGGTCTTGTTGATCCCGTACCGGTCGAGCTGGGCGAGGCAATACCGCCCCACAGCATCGTCAGACACCCGCGTCAGCAGCGCCGCGGGCACGCCTTGCCGTACAAGGGCTGCAGCAATGTTGGCGGAAGAGCCGCCAAGACTTGCAAAGAACTGGACAGCCTCTTCGATCTCTGTGCCGGGCGGGTCGGCGTAAAAATCCATTCCCGCCCGTCCGATCACCAAGATTTCGCCGCCCGCAAGGCGAGAGAGGTCTCCCATCTAGACACCGGTCCGCTGTAAATCACGGCCCGATTCCCACGTCTCGTGGGCCTCGCGCACCTTTTCACTCTCCGAGACGCCCGGCGTTCCGACTTCCCACCACGTGTGACCTTTGTCCGTCCACCCCTCATAGGGGTCGACCTTCATGACGATCACACTCGTCTGCTGGCTCGCCTTGGCGCGCTTGAAGGCTTCGGCAAACTCGGCAGGGTTTGCGGCTGTTTCGGCAACAGCTCCCATGGCCCGGGCATGGGCTTCGAAGTCCACCGCAAAGGCCTCCGGAACGGTGGGGCAATCCACGAAGAGGTTGTTGAAGCTCTCATTGCCCGTGTTGTTTTGGAGCTTGTTGATGACAGCAAACCCGCCATTATCAAGCACCAGGACGATGAGCTTTTTACCGGTGAGGGCAGCCGAATAAATGTCAGAATTCATCAAGAGGTAAGAGCCGTCACCCACAAACACGATGGTGTCGGCGTCGGGTTCGACTTCGCTTTGGGCAATCCTGGCGCCCCATCCGCCGGCAATCTCATAGCCCATGCACGAAAAGCCAAACTCCACGTCGACGGTGCCGATATCGAGGGTGCGCCAGTTGGCCGTCACCTCGGCGGGAAGGCCTCCGGCGGCCGCCACCACACGGTCGCGCTTGCCGCAAAGGTCGTTCACGACGCCGATGGCCTGGGCGTAGGAGTTGGGACGGTTCCCGGGCCTCACATTGTGAGCGACATACGCGTCCCAAGCGGCGCGCTCATCTTGCGCGCGCTTGGTCCAGACATCAGGGGCGCGGCTGGTGCCAAGCGCTTCTGACAGGGCAGCAAGGCCCACTTTGGCATCGCCCACGACAGGGAGGGAGAGGTGCTTGATCGCATCGTGCCTTGCCGCGTTGAGGCTGATGAAGCGCGCGTCCCGGTGAAAGGCTGTCCATGACCCTGTCGTAAAGTCTTGGAGCCTGGTGCCGACAGCCAGAACCACATCGGCCTCAGCAGCGATCGCGTTGGCACTGTCTGAGCCTGTGACGCCGATGGGCCCGATATTGAGGGGATGCTCGGCGATCATGTTGGCGCGGCCGGCAATGGTCTCCAGCACCGGAATGTTGTGGGTCTGCGCAAACTCAGTGAATTCTGCGACGGCGCGGGAATATTGGATCCCGCCCCCTGCGATCAGAATGGGCCGCTCTGCGCCCTTCAGCAGCGCCGCCGCTTCGGCAACCTCTTGAGGATCGGGCGCAGCTCTGCGAATCCGGTGAACACGCTTTTCGAAGAAGCGGACCGGGTAGTCATACGTCCAGCCTTGAACATCTTGCGGAAGGGCAAGGAAAGCAGGACCGCAATCGGCCGGGTCCAGCATGGTTGAGAGTGCCGCCGGCAAGGTTTGGATGACTTGGGCGGGATGGGTGATCCGGTCCCAGTAGCGGCTGACGGCTTTGAACGCATCGTTGAGGCCGAAGGCGGGGTTGCCATAGTGCTCAAGCTGCTGGAGCACAGGATCCGGCAGGCGGGTCAGGAACGTGTCGCCGCACAGCATAAGCATCGGCAAACGGTTGGCATGGGCAAGCGCTGCCGCGGTGAGAAGGTTTGCAGTGCCAGGGCCGGCAGACGCGGTGCAAAACGCAAACCGCTGCCGCAGGTGATACTTGGCGTAGGCTGCCGCGGCAAAGCCCATCGCCTGTTCATTTTGCCCCCGATAAAGCGGCAATTCATCGTGGACCGGATAAAGCGCCTCACCCAAGCACGGCACATTGCCGTGGCCGAAAATCCCGAAGCCCACACCGCAAATGCGGGTCTCAACACCCTCAATCTCGATGAACTGGTTGAGAAGATACCGCACAATGGCCTGCGCGGTGGTGAGACGAACGGTTTGCTGCTGGCCCACGGCGGTCCCCCTTCATGTCATCGTTTTTGGTGGCCACGCTTTGCGCGGTTGCCCGTCCTTAGGCTTGCGTGCCACTTGCGTGCAAGATAGAACGATTGCAACCGGTTGCAATCCCAAATCAAGAAGAGGCAGCACGTGCGCACAATAGGGGTGGGAATTGTTGGCGGCGGCTACATGGGCAAGGCCCATGCAGTGGCAATGTCGTCGGTCGGAGCGATCTTTAATACGACCTTGCGGCCGCGCCTTGAGATGGTGTGTGCCACCACAGAGGAATCGGCTGAGCGGTACCGCACCGCCTATGGCTTTGCCCGCGCCACCACGGACTGGAATGTTCTGGTGAACGACCGGGCGGTGGAAGCGGTGGTGATTGCCTCGCCCCAGTCCACGCACCTTGCCATCGCTGAGGCCGCGTTCGCCCTTAAAAAGCCTGTGCTGTGCGAAAAGCCCCTTGGCCGGTCCTATGAGGACAGCAAGGCGATGGTGGCTGCCGCAGAAGCGTCCGGCGTCACCAACATGACCGCCTTCAACTATGTGCGCACCCCCGCCACACAGTACGCGCGCAAACTCATCGAAGAGGGCGCCATCGGTGAGGTGACGGGCCTGCGCGCCGAGCACACCGAAGACTTCCTAGCCGACCCCGATATGCCCGGAAACTGGCGCACCGAAGGCAAGCCCAACGGCGCGATGGGGGATCTCTCGCCCCACATAATCAATGCCGCGCTGGCACTGATCGGGCCGATCGAGTCGCTGATCGCAGAGGTGGAGACGGTGCACAAAATGCGGCCCAGCCCCTCTGGACCCGTGCCGGTCACCAACGATGATCAGGCCCAAATCATGTGCCGCTTTGAAAATGGTGTTCTCGGCCAGCTCTTTGTGAGCCGCGTCGCCACCGGCCGTAAGATGGGCTACGCCTATGATGTCTACGGCACCAAGGGCGCCATCCGGTTCGATCAGGAGGACCAAAACGCCCTCTGGCTCTATACGTCGGAAGGGCCGGAGGCGACCCGCGGCTTCACCAAGATCCTCACCGGTCCCGCCCATCCTGACTATAAAGCGTTTTGTCTTGGACCCGGTCACGGCACCGGCTATCAGGACACCATCATCATCGAAGACCGCGACTTCCTGGAGGCCATTGCGACGGGCAAGCGCATGTGGCCAACATTTCGCGACGGGATGGAAGTGAACAAGGTGGTGGAAGCGGCCCATAGGTCTTCTGAGACGAAGCGATGGGTAACGCTGTCTTCCCTGACATAAAGGCGTAGGACATGACGATTGAGATCGGCAACGCCCCATGCTCGTGGGGCGTGGAGTTTTCCGATGACGCGCGCAATCCGCACTGGACAACGGTGCTCGAAGAATGCGCCAGCGCAGGCTATGGCGGGATTGAGCTGGGCCCAATCGGCTATATGCCCGAAGACCCGGCCCACCTGGGTGATGCGCTCAGCAAAAACGACCTCACCCTCATCGGCGGCGTGGTCTTTCGCCCCTTCCACGACGCCGGCGCGTGGACTGATGTGATGGATGCATCCGTGCGCACCGCCAAGGCGCTGTCCGCGCACGGTGCGCAACACTTGGTGTTGATCGATTCCATTTCGCCGCGCAGAGCCCCCACCGCTGGGCGCGCCGGTGAGGCCGAGCACATGGATCTTGCCGAGTGGACCGCATTCCGCGATCGCATCGCCACCATCGCCAAGATGGGATCAGAAGAATACGGCCTCACCGTCGGCATTCACGCCCATGCGGCAGGCTTCATGGACTTTGAACCTGAGCTTGAGCGGCTGTTGGATGAGGTGGATGAATCGATCCTCAAGATCTGCTTTGACACCGGGCACCACTCCTACGCCGGGTTTGACCCTGTCGCCTTCATGCAAAAGAACATGAGCCGGATCAGCTACGTCCACTTCAAAGACATCGATCCGAAGGTGAAAGCCGAAACCATCGCCAACCGGACTGATTTTTACGAGGCTTGTGGCAACGGCATCTTCTGCAACCTTGGCCAGGGCGATGTGGATTTCAAAGCCGTCCGCCAAGTGCTGATGGATGCCGGCTTTGAAGGCTGGTGCACCGTCGAACAGGACTGCGACCCCACCCTTGATGTGGCCCCGCACGATGATGCCAAGGCCAACCGCCAATACCTCCACGCCATCGGCTTTGTTTGAGGGAAACGGATGAAACAGCGTCTCAACTGGGGTCTGATCGGCGGCGGTGAGGGCAGCCAAATCGGACCCGCCCATCGGCT
>JBCDLN010000180.1:0-8604 GCA_038745295.1 Pseudomonadota bacterium | reverse complement strand
GCTGGCCCATGCTTGACGCAAGCTTGAGGCACTAAGCTCCACTCGCGAGCGGTCTGCCACCATGAATGTTGCGGACGGGTCTTCACCCACCAGGGTGTGCCCGCAGGGGTCTTCACCCCGAACATCCGCTCCTCGATGACGGTGCCAGTCCATCGCATGTTGAGTATGGTGCATGTGGTGTTGTCATGAGTGGAGTACGTGGCGTTCAGCCAGCGTCGTCGCTGGCAGTGAACGCGCTCTTGGGCGGCTATGCCTTTAGCGGCGCGCTGACCTACGGGTTTATCGATGGGGTCCCAGCTAGCACCGGCGCGACAATTATCGGTGCGTCGCCTGCCACCTTCGCGCTCAAAGACGCCGTTGACGACGCGTTTGCTGCGGTCGAAGCCTTCACAAAGCTTGATCTAGACCGGCGCCAAACCGGCCAAAGTGCTGACATTGAGGTGATCACCGCCGACCGCGTGATCCTTGAGCAGCCCACAGGTCCGGTTGCCTTGGAACTGGGCGCCTACGCCGTCCTGCCAAGCCCTGGCCCGCTATCTGGCACCATCTTCATCGGGCGCGAGTTAACCTACGGCCTCTCCCCGGGCGGCTTTGGGTTTCGCGCCGTCCTCCACGAAGTGGGCCACGCGCTCGGCCTCAAACAACCCGATGAGCCTGGCCCCTTTGCTGTGCTGCCCGCATCGCTTGATGGGCCTGAGCTCAGCGTTATGAGCGGACGCAGCTTCGAAGGCGCCCCCCTGTCCGATGGCCTCGGCTTCGAGCCGGACGGGTTTGCGCAAACCTATATGCCCGCTGATATCGCCGCACTCCAGCACCTTTACGGCGCAAACTATAGCAACAAGAAAAACACCACCTACCGCTTCGATCCGGACGAAAGGGTGATGCTCCTCACCATCTGGGATGGCGGCGGCACCGACACGTATGATTTCAGCGACTACACCACCGATCTTGCCATTGACCTCACACCCGGCAACGCCAGCACCACAGGCCAGGAGCCCCAGCTCAACCGCGCCCAAGAACTCTCCGATGGGGATCGCCCCCTATACGCCGACGGCGCCATCCACAACGCCTTCCTTTACAACAACGATCGACGCTCCCTCATCGAAAACGCCAAGGGCGGCCAAGGCGATGACACCATCATCGGCAACACCGCCGACAATCGCCTCGAAGGCCGGTTGGGCGCAGACTGGATGTCAGCAGGCATTGGAGACGACAAGCTCTTCGGGGCACTGGGCGAAGACACCTTGCGCGGCGGCGACGGCACCGATCACCTCGCAGGCGGACGCGGGGACGATCAACTCTTTGGCGGGCGCGGAGCCGATACCTTGTTTGGCGCCCTGGGTGCCGATGATATGAACGGCGGCAACGGCCCAGACCGCTTGGACGCCGGCTACGGCCGCGACAGTCTAAGGGGGGAAGCAGGTGACGACACCCTCATCGGCGGCAACAACAATGACTGGCTGCATGGCGGCCAAGGCAACGACTGCCTCATGGGCCAAAACAACGACGACGTGTTGATTGGCGGCCAAGGCAAAGACACCCTCATCGGCGGCAGAGGCGACGACACGCTCACCGGCGGGAAAGACCAGGACCTTTTTGTCATCACAGGCACCGGCACGACCACAATCACCGACTTTTCCAGACAAGACCTCATCGACGTGGATGCCCCCCACCGCGCCTTCAAAAACGCCAAGGCCGATGGGCGTCACGTCATCATCACCCTCGACGATGATCAGGTGATTGAGCTGAAAAACTTCAACATCGACGCTCTCAGCAGAGACGACTTCTTGTAGCCCATAAGATGTCAGCGCGCTTCTGTGGCCATCACGATTGCGGCGATGTTCGCCGTCTGTGCGGCGAACCTATCGCCGTCCTGCGCGGCAAGTTCACCCTCACCACAAGCCCGCTCCGATCGGACCTGTTGGCAAGCGCGATGGTGCCACCATGGGCCCGGACGATTGTGCGGGCGATGGAAAGACCAAGCCCCGTCCCCCCCGTTTCAGCACTGCGGGAAGGGTCAAGCCGGTTAAAGGGTTCAAACACCTCCTCAAAGCGGTCAGGCGGGATGCCAGGCCCCTCATCGGTCACGGTGACCAGCACCTGATCAGGTGCCTCGTCGAGCACCACACGCGCCCGCTCCCCGTAGCGCCGCGCGTTCCCGATGATGTTGCCAAATGCTCGCGACAGGGCGACTTTCCGCCCCACGAAAGCTGAAGTGCGCGGTCCTTCAAAGACGATGGGCCCGTCATCGGGGTCGCAAAGAGCGCCGACGAGTTCCGCCAAATCAAGCGCTTCAGGCGCTTCAACATCCGCTTCGTTCTTGCCCCATGCAAGGAGGCCATCGGCCATCACACCCATCTCGTCCAGCGTTCTAACCATGGCATCGCGGGTCGCATCGTCCAGCATTTCGGCCCTAATCCGCAACGACGTGATGGGGGTGCGCAAGTCATGCCCTACCGCTGCGATGGTGCGCGCGCGCTCAGCGTCAAATGCTGCAATCTCCGCCTGCATGGTGTTGAAGGCAACCGCCGCGTCTTTGATTTCCCGCGCCCCTTGTTCGGGGACCCGCGCGGTGCGATCACCAGCGCCCGCAAGAGCCGCCGCCTGCCCCAGTGCCGACAGTGGCCGCGTGATGCGCCTCAAGTATAAAAGGCTCACCCCCAACACCGCCGCCAACGACAGCACCAACGCGAACAGCACCGCACCGCTCACCACAGGGGGCCTACGCTCTGGCCGGCGTTGTCTCACATTGAGCCAAACCCCTTCGGCGAGCGGAATGGAGGCATCCACGCGTGTCGCCCTGCGGCCCCCCCAGCGCGGGCCCATACCGCGAAACCAGCCGCTGCCCTCACTGTCGTCCTCATCACGATGCCAGCGGCGTCGTGGACCGGTTGTTTCAATCTCAAACCGCGCGCCGTCAGCCCTGTCACCAAGTCTTGCTTCAAGCGCGTCTTCAAGGCGCTTGGCAAGCCATCCTGTACCCGGCGAGCGCACCATGGGCCGCGCGTCGATGGTGACGTCCAGTGTAGGGCCTGAAGACGCGCGCGCCGCTTCATCGCGCAGGTGCGGTGGGATCCGCTCAAGCACAGGCACCAGCGCCGCCAGCCGTTCCACCTGCACACCCCGCCGCGCCTCGCGCGCAAACCGCGACTGTTCTGAGTTGAGAAGCACAAGCGCGACAACATTTGCAAAAACCAGCGCCGCCACCAGGAGAAGCACAAATTGTCCGGCAAGGCTTTTCGGCGCGATGGCCGCAAGGCGCGCCCTCACGCCGAGCCCTCATCCTCAACGTCGGCCGCAAGCCGGTACCCGCCGCCCCACTCGGTGAGGATGAGCATGGGCCGCTTAGGGTCCTCGCCGAGCTTGCGGCGCAGCCGGCTCACCTGATTGTCGATGGCCCGGTCGTAGGGCTTTGCCTCCCGCCCGGCGGTGAGATCTAGAAGCTGGTCGCGCGTGAGCACCTGGCCGGGCCGGTCGAGCAAGACCGCCAAAAGCTTACTTTCCGCGCTGGTGAGGGTTTGTACTGTGCCGTCTTGCTGGGTGAGCGTTCTGGAGTCCCGGTCATGGAGAAAGTCGCCGAAGCGCCGCCGCGATGGTGTTTCAGATGGTGGCGCGGCCGGGACCCGTCTCAACACCGCGCGGATGCGGGCCAGCAGTTCCCGTGGGTTGAAAGGCTTCACCACATAGTCGTCAGCGCCGAGCTCTAGACCGACGATTTTATCGGCCTCATCAGCCATTGCCGTGAGGAGGATGGCGGGTGGCCCGCCACGCGCCACCAGCCAACGGCACAGACTGAGCCCGTTCTCACCAGGCATCATCACATCAAGCACCACAAGGTCGATGGCACCATCCAAAACCGCAGCACGGCCCTGCCCAGCATCTGCAGCAAGGCTGACCCTATAGCCCTGGCTGCGCAGATAGGTGGCGAGCGGCTCACGGATATCGCGGGCGTCATCAACAATGAGAAGGTGCGGTTCACTCATACCAACGCCTTACCGCCAAAAGTGTCACCAGAGGACAAGGAGTTTGTCGCAAACTGTCAGCCCCATTCAGTTTGCGACATCTTGCGACAATTCACGAAAAACCCGACACACCTGAGATCCTCTGGCCACCTAAATCGTGATCCGGCAGGGCGCTCCGCCCCCGATCACGAAAGGAAAAGCCATGAAAACCACGCCCATCATCATTGTTGCGACGGCCGTTGTCACAGCAGGCGGTATCGCGGCCGCAAGCGCGCTGACACCCATGGGCAACAAAGCCGCAAACGCATTCGAGGATACCATTATAAAGCCCGTTGCCAGCAGCTGGGGCGGTTGGGGCCAAGGGGGGCGCCACGGCCGGGGCGGTGCGAACCGTCAGGCTATGGTGGAGCTGATGCGCCAGGCTGACACCAACGGTGATCGTGCCCTCGACCAAGAGGAGATCAACACCTTTGTCGCCAGCAAGTTCACCATGGGCGATCAAGATGCTGACGCCGCCATCACCCTTGAAGAGTTTGAAACCATTTGGGCCGATCTCACCCGCCAACCGATGGTCCGCGTTTTTCAACGGCTCGACCAAGATGGTGATGCCGCCATCACCATCACCGAGATCAACGAGCGCTTCGGCTCCATCGTCGAAGAACGGGACAGAAATGGTGACGGTGTGCTAAACCGCGCCGACCGCCCACGCCAAGGCAAACGCAGCGATCGCCACCGCGATGATGATGACCGCGACAGCTAAAGGCTGCCGTTTCGTCACCTAGACGTCGGTGCCCGGCCGCCGAGCCGCTTTCGGCCACTTTGCGCCGCCACAAACGGCGTTTGCACCGGCGAAGCTGAAATCAAGCATGCGCCCGCCCGATCCGGTTGATTATACCTAGTTGGGCGGGCGCTGACAGTGTCGGGCGAAAGACAGTCGGCGCCCCTGTCTCAACGCTTCCAGAGCACCACCAACGCAAAGTCTGACATCCGGCTAAACCGGCAGTAGATGAATTTTATTTCTATGGTTGACGCAGGCTGACCTCCAACGCACCCTCCCAAATAGAAGAGCACTTTAGCTCACAGTACCTGATTAACAGGTAAGTTATTCTTGGGAGGAATAACATGGTGCACATCCTAAAGAAGGTCACTGTCGCGTCAGCAGGGCTTGCCCTTTGCGCTCTACCCTTTGCCACCACTGCGCTGCCGGCCCAGGCGGCAACGGTATCGATTTCTTGTGGTGCCGTTGGGGTTGAGCTGGAGTTTTGCCGCGACGGCGCGGAGGCTTGGGCAAAGGCGACCGGCAACGACGTGGTGGTGGTCTCGACCCCCAACTCGGCGACGGAGCGGCTGGCGCTCTACCAACAAATCCTCTCCGCCCAGGGCGACGATATTGATGTTTTTCAAATCGACGTGATTTGGCCTGGGATCTTGGGCAGCCACTTCATCGATCTCAAGCCCTACATGGATGGGGCTGAAAGCGCGCATTTTCCGGCAATCGTCGCCAACAACACCATCAATGGCGAATTGGTGGCCATGCCTTGGTACACCGATGCGGGCGTTCTTTATTATCGCAAAGACCTTTTGGAGAAGCACACCGCAAGCGTCCCCGAAACGTGGGCCGACATGGCTGCTACCGCCAAAAAGGTCCAGGACGCCGAGCGTTCAGAAGGCAATGACCGGATGTTCGGCTATGTGTTCCAGGGTCGCGCCTACGAAGGGCTCACCTGTAATGCGCTTGAGTGGATCGATTCCTATGGTGGCGGCGACATTGTCGACGCTGAGGGCAACATCACCGTCAATAACCCCAATGCGGCCGCTGCGCTTGATGAAGCAGCCACATGGATCAACAGCATCACGCCCCAAGGTGTCCTCAACTACACCGAAGAAGAGGCCCGTGGTGTGTTCCAATCGGGCAATGCCGTCTTCATGCGCAACTGGCCTTATGCGTGGTCGCTGGCCAATTCGGCCGACAGCCCCATCAAAGACAAAGCAGGCGTTGTGGCCCTTCCCAAAGGGGGCGCGGATGGTAAATCCACCGGCACGCTTGGCGGCTGGCAGCTCTCAGTGTCCAAGTATTCAAAGAACGCAGACGCTGCGGCGGATCTTGTCAAATATCTCACCTCAGAGGCTGAGCAGAAGCGCCGTGCCATCGAAGGATCCTACAACCCAACCATTGAGGCCCTTTACAAAGACCCTGAAGTGTTGGCGGCTGTTCCCTTCTTTGGATCTCTTTACGACACCTTCGTCAACGCTGTGGCGCGTCCCTCACGGGTGACTGGGGGTAAGTATAACCGCGTGTCCAGCGCGTTTTGGAACGCCACCCATAAGGTGCTGTCAGGCAGTGAAGACGGCGCCACCGCCCTTGCTGCGCTTGAAGGTCAGCTCAAAACCATCAAACGCCGCGGCTGGTCGCGCTGAGCCACACGGGTTGAGCCGCCGGCACTCTCGCGCCGGCGGCCCGTCGGCTGAGGACCCATCACAAGCAACGCCCTCAGTCCATTTCCACAACCAAAACCCGCGCAAGCGGAGGTGAAGCATGGCGCAATCGGACATTTCGGGGCCGGCGTCGGTGGCGACGGCAAAAGCCCGCCCAATCAAAAACGCTGGCAGCGAACTCACACGCGCCAAAGTTCGCTCAGCGTTTTTGTTTTTGCTGCCGATGATGATCGTGCTTCTCCTCGTCGCTGGATGGCCATTGGGACGCACGATCTATTTCGCCTTCACCAACGCAACACTCAACGACATCAACAATTTCGACTTTGTCGGCCTTAAAAATTTTTACAACGACGAATGGGGTGGCCTTCTGGCCGACCCACTTTGGTGGAAAGCGGTCTGGAATACAGTCTGGTTCACTGTGGTATCGGTGGTCTTGGAGACCGCACTTGGCCTCATTGTCGCCCTCGCGCTCAACATGAAGTTTCCCATGCGCGGCCTCATCCGCGCAGCCATCTTGGTGCCATGGGCTATCCCAACCATTGTCTCCGCCAAGATGTGGAGCTGGATGATGCACGACCAGTTCGGCGTCCTCAACGCGATCTTCATGGGCATCGGTATCATCTCAGAGCCCATTGCTTGGACCGCGGACCCCGATACGGCAATGCTCGCCGTCATCATGGTGGACGTTTGGAAAACAACACCCTTCATGGCACTTCTGATCTTGGCCGGCCTCCAAATGCTCCCGTCCGACTGTTATGAAGCGGCCCGCGTTGACGGCATTCCGCCCTGGAAAGTCTTTTTCAAGGTCACGCTGCCCCTCGTATACCCCGCCATCGCTGTCGCGGTGATTTTCCGCGCTCTCGACGCGCTCAGGATCTTCGACCTCATCTACGTGCTGACATCCAACTCAGAAGATACGATGTCGATGTCCGTCTACGCCCGCCAACAGCTGGTGGACTTCCAAGATGTAGGCTACGGCTCGGCCGCATCGACAGCGCTCTTTCTCATCATCGGGGTCCTGACCATCGCATACATCATCTTGGGCAAAGTTGACCTTTCAGGAGAAAAGTCATGAGCCACTGGTCATGGCCGTCAAAGATCGGGTTTTACATCCTTCTCCTGGCGATTGCCGTGTTCGCCCTCTTCCCGTTTTACTACGCCATTACGTCCAGCTTCCAAACAGGCCAGCAGCTCTTTACAGTCAACCTCTTGCCCGAGATCCAGTTTGCAAACTACCAGCAAGTCTTTGCCGAGCAGCCCTTTGCCCGCAACATCTTCAATTCGATCATTGTTGCTGTGGTGGTTGTGGGCCTGTCGCTCGCGCTTGCTGTCACGGCCTCATTTGCCCTTGCCCGCGTCCACTTCAAAGGCCGCGGGCTCCTGCTTCTTACCATCTTGTCGGTGTCCATGTTCCCGCAGGTCGCGGTCCTCTCGGGAATGTTTGAACTCATCCGCTTCTTGGGCCTTTACAACTCGCTGGGCGGCCTCATCCTCGCCAACCTCATCTTAACGCTGCCATTCACCGTCTGGGTGCTCACCACCTTTATGCGCCAGCTCCCCAAAGAGCTTGAAGAAGCAGCCTATGTGGACGGCGCAACGCCCTTTGAAATCATCATGAAGGTCTTTATGCCGGTCCTGTGGCCCGCCCTCGTCACCACCGGTCTCCTCGCCTTCATTGCCGCGTGGAACGAGTTTTTGTTCGCCCTCACGTTCACGCTTTCCAACGAAATGCGCACTGTCCCTGTGGCCATCGCCCTCATCACAGGAAGCAGCCAGTATGAGCTTCCCTGGGGGAACATCATGGCGGCATCCGTCATCGTCACCGTTCCGCTCATCATCTTGGTGCTCATCTTCCAGCGCAAAATCATTGGCGGGCTCACCGCCGGCGCGGTCAAAGGATAGCTCTGATGAACGCACCGGCAGGCGCCCCCAAAAGGGCCAAACAACTTCCTGGCGACCCTGACTGGTGGCGCGGCGCGGTCATCTACCAAATCTACCCGCGCTCGTTCATGGACGAAAACGGCGACGGCATCGGCGATCTCAAAGGCATCACCCAGAAGCTCGACTATATCGCTGCCCTCAACGTGGATGCCATCTGGCTCTCCCCGTTCTTCGTCTCCCCCATGGACGATTTCGGCTACGACGTTGCAGATTACTGCGACGTTGACCCCATCTTCGGCAGCCTCGAAGACTTTGACGCTCTTTT
>JBCDLN010000179.1:0-8630 GCA_038745295.1 Pseudomonadota bacterium | reverse complement strand
TCCTACGCGTGGACTTTTAGCCATCGCTGTATCGGAGCGCTCCCCGGTTGCGGGACTCCCAGCCTATGATTGGCTGCGCTGGTGCGCGGCAGAGGTGTCAACTGCAGCGGGTGCGGGTGCGCGTTGTGTGCCAGTGTACTGGGGCCATCCGCGGATCCGTTCCGCCATTGTGGCAACACGAGCAGCGGTATAGGTCTGGTCCTGCAACTAGCGTGCCTCCGACCGTGGCGGTAGTCTGCCACCAACTGGCGCGGAGCCAAGATCACATCAAATGATAGGTATGGGAGCGATACCGTCCCGAATGCAGTGGAGATCTTAAGAAGACGCTGGCAACAAAAAGGAAAGGGCTCCTTGACTACTATGCTTAAGACGTACAACGGGCGTTCGTGTGGCAAAATCCGGATGCAACGCCTGTTCCATCATGGCCGCTGCCTTGACGTTGCTGTTGACCATGGGGTGTTCAACGAGCCGGGGTTCCTTGCTGGGCTTGAAGATATGGCAAGCGTTGTAGATGCTCTGGTGCGGGCCCAGCCTGATGCCATCCAGATGAATTTTGGCCAGGCCGATCTTCTTCAAGCGCGGCCCGATCGGGCTAAGCCAGCGCTTGTTATGCGGCTTGATATCGGCAACCCCTACAACGCCCTGCGCCACCGCAGCATGTGGTCGCATCTTCAATCCGTTGATGAACCCATCCTAGAGGCTCTGCGCCTCGACGCGGCAGCCGTCGTTGTGAACCTTTTACTGTTGCCCGATGAGCCCGACCTCTTCCGCGCCTGTGTTGACAATATCGCCCGGGTCCGCACGGCGTGTACACACTATGCCATGCCACTGATGGTGGAGCCCCTCGTGATGCAAGCAAACGATGGACGTGGCGGCTACCAAGTGGATGGCGATACGCAAAAGATCGTTACTTTGGTGCGCGTAGCTTCCGAGCTTGGGGCAGATATCATCAAGGCCGACCCGACGGATACGCCTGAAGACTACATCAAGGTGGTGGAGGCAGCGCGATGCCCAGTATTGGTTCGTGGTGGTGGGCGCGCTGATCTTAAAACGGTGTTTGACAAGGCGGCCCACTACATGAAGGCGGGCGCCTGCGGGCTTGTGTACGGGCGCAATATTTATCAGCACCAAGATCCGGCCAAAGTCGTTCGGGCTCTGATGGCCATCATCCATGACGGTGCATCAGGTGATGCCGCTTGGGACCTGTACACAACGCCAGAGGGCCAAGTGTCCTAACGGCTAGCCAGAAAATAAAGTGGATCAGATGGAGGCAAAGGGGATGACCCACCGCGGTAAAGCCATTGTTGCCGGGGGCTCGATCGGGGGGCTTCTGGCTGGCGCTGCGCTGATGAAAGCCGGGTGGGAGGTAGTTGTCTATGAGCGCAGCCAGATCCCGCTCGCCGGGCGGGGGGCCGGAATTGTCACCCACGAAACGCTGTTTGAGGCCCTGCGTACGGTGGGTGCATCCACCGCCGACCTTGGCGTTCATCTTGAACGCCGCATTGCCATCGATAAGGATGGCAAGTTTGTTGCCTCGGTTGACTACCCGCAAGTGGTGACGTCGTGGGACCGATTGCACAACATCTTGCGCGAAAAATTCGATATGGAGACCTACCGCCTCGGCCACGCGCTCGCAGGCTTTGAGGCTGATGATAACGGCGTGGTCGCGCGGTTTATGAATGGCCATGTCGATCAAGCCGATGTCTTGGTGGGCGCTGATGGGTTCCGCTCAAGTGTTCGCGCTGCACTGCTACCGGAGGTGACACCCCAATACTCAGGCTATGTTGTGTGGCGCACCGTGATCGATGAGGCACGCCTCCCAACAGAAGTCCATAAGCAGATCTTCAATGAGTTTTGCTTCTTCATGCCAGCAAACAGTCAGGTGGTGGCCTACCCCATTGCAGGGCTCGGCAACGACCTGCGGGAGGGGCACCGGCGCTATAACTTTGTGTGGTACGTCCCCGCACCGGAAGACGAGTTGGACGAGATGCTCACCGGGCCCGATGGGCGCCGATATGATTTAACCATCCCACCGCCCGAAGTGCGAAACACAGTCGTCGAAGCGATGAAGGCCTACGCTAACGAGACGCTGCCCGAGGTCCTGTCTCAAGTGGTTATGCTTGGTGAGCGGGCGTTCTTCACACCCATCTATGATCACTGGTCACCAACTATGGCTCAAGGCCGCGTGGCGTTGACGGGGGATGCGGCCTGCGTTGCCCGGCCCCATGTGGGGATGGGGGTGACGAAGGCCGCTCAAGACGCGCTCGCTCTGGCCAACCACGTGTCATTAGCATCGCCCGTTGAGGCGCTCAAAGCCTATAGCGCAGAGCGTGTGCCGCGCTCAAAGGCTGCCTTTGAGCGCTCACGGAAACTGGGTGACGCTATCTTTTCTGGTGGTGCGGCGGCCAATCCCGACGGGGGCAACCACCCCGATGCTCAGATGCTTATGGTAGAAACAGCGTCAGATAAATTCTGACGCGCGACCCGTCATTTGATGGCTTGGGGGTTGATCGGCGAGCCGGCGCCACCGGGAAGATGGAGTGGCGGCGCGCAGAAAAAGAACTCGTATACTTTGTCGCTGGCGCAGTCTTCCCCGAGTTCTTTTAAGTAAAAGATCTCGCCCATTGATATGCCGATCGCAGGGATAACGACCCAATGCCAAGGCTGGTTGGCCTCGTCCGTCTCGTTGGGCCGCACTTCGCAACCCCAAGTGTCGGTGCAAATGGCGGCAATGTCTTTGTCTTTGATCCAGTGCGCCGTGGCAAAGGCAAGGCCTGGCGCGTCACCCCCTGCATATTCGCCCCAGTCACCACTGGCGAGACACCGCTCTTGTTGGCCTGTGCGCACGATCACAAAGTCGCCTCGGCCCACATCAACGGACTGGGCGGCGGCGCAGCCGTCTAGGTCTTCTGGGGTGATGGCGTAGCCGTCATCAAGGGAGGCAACGCCCTTCCAGCGCGCCACATCGAGAAGCACACCGCGGCCGACCATCTTGTCGCGCACCTTGTCGATCCCAAGGCGTTTCGCGCCGTTGACCGTCACGTCGGTGGCCGGATAGCCGTTATACATCTTGTCGTCGAGGAAGATGTGGCACAGCGCGTCCCACTGTGTGGAGCCTTGGCAGCATAGGTTGATGGCATCATCGGCGTAACGCAGGTAAGCTTTGCCATCCCCGTCCTGCACGCCGGTGACAGCATCTGTCCCTGTGGCAAGCATTTGATGGATCATATTCCATCGCCCACCAAAGAGGCCCGACTGGATCGGTTCCTTCAGGTCGAGCCCCAGTGCAAAGACTTTCCCGCGTTTGATGAGCTTTGAAGCGGCGACAACATCCTCTGGCCGGATGGTGTTGAGGGTTCCAAGCTCATCATCAGCGCCCCAACGACCCCAATTGGAGAGATCCTTCGCCGTTTGATAGATGTGATCCCGCGTTAGCTTGCCCATGTGCCGCTCCGCCCGTTTTTTGTTTAAGTGTTGGGGTCAAGCAGAGAGTGAAGCGGGCGGGGTGTCAACCGAACCGCACGGCGCATAGGGGGATCGATCGATGGGCACGAAGACGTTTGATGTGGTGTTTGAAGGTGTGGGGCGCTCCAGCGGCAAAATGCGCAACGATATCGCCGTCGAATGGCCGATGATGAAAGAGCGGTTCGAACTTGCCACGGACGAAGGCCCGTTCCATGGCGGCGATGGGACTGCGCCGCCACCGCTTGCACTGTTCACCGCTGCGCTGACGGGATGCTTGATGACGCAAATCCGCGCGTTCGCCAAGCGGCTGAAGATCGAGATCAACAGTGTGGAGGTGCGTGCGCGGCTTCATTGGCGCGGTGAGCAGGAGGGAAACGAGCCCTACGTGACCGCGCCGGTGGGGTTTGACCTTGATGTGGACATCGATAGCCCCGCCTCGGCGCAGGATCTGATGACGCTCCTAGCAGCCGCTAAGACCGGTTGTTTCATTGAGCAAACGCTCGCGCAGGGCCTTGTGGTAGGCCACCGGCTCAAGGTGGGAGAAGACTGGGTCGACGCGTAAGCGTCCCGTGCTCGCCCGTCGGGGACTGGCTCGCATAAGCCAGTCCCCCACATCAATCAGGCCGCGAGCTTGACGCCGCGCGGTGGATAGCCGGCGCCAATGGCCATCACGCGGGAGAGCAGAAGGTCAATATCGGGCCGCGCGAAGGGCATGGACGAAATATCGATCAGGTAAAGTGTCCCGTCGGGCAGGACCCAAAATGAGCCGGGTTCGCAAAAGATCGTGGCTTCCACGTCCTTGATGGCGGAGCTGATGTAAAGGCCCCATTCCTGAGCGTTGGCTTCGGTGAGACCATAGGCAACGGTAAGATCGCCCAAACCCCACTCGGCCTTAGCTTTGGCGGCGCGTTCCTCGCCGTCCATGGAGGCAAGGACAATAGGCATGCCCTGCTCGGCGAACTCTGCGGCCTTTTCCACGACTTTGCCCAAGTAGAGCTTGCACAGCGGGCAGTGGTAGCCGCGGTAGAAGATGACCATCGTGGCCGCGCCAGGCGCCTGCGCAGAAAGATCGAAGGTGCCTCCGCCCACCGTCGGGAGGGTGAGACTGGGTGCTTTTGTTCCGGGGGTGGGTTTGGTGCTCATCGATACCTCCGCGGTGCGAGCATGTGACCAAGTGGACTTGGCAAACTTGCGCTTGGGCGCGCGGGCGTAAATGATCCACTTTGCGATAAACGCAAGACGGGGTGGCCAAACCCCGCACACTTTTGGGTGAGGTGACACCATTGAAAGCGGCTGACTTTCGCTATGTGCGGCCCAAAACCCTTGAGGCTGCGCTCAGTTATCTTGCCGGAGAGGCGGATGCGATGCCCCTTGCCGGCGGCCAAAGCTTGATGCCGATGATGAACTTTCGGCTGGCAGCACCAGAACTATTGGTCGACCTTAATGATCTGTCCGAGTTGGACTATGTGAGCGCTTCCCCAGATGGGTGGCTCGAGATCGGCGCGATGACGCGATATAGGACCTTGTCGGCGCACCCTCACCTTCCCTGCTACGCCCCGCTCATTGCAAAGGCGCTCCCGCACGTGGCGCATGCTGCCATACGCAACCGCGGTACTGTGGGGGGGAGCATTGCCCTTGCTGACCCCGCGGCCGAGTTGCCGGCGATCCTTCTTGCGTTGGCGGGGGAAGTGGTGCTGCAAGGCCCGTCCGGTGAGCGCGTCGTGGAGGCCGATGACTACGTTCTTGGACCCTATATGACAGCCCGGGAGGACGGTGAGCTGGTGACCAAGGTGCGTATCCCCCTTGCAAAGGATGGCGACCGCTTTGGCTTTTGTGAGCTGACACGCCGCCACGGAGACTACGCCATGGCGGGTTGTTTTGTTGCAGCCTCGCATGACTTTGAAGCGGTGCGCATTGCCCTTTTTGGTGTTGCCGACCGGCCCGTACGTTCCTTTGGGGCAGAGGTCGCTCTTCAAGGGCACAGGGGTGACGACGCCGACCTTGAAAAGGCGGTGGCAGCCCTCACCGACGTTGAGATGATGGGCGATGTCCATAACACGGCCGATACAAAGCAGCACCTTGCAGGTGTTGCTTTGAAGCGCGCCTTTTTGGAGGCGAGGGGATGAGCCCGGCGCCAGACCGGCACACCATATCGCTGACCGTGAACGGTGAAGCGGTAAGCGAGGATGTGCCCGCCCGCCTCAACCTTGTGGACTTTTTGCGCGGCACGCTCTGCCTCACAGGCAGCCATGTGGGGTGCGAGCATGGTGTGTGTGGCGCCTGCACGATTGAAGTGGATGGGGTCAGCGTCAGGTCGTGCCTGATGCTTGCTGTCCAGGCCGACGGCACTGCCGTTTGGACCATCGAAGGCCTTGCCGAAAGTGGCCGTGGGGCGGACCTGAGAGCCGCGTTTTTGGCACGCAATGCGTTGCAGTGCGGGTTTTGTACGCCTGGGATGCTCGTCAGCGCCCTCGAATATGTGGAAGCCGGAGGCACCGCCGATCGGAGCGCCATCCGCGAACATATCTCAGGCAACTACTGCCGCTGCACGGGCTATCAGGCGATCGTGGACGCGGTCTGCGATGTCATCGAGGGGCGCGCCCCATGAGTGAAAAACCCCTCAGCCTGTTCGACCGGCCCAACTCTTACATCGGCCGCAGCATTCCCCGCCCCGATGCGCGCCGGCTATTGGAGGGGCGGGGGCGCTATGTTGACGATGTCGCCTTGCCGCGCATGCTCCATGCAGCGTTTGTGCGCTCTCCTTACGCCCATGCCCGCATTGTGGAGATTGATGCATCCGCCGCCCGTTCCCACCCAGGGGTAGTTTCCGTCTACACCGGCGCGCTGATGGCAGAACACGTGAGCCCCTATGTGGGCGTGCTCACCCATCTGGCGGGGCTTCGTTCAGCCCCTCAGGCCCCTCTGGCAGTGGATGTCGCGCGCTGGCAGGGTGAGCCCGTTGTTATGGTGCTGGCCTCAACCCGGGCGATTGCAGAAGATGCTGCAGGCCTCGTGGAGGTGTCCTACGAAGACCTGCCGGCGCTATGCGACCCTCGTCAAGCGCTCAGCCCGGATGCACCTTTGCTTCACGAAAGCCTTGGATCCAACCTTGCCTGGACCCGCACCGTTGATGTGGGCAAAGTGGATGAAGTCTTCGCGCGCGATGATGTCACGACGGTGTCGCAAACGTTTCAGTTTGGTCGGCACACCGGCGTCACCCTAGAAACGCGGGCGATGCTAGCTGATTTTGATCCAGCCGACGCGCGGTTGACCATTCGGTACTCGGGTCAAGCGCCGCACATGATGCAGGCCATCCTTGCCAAGCACCTTGATCTCCTAGAAGACAGCGTCCGCATCATCGCTGAGGATGTTGGTGGGTCATTCGGCATCAAGATCCACACCTATGGTGATGAAGTCGCCACTGCTGCGGCTGCAAAAATTTTGCGGCGCCCCGTGAAGTTTGTTGCCGATCGGCATGAAAGCTTCCAAAGCGATATCCACGCCCGCGACCACGTTGTCAGCGCAAAGCTTGCTGTTGATGCGGACGGCCATATTCAGGCACTCGCCTTTGAAGATATCACTGGCATTGGCCCTTACTCGATGTATCCGCGCACCTCGGCCATAGAAGCCAACCAAGTGCTCAACCTCACAGGCGCGCCCTACGTCATGGAACACTATAGAGCCACAGCTAAAGTGGTGTTTCAGAACAAGAACTTGATGTGCCAGTACCGCGCCGTTGGCCATCCCATCGCGATGGCGGTGTGCGATGGTCTGCTCGAAGAAGCAGCGGCTGCCATCGGCGTCGATCCTGTGGACATCCGTCAGCGCAATCTCATCGCCGACAATGCTTACCCCGTCAAAAGCGCATCGGGCATGGTCCTCGACGACCTTTCACACCACGCCACGCTCCAAAAGCTTGTGGCGCTGATGGACTATGACAGACTTCGTGATGAACAGCGTGAAGCGCGTGTGCGCGGTGTCTACCGCGGCATCGGCTTTTGTTCCATGGTGGAGGTGACCAATCCCTCGCCAGCGTTTTACGGCGTGGGCGGCGCGCCCATTGCCAGCCAAGACGGGGCCACCGTGCGCCTCGACGCAGGTGGCGGCATCCATATTTCCTCATCGGTGACAGAGCAGGGTCAGGGAACCCACGCGATCCTTGTTCAAATCGCAGCCGATGCTGTGGGTGTGCCTGTGGAACGGGTAAGGGTTAAAACCGGCGACACTGACACAGTTCCCTATGGTGGTGGGACGTGGGCGTCCCGCGGGACGGGCATCGGCGGTGAGGCGATGCTGCAAGCAGGCCTTGCCCTCAAGTCCCAAATTCTCGATGTGGCTGCATCGATCCTCCAAAGCGAGCCCGGTGCGCTCGATGTGCGCAACGGTGACGTCACCGATCGCGATGGAAACGTACGGATCAGCCTCAGCGACCTTGCCCGCACCGTCTACTACCGCGGCAACGAACTGCCGCCCGATGTGAAACCAGAGCTCATCGCTACGCGCCACTATAGGGTGACTGACGTTCCCTTTGTTTTCACCAATGGCGCGATGGCGACATCGGTTGAGGTGGATATCGATACAGGTCTTGTGCGGATCCTCGACTTTTGGGCGGTAGAGGATTGCGGCCGGGTCATCAATCCGCAGCTTGTCGATGAGCAAGTGCGCGGCGGCATCGTCCAAGGCATTGGTGGTGCCCTTTACGAGGAGTGCCTTTACTCAAACGATGGGCAGCTTCTCAACGCATCCATGGCTGATTACTTGGTGCCGATGGCCGCCGAAATGCCGGATATTCACGTCGCACACGTGGAAACACCCACAAAGACCAGCGCTCTGGGGGCAAAGGGCGCAGGCGAAGCGGGGACGGGTGGCGCGCCTGCTGCGCTCCTCAACGCCGTCAATGACGCTCTGCGGCCGTTGGGGGCCTCAATCTGGCAAATGCCCATGACCCCTGAGCGCATCTTGAAAGCTGTCGGCAAAGTCTAAGGTCGCCGCTGAGAGTTAATGCGCTCGTTCTGCCTGGTGTTTAGAGCATGTCTCTCTCGGTCTGACTCAGTCGGGGATTCCCAGAGCGGCGCGAATGTGATTCACGATGATGGCTGGTGATGGAGGCCAGCCATCATGCCCAAGGTGCTTTCGCTGGACCTGCGTCACCGGGTCGTCCACGC
>JBCDLN010000178.1:0-8662 GCA_038745295.1 Pseudomonadota bacterium | reverse complement strand
GGCGTTGGACACAGCGGTGGTGTTTTCGGCCACCGTGTTCACGGTGGTGACAATGGCGTTGATCCCCTCAACGCTGCTTTCGGTTTCGGTTTGAACGGCTCGCACCTGCGCTTCGATCTCACCGGTGGCTTTGGCGGTTTGTTCGGCAAGGTTTTTGACCTCATGGGCGACGACCGAGAAGCCCTTACCGGCTTCACCCGCGCGCGCTGCCTCGATGGTGGCGTTGAGCGCGAGAAGATTGGTCTGCTCAGCAATGTCGTTGATGAGCTTTGTCACTTCGCTGATGCTGCGCGTCTTTTCAGCAAGGCTTGCGATGGACTTTGCTGCATCGTTGGCGCGGTCCGCCGCATTCTGGCTGATTTCAGCCGTTTCGCTGACGTTTTGGCTGATATCGGACGCACTGGCGCTCAACTCTTCTGCCGCCGCCGCAACTGTTTGAATGTTGCCCGTGGTCTCGTTGGAGATGGCGGCTGTGTCATTGGCGGCGCCGCGCATGGAATCCACCGAGCCTGTCAGCGCGTCGGATGACGCTGTGAGGCTCGCCGAAGCCTCCACCATGGATGAGATTTCAAGGCCAACTTCGCTTTCCAACTGGTCGGCAAGAGCCACCATTTTATTGCGAAGCTCCTCCTGGCGCTGGAGCTCGGCCTGCGTGGCGGCGTCCTCCGATGCGCGGCGTTCTAAGATGGACTGACGCAGCGCTGAAAGCGCCCGCGCCAATTGACCGATCGCGTCTCGCCGGCGGTTGAAGGTGCTGTCTTCGGCAGGCTCACCTCCCGCAATTTTTGTAAGGCGTGCTGCAAGGTCTGCAATGGGCCGGGTGACATCGCGAGCAATCAGCCATCCGAAGAATGCGATTACGATCAGAGAGACAGCGGTGACGGCGATGGCCAGGTTGCGCAGCGCAGCAAACCGCGCTTCCACCCGGTCAAGATAGATCCCAGTGCCCACAATCATGTCCCAACCCGGGATGGCGACCACGTAGGACACCTTTTCCACCGGTTGCTCGCTCCCAGCTTTGGGCCACATGTAGCTCACCGTGCCCTCGCCATCGCGCGCCGCATCACTGATTTCGCGAAAGAGGTAAGTGCCGGCCGGATCTTGAAAATCCCACAGGTTTTGGCCCGCAAGCTCGGGCTTTGCGGCGTGGGTGATCATCAACCCCTCAAAGTCCACCGCAAAGAAGTACTCGCTGCGGTTGTCATACCACATGGACATCAGCGTCTCGTGGAAGATGGCCCTTGCGGTCTCATCGGTGATCTCGCCTGAGGTGGCACGCTTTTGAAGATCCAGACCGACGTTGGCCGCCGCCTGCGAGAGGCTGCGCACCTTGGCTGTCTCCAGATCGAGGGCGGTTTGGTACGCTTGGGGCAAGATGGTGAATGCCATCGCGCCGATGCACAGCAGCGATATGGCAACCATCAGCATCTGTTTCACGCCAATGCTCAGGCGGTCGAATAAAATGGACACAAGCGGATCCAGCCATCAAACGGTTCAACGGACTAGCTAGGCGATACGCGCAATGGGTGGGGCGGGGCTTGCTGGGACAAGCTGGGTCGCATGGCCGCGGCATCTGGTTTTTTGGTACAACGCGTGTGCATAAGATGCAGGGGGTGGTCGCAGGGTGCGGACGGGATAAGTGAACCCGGAGCGCCCTTTGGCGACCAAGTTCGAGCAGGCTGGGACCGATATTATGACGACCAACGGCACTTCAGCGTATCAGATCACCGATCATGCGTATGATGTGGTGGTTGTCGGCGCAGGTGGATCAGGGCTTCGCGCGGTGGTGGGCTGTGCCCAAGCTGGTCTTCGCACAGCGTGCATCACCAAGGTGTTCCCGACTCGCTCCCACACCGTTGCCGCGCAAGGCGGCATTTCGGCAGCCCTTGGTAACATGGGCCAGGATGACTGGCGCTGGCACATGTACGACACCGTGAAGGGGTCGGACTGGCTGGGCGATCAGGACGCCATCGAGTATTTGTGCCGTAATGCACCGGAAGCCGTTTACGAGCTGGAGCATTGGGGCGTCCCCTTCAGCCGGACGGAAGAGGGCAAGATCTACCAACGTCCCTTTGGCGGCATGACCACCAACTACGGCAAGGGGACCGCGCAACGGACCTGTGCGGCGGCGGACCGGACCGGCCACGCCATATTGCACACGCTCTACGGGCAGTCTTTGCGCCACTCCGCTGAGTTCTACATCGAGTATTTTGCGATCGACCTTTTGATGGAGGACGGCGAGTGCCGCGGCGTTATCGCCATGTGCCTGGACGATGGCACACTCCATCGGTTCCGCGCTCATAAGACCGTACTGGCGACGGGAGGATACGGCCGCGCCTATTTCTCGTGCACCAGCGCCCACACCTGTACCGGCGACGGCAACGCAATGGTTCTGCGGGCGGGCCTCCCCCTCCAAGATATGGAATTCGTGCAGTTCCATCCCACGGGCATTTACGGGGCGGGTTGCCTGATCACAGAGGGTTCCCGTGGCGAGGGCGGTTACCTGACCAATTCCGACGGTGAGCGCTTCATGGAGCGGTATGCGCCGTCTGCCAAGGACCTAGCGTCCCGCGATGTGGTGTCCCGATCCATGACGATCGAAATTCGCGAGGGGCGGGGCGTCGGCAAAAAGTCCGACCACATCCACCTCCACCTCGAGCACCTCGACCCTGAGATCCTCCATGAGCGTCTTCCGGGGATTTCTGAAAGCGCGCGCGTTTTTGCCGGTGTTGACGTGACCCGAGAGCCCATCCCTGTGCTGCCCACGGTGCACTACAACATGGGCGGCATTCCCACGAACTTCCACGGCGAAGTACTGACCAAAGTGAACGGCGATCCTGACACCGTTGTGCCGGGCTTGATGGCTGTGGGTGAGGCTGCCTGTGTGTCTGTCCACGGCGCCAACAGGTTGGGATCCAACTCACTGATCGACCTGGTGGTGTTTGGCCGCGCCACGGCGCAGCGGTGCGCGCAGTTGGTGACACCTGGTGAAGCGCTGCCACCCACGTCGAAAAGCGCTGATGATCGCGCCCTCTCACGGCTTGACCATTTCAGGCATGCCGAAGGCGGCACCCTCACATCAGAACTCAGAGACAAGATGCAGCGGACCATGCAGTCCAACTGCGCGGTCTTCCGCTCAGGCGAGGTTCTTGAGGAAGGCCACGGTCTCATCCACGAGGTGGCCGGCGGGCTGGGCGACATTCGTGTCGTTGACAAGACTATGGTGTGGAACACTGACCTCATTGAGACCCTGGAATTTGATAACTTGATTGGCCAGGCCGTCGTGACCATGGACTCTGCGCTCAACCGGACAGAGTCCCGTGGGGCGCATGCCCGGGAAGATTATCCTGACCGGGATGATGAAGCGTGGATGCGCCACACCCTCGCTTACCTGAGAGATGACTTTAAGGTGACGCTCGAGGACCGCCCCGTACACGCCTACACGATGTCCAATGAGATCGAATACATCGTCCCTGCAAAACGCGTCTACTAACGGCAACGCCTGACAGACCTCGCCTTATTGGGCAGGCTCGGTGGCGGGGCTGAACGGATGACCCCGCTGGGCGGGCTTTGACGGACGGGGGGCGCTGCAAGGGCTGTAAGATCAAGTGTGAACGGTTGGGCCGGCACAGCCAGGCCAGACAGTGCTGGGCTGACCGCGGTCTTATGAAATGCCGGCTGGTTTGAAAGCGGAGCTACATGATCACGCTGCGTCTCGCTCCAGGAAGCTGCGACTGACTGGGAAGCAGGCCCCACACACAAGATCGGAGATGGCGCGCAGACGCCGTTGCCCAACGCGGATGGCGGGAGGGCCCGCTTGCGGCCAGGCCGCGCTGCTAAGGACTTTTGACAGAATTGGCCTCGACCAATTGGCGCAAGGCCGCCACCTCTTTGCGCAGTTCGGAGAGGCCCTCGGCGATGATGTGGCCTTCATCGGCGATCTTCTGGCGGCTATCGGCGGCTTCGGCCTCAACGCTGTCCTGCATGGCTGAGACCACCACCCCGATGAAGAGGTTCAGCACCACAAACGCCGTCATCAGGATGAACGGCACGAAGAACACCCACGCGTAAGGGTAGGCGTCCATCACTGGGCGGGCGATGCCCATGGACCAGCTCTCAAGGGTCATGATCTGAAAGAGCGTATAGGCCGAATCGCCGATGGTGCCGAACCATTCTGGAAATGTTTGCCCGAAGAGCTCGGTCGCCATCACTGAAGCGACATAAAAAACAATCAACAAAAGACCAACAACGCCCCCCATACCCGGGAGCGCTGCAAGGAGGCCCGTCACCACCCGCCGCAGCGATGGCACCACCGAAATCAGCCGCAAGATCCGCAGTATCCTCAGCGCGCGCAGCACCGTGAATGGCCCGCTCGCAGGGATGAGCGCAATGGCGACAATGGTGAAATCGAAAATGCCCCATGGATCTGTGAAAAACCGAAGCCGGTGCACATAAATCCGGGCCATGATTTCCAGGATGAAGATCCCCAGCACAATCCGGTCAATGGTGAGGAGGATGGTGCCATAGGAAGCCATGATGGATTGGCTGGTTTCCAGGCCAAGCGTCAGTGCGTTGACCACAATAATGACCGTGATGGTCATCTCCCAGGACCGCGATGTGACCACACTGCGCAAGCGCTCGCGCATCGATTGTTCCTCCCAAGGGGTCGGTGAGACGGTGCTCGTCATGCTGGCCGTGGAGCCCAGCCGCCCGCTGCTTCACTTACAAAAGCTGCACATACAAAAGGGGTGCCGCCTGCACCCCTTTTGTGTTGTGAAACCGCGTAGACAATAACTGGGGCGCGAACGGGGAGTGTCCCGCGGTGGGGTCGCTCATTCTCCCGAAAAGTGATCGATCCCGTGAACGGTGGCGTCGGCTAAGCGACGTCCACGACCACCCGCCCGCGCACTTTACCCGCCAAAATATCGCGGCCAAGGCCGGGCACATCGTCCAGCGTTGCGCCGACAATCATGTCCTCAAGGCGATCAAGGGGAAGGTCGGTCGCAATGCGCGACCAGGCGGCAAGGCGCGGCTCGCGCGGTTTCATCACCGAATCGATGCCTAAAAGGTTGATGCCGCGGAGCAGGAAGGGCACCACCGTCGCCCCGTCGAGCTTAGCGCCTCCCGCAAGGCCGACAGCAGCGACACTGCCGCCATAGGCGATTTGAGTGAGCACGTTGGCGAGCATGGCGCCGCCCACAGCGTCGATGCAGCCTGCGTATGTTTCGCGCCCGAGCGGCCGTGTCGGCGCCTCAGCAAGGTCTGCGCGCGGCACAATGGTGTGCGCCCCAAGGCTCTTGAGATAATCGCCCGTTTCTGGCCGGCCGGTGACCGCAGCCACCTCATAACCCAGCTTGGCCAGGATCGCGACGGCGACCGAACCCACCCCGCCTGCCGCTCCCGTGACCAAGACAGGCCGTCCCCCAGGGGTAAGGCCATGGTCTTCGAGCGCCATCACCGCCAACATCGACGTGAAGCCCGCTGTTCCGACGGCCATTGCCTGGCGCGGCGTAAGGCCTTCCGGCAGCGGCACCAACCAATCGCCTTTGACGCGCGCCTTTTGGGCATAGCCGCCCCACCAAACCTCGCCGACGCGCCATCCTGTGAGCACCACCGCATCGCCGGCGGAATAGCGCGGGTCGTCCGACGTTTCGACGGTGCCGGCAAAATCGATCCCTGGCACATGGGGAAAGGTGCGCACCAAACCGCCTGTGCCGGTCAGGCAAAGGCCGTCTTTATAATTGACGGTGGTGTGGCTGACGCTCACGGTGACCAATTGATCGCCCGCCTCACCTTGCGGGAGTTGCGCCTCGTCGATCTGTTCGATCTGGGCTGTGACCCCGGCATCGGTCTTGTTGACGATGATCGCTTTCATGATCGTCCCTCGCGTCTTGGTCTCAGCCGCATCGGGCGCCAGCGGTCGATTGTCAATCGTTCCGTTGCATTTGAATGGCGGCGCCGGTTGGAATTGTCACGAAAGCGCTTGACGGGAGGTGCCGCATCGCAGCGGGTGAAGTGTGTTTGGGCGGGGAGGTGGTTTTGTCGGACAAAGAATTCACGGGCTGCACCGCGGTGGTGACGGGCGGAGCAACAGGGATTGGCTATGCGACCGCGCAGCTTCTGGCAGAGCGGGGGGCCGATGTTGCGATCCTCGGCCACATCAGCGCTGAGGTTGAGGAGGCTGCGGCGCGGTTGGGCGCACTTGGCGGACGCGTTGCTGGGATTGTGGCGGACGTGTCAGACGCTGAAGCGATGGCAGCGGGCTATGCTGAGCTGACCACCAAACTCCCTGCCCCCTTAAGGGTTTTGGTGGCGAATGCAGCCATCCAGCCCTATGGCACGGTGGAGACCATGGACCCACTCGAGTGGGATAAGGTGATGGCCGTCAACGTGCGCGGCGCGTTTTTGGCAAGCCGTCATGCTGTGCCGTTGATGCGGGCTGCGGGAGGCGGCTCGATCATTCACGTATCCAGCGTCCAGGGCAACATGACCCAAGACCGGGTGAGCGCTTACACCTCCTCAAAGGGGGCTCTTCACGCCCTTGCCCGCGCGATGGCGGTGGACTTTGCGCGCGATGGGATCCGCGTGAACTCTGTGAGCCCCGGCTGCATCGACGCGCCGATGACGCAGTTTTCCGCCAGAATGAACTCAGAGCCCGGTGGAGAGCGGGCTTTGATCGCCAATTGGGGGAAGGCGCAACCCTTAGGGCGGGTGGGCCTTCCAGGTGAGGTGGCTGAGGTGATTGCGTTTCTTGCCAGCGACAAAGCGAGTTTTTGCACGGGCGCTGATTTTCGCGTGGATGGCGGGCTTCTTGCCAAACTCGGGGTGGTTCTGCCCGACGAGTGACCTTCGGCGCGTCAACCGCGTGAGGCGCTTAACGGTCCGCCAGATGACTGAGATCGTTGAGGTGCTCTGGCCGCAACGGTCCTTTGTCGAGCCGCACGATGTCGTCCGTTTGGAACTGGGGAAACATCTCGCGCACCAGCGGATCATGGCCTGGGACCACAAGGCCGATGTTGGACGCGAGCTGCTGCACCGTCCCAAAGCCTTCCAGCATCGCCTCAGCGTCCACAACGATGGGGAAGAGCGCTTTGCGCAAAAAGTTGCCGTAAAAGTGCGCCGTGTCTGAGGCGAGGCATAGATAGCCTGCTTCGGTGAGGACCCGCACCGCTTGGAGGCCTCGCGCATGGCCGCCAATTTTGTGGACGGTCACGCCATCGCACACTGCACCATCGCCGTCGTAAAACACCACCCGCCCGCTGTAGAGCCGCAGCACCGCCTCAGCCACATGGGCTCCTGTGTAGGGGTGGCGCAGCGCGTCAAAGCACATGCACGGCCCGGTGGCGTACATCATCTCCGCCGCTTGCATGTGAAGCCTGGCGTTGGGGAAAAGCGCAAGGCCACCGGCGTGATCGTAGTGAAGATGGGTCACGATCACATCATCGATGGCGCTGGGTGAAAGGCCCAGCGGCAGCAACGCGTCGACGGGACTGACGCGGATGGGGCGGCCCCGGGCAACGGCTTCGGCCTCGTCATAGCCTGTGTCGACTAAGATGACGCGACTGCCTTGCCTCAGAACCCAAAAGAAGTAGTCGATGGGATGGGGGGTCTTGTCGTCCGGATCGAAAAGGAAACTGTCACTGCGCGTGCGATCGGCACGGTCCGCATATTTCACCGCGTAGACTTCCCACGTCACAGATGCGTTCCTTTTCTCGTCCTTGTTGCACCGGGAGAGCTCAAGCGCCGCAGATCACCATCGCGCTCATGCGTCTCGTGTGTTGGGCGCAATGATGGCATCATCGCTGGGCATCGCAAAAGAAACCATTGGAGAGCAAGGTGCATCAGGATTTGCGGCGGGTTGGCCAAACGACGCTTGAGTTGCCACGCCTAGGTCTGGGCTGTGCCCCCATCGGTGGTGCGCGACCCATGAGTGATGCTGATGCCCAGAGGGTGTTGGAGGCGGCGTGGCGTTGCGGCATCCGCTACTTCGACACAGCGCCCTGGTACGGCAACACCCAAAGTGAGCATCGCCTGGGCACATTCTTGCGCACGCGCGTGCCCGGTTCCTTTTTTGTCAGCACTAAGGTGGGGCGGGTTTATCGCCGCCCGCTCGCCTCGGAAGACTTTGAAACCTCCCTTTGGCGCAAGCGTTGGCCGGGCGGGCTCGCCTTTGTGCCGCAGTTCGACTATTCGGCCGACGCCATCATGCTCGCCTATGAGCAAAGCCTTGCGCGGCTCGGCCTTCCCCGGGTGGATGCGCTTGCCATTCACGATCTCGACATGCAGCACCAAGGGTCGGAAGAGGGAATTGAAGCGGCCTTTTCAGCTCTGGAAGGCGGCGGCTTTGATGCTTTGATGGCGCTCAAATCGTCCGGGGAGATCAAAGCAATTGGGGCTGGGATCAACGTGCCCCACTTCATCCCGCGGTTCCTGCAGCGTTTTCCGATCGACTATTTCGTGGTGGCGATGCCCTATACTTTGCTCGATCAAAGCGCGCTGGCTGAAGAGCTGCCGCTGTGCGCTGAAAAGGGGGCAAGCGTGATCATTGGGGCTCCGTTTGCTTCTGGAATCTTGGCCACAGGCTCACGCGGGGGCGGGCTTTATGGCTATAAGCCGGCATCAGCTGACGTGTTGGATCGCGTGGCGCGGATCGAGCGGGTTG